>DASUXL010000067.1:0-9358 GCA_036377915.1 Candidatus Limnocylindrales bacterium
AGGGTCAGCCCCGACCACCACGCGTAGTCCTGCAGCGTCGCCGGGCCGTGGCCGCGGAAGTAGAGCCGGGCGAACTCGGCAAGCGCCTCCTCGCCGGTCAGGTCGCGGCCGGGCGGAAGCCAGTCGTCCACCAGCGCCAGGCCATACTGGGCGCCCTTGCGCACCGAGTGGCACATGATGCCGTCGGTCTGCGCCCGCTGCGTGATCAGGGTGAGCCGCCCCTCGGTGGCGATGCCCGCCTCCTCAAGCAGCTTGGCCAGCTGCGGCCGGGTCATCTGGTTGCCGCCCACGAGCGCCTTGGCGATTATCTCGTTGCTCTTGGCGTAGACACTCTCGTCGAGACCGAGCTTGCCCTGCCGGGCGATGTTGTCGATGATCATGCGGATGCGCGGCGCGACAAGGCGCATCATCCAGCGCAGGTCCTCCGGCGGGACGAGGTGAACGGTGTTGCGCATGAAGTGGGTGCGCACGATGGTGCGATCCGCGATCGCCTGCTCGACCTTTGCTTCCGTGCAGTCGCGCGTGCGCAGCCCCACCGCCCACAGGCCGGCAAGGTAGTCCTGCGCCTGCACCGCGCCCAGCCACCGCACCACCGCCGCCGGGTCGCCGTCGACCTGCCGCGTGATGCGCTGCACCGCGAGGCGCCAGTGGGCGAGGTATGCGTCGGTCATCGCCGGTGACGTTACCGCAACGCTGCTCGAGGCGGACTCGAGCCGGATTTCGGCGTGTCGGCTTAGCTTCGCCGGCATGGAAATCGGGCTTCGTGATCGAGTCGTTCTGGTGACCGGCGGAGCGAGCCGCCTCGGTACGGCGATCTCCACCGCCTTCGGGCGCGAGGGTGCCAGGGTCGCCATCACCTACCACGGCAACCGCGAGGCCGCCGAGAAGGTGGCCGTCGACGTGGAGGCCGCGGGCGGGTCGGCGCACGTGCTGCCGTTCTCGCTCGACGACGCAGGCAGTGCCGGCGAGGTGGTGTCCAATGTGGTCGGCCGGTGGGGCGCGATCGACGTGCTGGTGAACTGCGCGGTGCGCTGGCCCGAAACCGGCCCAGGGCCGCGGCTCACATCCTTCGACCAGACCGCGGAGTGGGAGGCGGAGCTCGACGCCAACCTCAAGGGGACAATGCGCATCACGCACGCCGCCCTGCCGGTCATCCGGCACAGCGGCGCCGGGCGGGTGGTCACCCTTTCCACCATTCACACCCAGCGGGGGGTACCCAACTCGGCCCTCTACACCGCCGCCAAAGCCGGCCTGCACGGGCTGACCCGCAGCCTCGCCTGGGAGGTGGGCCCTGACGGCGTGCTGGTCAACATCGTGATGCCCGGATTCGTCCAGCCGCCCTTCATCCCACCGCCGCTCGCCCTGGTCGTCGAGGAGCACCGCAGGCTCACCCCGACGGGTGAGCTTGCCACGGCACGGCAGGTCGCTGACACCGTCGTGTTCCTGTGCTCGGCGGCCAACGGCGGCATCACCGGCGAGATCGTCCGAGTCTCCGGGGGTTACCTGTGACTGATGTAATCATCGTCGGAGGCGGGTCGGCGGGAGGGGTACTCGCCTCACGGCTGAGCGAGGACCCGGCCCGCCGCGTGCTGCTGCTTGAGGCCGGACCCGATGCTCCGCCCGGCACCGTCGGGCCGGAGGTCATCTGGGACGGGTACCTTTCCGAGCCACTGCCCGGTGGCACTCCCATCCCGCTGCCGCGCGGCAGGTTGCTCGGCGGCTGCTCGGCGGTGAACGCCAGCATCGCGCTGCGCGGGTCGCCTGCCGACTATGACGGCTGGGCGCGGGCCGGGCACGAGGGATGGTCCTTCGACGAGGTGTTGCCGTGCTTCAAGCGCCTGGAGTCCGATCTGGACTTCGGTGCCGATGAGTGGCACGGCGCCGAGGGACCGGTGCGCATCCGGCGCTACGAAGTCCTCTCAGCGCCTGCGGCTGCGTTCCTTGAGGCGGCGGTCGCCTTGGGGCACAAGCGTATCGAGGACCACAACCGGCCGTGGGCGGTGGGCGCCGGCCCGGTGCCGGTCAACGAGCTGGACGGGGTGCGGCAGAGCACCGCGTTGACCTATCTCGGGCCGGCGGTCCGCGCCAGGCCGAATCTCACCATCCGCCCCGGCGCGTTAGTGGACCGCGTGCACGTCGTCAACGGCCGCGCGATCGGGGTACTTCTCGCCGGAGGAGAGACGATTCTCGGCGATGCCGTCGTCCTCGCGGCCGGTTCGTATGGCAGCCCGGCGATCCTGCTGCGCTCCGGGATCGGGCCGGGCGGGCAGGTGGCCGAGCTTCCCGGTGTGGGCGAAGGATTACAGGACCACGCGCTGCTCACGCTGAAGGTGACCGGGCCGCCCGGCATGCCGCCCCCGCCGTACCAGGCCGTCGTGACGATGCACAGCTCCGGCGCCGATCCTTCAGGGGCACCGGATCTGCAACTGCTCACAGGCGCTCCGCCGCCGATCGGCCCGCCCACTCCCGCCTCCGAACCCACGCCGTTCCTGATCGGGGTGGCGCTGTTGAAACCGTTGTCGCGCGGTCGGGTCTGGCTCCGTTCGTCCGATCCGGACACTCCCCCACGGATCGATCTGGGCCTGCTCACCCACCCCGACGACGTGGTGCTCCTGCGCGAAGGCGCGCGGCACCTGCTGCGGCTCGTCGCGGCCGAGCCGCTGGCGTCGCTGATCCACGGCGAGCCGGCGAACCCGGCTCCCGATCCGGCCGACGACTCCACTTTGGACGCTTGGGTGGCGAGCAACGTGGTCACCTACCACCACCCGGTGAGCACCTGCGCAATGGGCGTTGTCGTCGACGCACGCGGTGCGGTGCAAGGGGTTCCGGGCCTGTCGGTGGCCGACTCCTCGATCATGCCCGACCTTCCCTCGGGCAACACCAACCTGCCCGCGATGATGGTCGCCGAACGGATTGCAGAACGGTTCTAGTCAGGTTCGGCCCGCTCTCCCTACGGTGGCGCACATGAGGATCCTGATAACCACCGGCCCGGCGTACGGGCTGTACAACCCGGTCGTGCCCACGGCGTGGGCTCTGCGCTCCGCGGGGCACGAGGTGCTGGTGGCGGGCCCCGAGCCGATGGCCGGGATGGTCAACGGCTCCGGGCTGCCGTTCACCCCGACGTACGGCTTCATGATGATGAAAGAGGTGATGCTGCACGACCGGGAGGGCAACGAGTTCGCCGCCGCGCCGGAGGAGGACGCCGCGCTTGAGCAGATCGGCCGCGGCTTCGGGCGGCTGTCCGCGCGGGTGCTGCCGCGCACAATCGAGACCGTCGAGGCGTGGCAGCCCGACGTCGTGCTCGCCGAACCGCACATGTATGCGGGCGGTGCGGCGGCGGCAGCGTGCGGTGTTCCCTGGGTCGAGCACGGGATCGGGATGGGGTACCGCAAGGAGTGCGACGAGTGGGGAATCGTCGAATTCGCACCGGAACTCAACGACCTCGGTTTTGAAGGACTCCCCGAACCCGCGCTGCGCCTTGACAACTGCCCGCCACCGGTGCGCAGGCCCGACGCCAGACCCGGACAGCCGATGCGCTATGTCGCCTACGACAAGCCGGGCCCGGTACCCCCGTGGGTGTTTGAAAAACGCACGAAGCCGCGCCTCCTGCTGACCCTTGGCACGGTCGAGCCGAAGTTCGTCGGCGTGGAGAGCCGCCAGATCGGTGGCATGGACCTGTTCGCCGAACTGCTCAGGACCCTGCCGACGCTCGGTCTGGAGCTGGTCGTCGGCGTCGCCGACGAGATCGTCGAGGAGCTGAAACCCTTACCGGAAGGGGTAATCCACGCCGGTTGGCTGCCGTTGACCAGCATCCTGCCCGCCTGCGACCTGGCCGTGCACCACGTCGGTGCCGGGACGACAATGGCTTGCCTGCTTGCCGGGCTTCCGCAGCTGCTCATCTCGCGCAACGCCGAGCAGACCGACACCGCTCGGCGGCTCGACGCCTACGGGGCCGCTCGCCAGATCGTCTCGGAGGACGTCGATCCCGGGCTGATCCTCGACTCCTGCAGGATTCTCATGAATTCTGACGGGTACCGGCAGCGGGCCGTGGAGCTGCGCCAGGAGGTGCTCGCCCTCCCCTCGCCCGGCGAAATCGTCCCTCTCATCGAGAAAGTCGCGTGATCGTCCTGTCGAGCGTCAGGGGCAGGCGTCCATGACGGCTTTCTCCGCGCTCCGCATCGCCGGCAGCTCGATCGCGGACGCAAGCTCCGCCCGGTCACCATCCGCCCCCTCGACCACGACGATCGCCTGCTCCACCGACATCTGATACTCGGAGAGCTTTGCCTTGAGGTCCGGGTCGCCGGCGTGCTCGGCGGCGGCGGCCACGCCAAGGTGCATGGTGGTGAAGGCCGCCTTCAGGTCATCGGTGGCCTTGGCGATGCCGTCCGCCGAAAGTCCGTTCCCGGCAAGGGCAATCGACACCGGTGCAAGCGCATCGAGGGCTGTCTTGCGGGCCCGGATGACGGCGTCGCACGCGGTCTTCGAATCGCCCGCTCCAGCGGACGCGGTCGTGGTCGCGGACGCGGTCGTTTCCGCGGACGCGTCCGGCGCCGCTTTGCCGCACGCGGACGCTCCCGCCAGCGCCAGACCTGCGAGAGCGGTCGCGACCAAACGTCCTGTCTCGAGTCGCACTGGAACTCCTCGCTGCCCGGTCAGAAGGCGAATGCGGCACGCGCCGCCAGGCCGAATCCCAGCACCATGATGACAGATCCGGTCGCCTCCGCCGGCACGGTCAGGCGGCCGAGCCATGTCCAGCGATCGCGTACCCGCACCAGCAACAGTCCCGCGGCGGTCAGCGTCGCCGCCATGCCCAAGCCATAGACGACAATCAGGACGATGCCGAGCCAGAGGCGGCCCAGCGCGGCCGCGCCGAGCAGCACGACCAGTGCGGTCGGGCTGGGCACGAGGCCACCGGCGATGCCAAGGACCGTAAGGCTTTTGCGGCCCCGATCGGCGTGGTCGTGATGGCCGTGATGATGGCCGTGGCCGTGATGCTCGTGGCCCTGATGGTCGTGGCTCGCCGGTCCGCCGTGATGGTCATGGCTCGCCAGTCCGCCGTGATGGTCATGGCCCTGATGATCGTGGCCGTGGTGATGGCCGTGGTGATGGTGTGGCCGGCCGTGGTGATGGTCCTGATTATGGGCGCGCCGGTGGCGCAGGCCGCTGACGAGGATGCCGATGCCAACGACCGTGATGAGGGCGCCGCTGGCCAGGCCGAGCCATTTGAGCACGGACTCCGCGGCCAGCCCCGCGAACGCGGTCGTGGCGACGCCCAGGATCAGCACGCCGGCGGTGTGGGTGAGGGTGACAGTGCCGCCCACGATGACCGCATCACGCCGCCGCCCTTGCCGGCCGGCCATGTACAAGGCCATCACGGTCTTGCCGTGCCCGGGAAGTGCCGCGTGTGCCGCGCCCAGAAGGGCCGACATGAGCACGGCGAGCAGCAGGACGAGCGGGGTCGGGTCCCCGATGGCGCGGGCGAGCCAGTCCTCGCCGCGCTGCAGCCAATTGCGTTCCGGCGGGGCGCTCGCGGGGGCGGCGGGCCGGGGCGCGTCGGCACCGGGCTGCACGGACAGCTCGGCCGACCGCTCGTACGCCGCCAGGTCGGCGGGCAGGGAGACGCCCTCGCCGACAAGCACGATCTGGTTGATGCCTTCCCGGTCGGTCCAGTGCCGGTTCACCACGGAGACGGTCGCCGGTGCGCTCAGCGCGGCCGGGGCCGACAGCTTGCAGGTGAGCCGGCTGGTCTCCAGGCCCGGTGCTCCTTGCCGCTCCAGCAGCTGTGATTGGACTGTCCAATGCAGAGCATCCGGGCCGACGCGCACGTCCAGCTGGGAGGCGAACGCGGCACAGTCCGGCGTCAGCTGCTTCGTCGCGATCTGCTCGAGGTCGAGCACGGCGGCGACGTCGACGCGATCCTTGTGCAGCGTCAGCTCGACAAGATGGTCGACCGAGAACGGGTTACCCGGGTGGACGGCGATCGCGGCGGTGAGCAGGATCGTGGTGATCACGAGACACCCTCCGTGGGGATGTTACGGCGATGCTGTTGTGGAGGTACGGCGGGGGTTGCCGTACCTCCACATAGGTATCAGCTTGCGCGAGTGATCCGCACCGCGTCGGCGATGACATAGCCGGTGCCGGCGGTCCAGCGGCTGACGCCCACCTTGTTGCCGGTGCCGGCGGCCAAGGTGAAGGAGCCCAGTGACACCCATCGACCACCGTTGGCGCGCTGGTTCACGCGCACGACCTGGTTGCCGCTCGGCGTCACGATATGGAAGGGGGTGGAGTCGTTGTAGCCGGGGTCATCCGGGTACCAGACCGAGACCTGATAGTTCGCCGTCTCCGGGATGTTCACGCTGTACCAGGCCACATCGCTGGCGACGGTGTTGGGGGTGGCGAAGCGGTAGTTGGTGCCGTACCGCTGGGTCGAATAGGTGGAGGTCCCCCAGTTCGCACTGGCGGTGAACCCGCCCGCGGTCGTGTTGTCGACGATGGCGCTCCACGCCGGACGGACCGGCCTGATGTTGCTGAGGACGAACTGGTTCCTCGCGTCAGTCATGAACCTGTTGAGGAAGGGCGAGTAGGTCTTGATGTCCAGGCTGTCGGTGGTGGCGTTGTACGTCATGACCCGCAGGTAGCTGTTGGGGTCGCGCTGGGTGCTGTTCTGGTAGTCGGCCTGGATCTGGTGGACGGTGTTGCCGTTCACCCCGTTCTGGGTGATCACGCCGGCGTTGACGTAGTGGCCGGAGAACGTGAACCGGAAGTTGGCGTGCCGGCTGACCAGGTTGGTCCACAGCTTGTTGCCGTTGGTGTCCTTTGTGGTGCCGTTCTGGTAGGCGTGGGTGACCAGGATGGCGTTGTGGCCGGGGTGCGCCGACACGATCTGGTTCGCCCAGGTGATCTCCGCGTCGCTTGGCGCGTACTTCATCGCGACCACCAGCCAGTCCACGCCGCCCGCGGTGAAGGTGTGGTAGGTGTTGTCGTTCTGCGCGGCGGGGAAGGTCCCGCCGAACGAGGGCAACGCGGTGAAGGTGCTTCGCGGATAGTGGGTGTTGTACCTGGTCGCGGCGCGCGTCGTGGTCGAGTCCAGGTCGTGGTTGCCCGGGCCGATGATGTAGGGCACGTCGTCGGTGGGCAGGCCCATCGCGCTCTTGCTGTTGTTCCACTGGAACACCTGGTCGGAGTTGTCGACCACGTCACCGACGTGCAGCACGTACCGGATGTTGCTGGCGGCCTGCTGGTTGTCCACCCACTGCATCTGTGCCCTGAACACCTCGGGCCAGAACTCGGAGGCATACTGGGTGTCCGGCAGCATCACCAGGGTGAAGTTCTCGGCGGCGAGTGCCTGTGTCTGTGCCTGTGCGACCTGGCCGTATGAGGCCGTTGCCACAAAAGTGAGCGACATGGCCAAGGCGACGCCGAAGGCACGCGTAAGCTTGGTGATCCTCATCCTTCCCTTCCATCCTCAATCGGTGGAGTTAAAAAGGCCCTCTACATTGCACACATGTTGGAAAGTTTCAGGATCTAGATATTGCCACGCAACCCTTCTTCAGTGATTGATTCGCATTCGTTATAGCATGCCGTTAATGATTCACACCACCGCTGCGAGGGAGCCCAAGGCCAAGTTCGGCAACGTTTTGGGGGCAGTTTGACCGGACGTCACCTCGCGTCGGCATGCTCACCCGCATGTCGACGCGCCGAGCACTCCTCGCCCTTGCCGTACCCCTCATCGCCACAGCTGTCGTTTCCGCACCGGCGGTCGCCGGCCAGCCGCAGGCGCCGGACCGCCCGTTGCGGGTCATGTCGTTCAACATTCACCACGGCGCCGGAACCGATGAGCGGCTCGACCTCGCCCGCATCGCGGAGGTGATCCGGCAGTCCGATGTGGACGTCGTCGGCCTGCAGGAGGTCGACCGGCACTGGAGTTCCCGCAGCGAGTTCGTCGACCAGGCGAGCTGGCTTGCCCGGGAGCTGAACATGCACGTCGTGTACGGCGCCAACCTCGACCTCGACCCTGCCGCACCCGGCGATCCGCGCCGGCAGTACGGAACCGCGATCCTGTCCAACGCCCCGATCCTGAACTGGGACAACACCTTCCTGCCCCGCTTCGGCAACCACGAGCAGCGCGGCCTGCTCCGGGCGCGGATCAACGTGCGCGGGGTGCCGGTCCAGGTGTACAACACCCACCTGCAACACAACGACGCGGCCGAGCGGGTCGCCCAGGCCCAAGCCATCAAGCAGCTCATCGGGACGCCGGACGAGTCGGTCATCCTTGTCGGCGATCTGAACGCCACACCCGGTACCCCCGAAATCCAAACCCTCGTCGATGATCTGGTCGACGCGTGGGAGGCCGCGGGTGCCGGCGAGGGCCACACCTATCCGGCCGAGGACCCGAACTTCCGGATCGACTACGTGCTGCAGTCCGCGGATGTGGTCACCCGCACGATCGCCGTTGTCACTTCGCCGTTGAGCGCCACCGCATCCGACCACCTGCCGGTGGTGGCGGACGTCGCGCTGCCGGGCGAGAAGGTCGGTCTCGGCGGCCGGCCCGTGCGCCCGCTGCCGCAAGCCCACGCCCACAACGACTATCTGCACGAGCGCCCGCTGCTTGACGCGCTTGACCACGGTTTCACCAGCGTCGAGGCCGACATCTTCCTCGTCGGCGGTGAGCTGCTGGTCGGGCACGACCCGCAGGACCTGCGTCCCGGGCGCACCCTGCAAAGCCTTTACCTGGACCCGCTCGCGGCGCGGGTGCGGGCAAACCACGGCAAGGTGTTCCGGGCGAGCGGGCAGCGGCTGCAGCTGCTGATCGACATCAAGAACACCGGTGCGGCAACCTATGCGGTACTGGATCGGGTGCTGCGCGACTATCGCTTCATGCTGACCACCTATGTGTCCGGGCAGGTTCGCCGCGGCGCGGTCACCGCGGTCATCAGCGGCGACCGGCCGCGCGACCTGATGGCCGCCCAGCCCGTGCGCTACGCCTTCTACGATGGGCGCATGGGCGACCTCGGCAGCGGCGCCCCGGCCAGTTTCGCCCCGCTGATCAGCGACAACTGGACCAATGTGTTCACCTGGCGGGGCATCGGTGAGATGCCCTCGGCCGAGCGCGACCGGCTGCGGCTGATCGTCGAGACGGCTCACCGCGATGGCCAGCGGGTGCGCTTCTGGGCCACGCCCGACGCGGCCGGTCCCGAGCGCGACGCGATCTGGCGGGAGCTTGTCGCCGCGGACGTCGACCACATCAACACCGACGACCTGGCCGGCCTGGAGAACTTCCTCCGCCGATAGAGCGGGCCCGAGGGGGGTGGCCGCGATTTTGTGGCGGAGGAACGCTACAGGTGTGGTGGGGCTGTAG
>DASUXL010000068.1:0-37783 GCA_036377915.1 Candidatus Limnocylindrales bacterium
AAGCGACCGGTCGAAGCCTTACCCGTACGAGCTTCTTGACAGCCTGAGGGAGGTATGACCCTTGACCGCCAAACTAGTGGTCCTGCTGTGGGCCGTGACCTTCACGCACCACCTTTATGGTGGGCTCTCGTTCGGCAGCCCCGGACGTACCGTCACCGCTTTCGTCTTCACCGCCATCCTAGCCATCACCTTGTGGCTTCATCGGCTCGGCGCGGCCAAACCGTGGGCGCGCAAGGGGTACCACAGCCTGGTCCTGATCTTCTGGGTGGCACTTCTCGGGCTGTACGAAGGGGGTTACAACCACGCCCTGTATGTGATCCTGCGGCAGGTCGACGCAGGGCTGGCACAGCGGCTTTACCCCGCCGGGGGTGATGCCTTGATCTCCAACGACCTCTTCTTCCAGGGCACCGGGGTGCTGACGTTGGTGGCCGGTATCGCGGTGGCGGTCGCATGGACCAGGGAGAACCGGCGGTGACCGGTGACGGAAGGATCGTGCTCGTCGGCGGATACGGCGCGGTCGGGCAGGTCCTCGCACCGCTTCTGGGCCAATGGTTTCCCGGCAGGGTTGTGGTGGCCGGCCGGAGTCTTCAGCGGGCTCGGGAGCTGACCGGACGCGTACCGAACGGCTTGACGGCACAGCGGTTCGATGTCTACCGGCCAGACGAGTTCGACTCGATACTGCACAACGCCGACGTGGTCGTGATGTGTGTGGAGCGTGCCAACGAGGCGCTGGCGCGCGAATGCCTCAGCCGCGGCATCGGGTATGTGGACATCTGCGCCACGGCGGCCGTGTTGGACTCCATCCATCGCCTGCACGAGGTGGCAGTGTCGAACGCCGCGACCGCCATTCTCAGCGTCGGCCTTGCGCCCGGCCTGACAAACGTGCTTGCCCGCCTTTGCGTCGACCGGCTGCCCACTGCGCGTTCTGTGGACATCACCGTGCTGCTCGGCGCGGGCGGGGATCACGGCAGCGACTCGTTGAGATGGACGGTGGAGCAACTCGGTCAGCGGATTGATCGTGCCGCTCCGCCGTCCCCGGCGCGGGTCCGCACCTGGCTGCCCGGGTTCGGGCGGCGCAGGACGCACGCGTTTGCGTTCTCGGACCAACACACCCTCACCTCGACCCTGGGTATTCCGGTCACCACCCGGATCTGCTTCGATTCTGCGATGCTCACCCGCATCCTGTTCTCCCTCCGCGCCGCCGGATTCTTCGCGTTGGTACGGCGGTTGGGGGGCAACAACATTTTGCACGCCGCCCTGACCCGCTGGCGCGCCGGCACGGATCGCTTTGTCATCCACGCGGCCGCCAACGGGGCAGCCGAAAAGCGGATCTGGTTCGCCGCCGCTGGGCGTCAGGAGTGCCGGGCCACCGCGATCTTCACCGCCCAGGTGGTCAGGCGTCTCCTCCGGGCAGGCATGCCGCCGGGCGTACGGCACATAGACCAACTTGTAGAAGCCGAGGCGTTCCTCGCCGAACTGCCCGCGGAGTCCTTCACGCTGCACTCCGGGTCCGCCGGCATCCGCTGACAGCGATTCAGTTCTTCAGCGCCGTCACGAGCGCGAAGGCCAGCAAGTCCCCTCCGTCGGCCGCCAGCATCTCCAGCACCGGCTGGTTGCCAACATCCCCGGCGGGCTGGACCTGCGCGCAGGCACGAGCCCAGCGCAGCCAGTCGCCCCACCCGTCGTCCTGCAACCGCGCGGAGGTGACGGTGACCAGCTCGGTGATCTCCCACAGAAACCGCCACCACTCGGCGGTGTGCCAGGCGATCGCCTCCCAGCCGACCACCCGTTTGATGTGGGCCGGGATGGCGCCCATCTCACGGATCTCGCGCCGCAGCGCCGGCGTGGCCATGCCGAGTTGACCACCGGAGCGCAGGAAGCGCACCAGATATGGCAGATAGCTGTCAGCGGTGCCAAAGTACTCGAAAGCGTCGACGCTGACGATGGCGTCGAAGCTATCGGACTCAAACGGCAGAGCGTGCGCTTCTGCCTGCACGGCTTTGACGCGGTCGCCGACGCCCGCTGCGGCGAAGACCTTCTCAGCCTCGGCCGCGCTGATCCACCAGTCGGCCGCCACGACATGCACGCCGTATTCGCGGGCGAGAAAGACGGAGGTCGCCCCCTTGCCGGAGCCCAGGTCAAGGACCCGCATTCCCGGGCGCAGATCCAGATCACGGGCAAGATCCTCCAGCAGCCACAACGGGTTGGGGCCCATGTCCAGGCCGATCAGCCACAACGGGTCGTAGCGGGAGGAACGTGGATAGCGGTCGGGACGGATGAGATCCGTAACAGCGGTCACGGTGGTAGCAAACCGGCTGGCGTACCGATGCGACAACTGGTTTACCGCCGCCGTCAGCCACGCCGTTAGCCACGCCGCCCACGAGGGCGCGCCCGCGGATCAGTTGGGCAGCCACGGCGCGATCCGGCCGTTCGAGCCCGCGATAGCAGCGGCACAGCGTAAGCCGCACCTCCGCCCGCAGGTTGGCGAATTCGGTGCGGTCGGCCCGGTCGAGCGCGGCGTTCGCGAGTCCGATCGCGAGCCTCCCCGAGCTTCGCCCGACTCAGCGTACCGCTACGTTTGGCGTATGAAGACCGCGCTTCTCGGCACGGGCGGCATGGGCGCCGCCATCGCCGCCCGGCTTGCCGCCACCGATGAGGATGTGACCGTCTGGAACAGGTCGGCCGACCGGGCGGCGCCGCTGTCCGCCGCGGGCGTGGCGGTGGCGAGCTCACCGGAGGAGGCTGTGCGCGACGCCGAGATCGTCCTGGTCATGGTGTCCGACGCGACAGCCGTGCAGGCCGTCCTCGACCGGGCGGGACCCGCTCTGCGTGACGGCGCATGCGTGGTACAGATGTCGACCATCGCCCCGGAGCAGGTGAGCGGGCTGACATTGCCGCCCGGGATTCGCCTCGTGGACGCCCCGGTCGGCGGCAGCGTCGACGCCGCGCGCGAGGGCCGGCTCACGGTGCTCGCCGGAGCCGACGCCGAGGCCCTGGCCCTGGCGACGCCGGTGCTTGAAAAACTTGGCACCATCCGCCACTGCGGCCCGGTCGGCGCGGGTTCGGCGCTCAAGCTCGTGCTGAACTCGTCCCTGGTGACCGCCCTCGCCAGCCTCGCCGACGTCCTCGCGGTCGCCGACTCGGTCGGCGTCTCCCGCGAAACCGCCCTCGACGCGCTGTCCGCCGGCCCGCTCGGCGCCATCATCAAACGCGCCCGGTCCACCACCGCTCACTTCCCGATATCCTTGGCGCTCAAGGATATCCGCCTCGCGCTGGCAGAGCTTGGCGACCGCCCCGCGCCGGTGG
This sequence comes from Candidatus Limnocylindrales bacterium, assembly GCA_036377915.1. Taxonomy (GTDB): domain Bacteria; phylum Actinomycetota; class Actinomycetes; order Mycobacteriales; family Micromonosporaceae; genus Allorhizocola. Next base: position 3,307 of record DASUXL010000068.1, read on the forward strand.
CCCGGGCAGCCGCCGAAACCTTTGCGGGAGCCAAGGATCAGGGTGCCGACGTCGGCGCCGTCGCGGGCCTTGACTGATCGAAGGCTACCCCTCTAGATCCACATCGCAATGCCGTGAGCTGTGATGCAACCTCGGTGCAACCTCGGTGCAGTCCCGGTGCAGGCGGGCCACTCAAGGATTGGCCCATGTCGCGTCGATCAAGCATTGCGAGGATCTCATGAGGAGAACGCTTGCGTTCGCGGTCTCGGCGGTCATGCTGGCTGTGTTCGCCGAGGCGCTGCCCGCGGCCGCCAGACCCTACAAGCCTGCCGGTGCGCAGACCGAGCCGACCGTTGCGGGATCGTGGCTGGTGACCGGGCCGGTGCGGCCGGAGCCGATGCCGCGGTTCAAAGTGGAGCCCGCGGTGTGGCCGGAGGCGGCGACCGTCGAGGTCGCGGTGCCGGACGCGGCGGCGAACCGGCTCGGGCTTGGCGGCCCGCAGCGGGTTCCGGGCCTGCCGCTGACGGTTGAGGCGGCGGCGGTCGGCGGGACGATCACCGTGCAGTCGCTGGGCCGCAACGAGACCGGGTTGCTGATGCGGGTTTCGAGCGGCACCGCGCGCAGCGTCGCGCTTTCCTTCGACTACAAGGGTTTCCGCCACGCCTACGGCGGGGACTGGGCTTCCCGCCTCGCCCTCTATGCCGACGGCAAGAAGGTAGCTTCGGTCAACGACCACGCCAAGGGTACGGTCGCGGCGACAGTCCAGATCGAAGGGTCGGCGCTGGTGGCGCTGGCCGCCGGCGGTGGCGGCGCGGGCGGCGACTACAAGGCGACCTCCCTTTCGCCGTCGGCGACGTGGAACGCCGGTGGCAACTCCGGCGACTTCGGCTGGAACTATCCGCTGCGGATGCCGCCCGCGCTCAACGGTCCCGCGCCCGGCATCGAGTTCGCCTACTCGTCGTCGGGAGTGGACGGTCGCATGGCGGCCACCAACAACCAGGCGTCCTGGATCGGCGAGGGCTTCGAGTGGAACCCGGGCCACATCGAGCGCCGCTACAACGTGTGCGCCGAGGATATGGGTTCGGGCGCCAACAACAGCGAGAAGACCGGGGATCTGTGCTGGGAGACCGACAACGCCTCGCTGGCGATGTCGGGCCACGCGGGTGAGCTGATCAAGGATGGCTCCCACCCGAACCGCTGGCACCTGCGCAGCGACGACGGGACTATCGTCGAGCGCAAGACGGGCGGGCCCAATGGCGCCAGGGACGGCGAGTGGTGGACCGTCACCACCCCGGACGGCACGCAGTACTGGTTCGGTGGCCGGTCTGGCTCGGCCTCCACCCTGACCGTGCCGGTCTTTGGCAACCACAACGGGGAGCCTTGCCACGCCACGGCTTTCGCCGACTCCTTCTGCACGCAAGGCTACAAGTGGTTCCTCGACCACGTGGTGGACCGCAACGGCAACACGATGTCCTACGCGTACACCAAGGAGACCAACAAGTACGGCCGCAACAACAAGGCCGAGGACGACACGGTCTACGACCGCGACGGGTACCTCAAGCAGATCGACTACGGGACGCGCACCGGTTCCACCGGCAACGCCCCGATGCGCGTGCTGTTCGGTGTCGCCGACCGCTGCTTCACCGACTGCGGCGAGAACGCGAACTGGCTCGACGCACCGCTGGACCAGGAGTGCACCAAGGATACGTGCGAGTTCTCGCAGAACTCCCCCACGTTCTGGACCAAGCGGCGCCTGAGCACGGTCAAGACCCAGGTCTGGAGTGGCTTGACGCACAAGGACGTGGAGCAGTGGACGCTGCACCACTCCTTCCCGAGCTCGGATCAGCCGGGGCTGTGGCTCGACCGCATCTCGCACACCGGGCTGGTCGGCACGAGCAAGTCGGTCCCGGACATCACCTTCACCGGTGAGGCGAAACCGAACCGGGTCGATACCAACAATGACCAATATCCGGCGATGAACCGGTACCGCATGAAAACAATAACCTCGGAGACCGGTGGCAAACTCGACCTGACGTACACCGCCCCGGACTGCGTGTCCGGGACACGGGTCCCGGACAAGAACAATCTCCAGCTGAACACGCTTCGGTGCTATCCGGTGAGGTGGCAGCCGGAGGGACAGACCAGCCCCATCACCGACTTCTTCCACAAATACCTGATCAGTGACGTGGTCGAGGCCGACCTGTCGGGCAGTTCCTCGCGGGTGCTTAACCACTACGACTACCTGGGTGCCCCGGCGTGGCACTACACCGACGACGACGGGTTCATCAAGAAGGACTACAAGACATGGTCGGTGTGGCGGGGCTACGCGGCCGTGCAGACCGTCAAGGGTGACCCGGGTGAGCAGACCCGCGAGGAGCGGCGCTACTTCCGCGGCATGCACGGCGACAAGATGCCAAGCGGCACAAGGAGTGTGCAGTTGCCCGCGATCGGGGTCGGCAACGTGCCGGCGGCGAACGACGAGGACGCCTTCTCCGGCATGGTCCGCGAGGAGATCACCTACAGCGGACCGGGCGGGGCCGAGGTGTCGGCGAGCGCGCACCAGCCCTGGCAGTCCACGCCCACGGCGAGCCGGACCGTCAACGGGTTCACCGTCCACGCCCGCTTCAGCGAGGTCACCGTCGACCACACCAGGACCGTCCTGGACCGTGGCCGCGGGCACCGGACCACCACGCAGACAAAGGTTTTCGACGCATACGGCATGGAGGTCAGGACCGAGGACCAGGGCGAGGACGGCAAGACCGGCGACGAGCAGTGCACGCTGACCGACTACGCGCGCAACACCGGCGCCAACCTCCTCGACCGGGTGTCACGCAAGCGCACCTTCGCCGTGGACTGCACCAAGGCGCAAGGCGCAGGGCTGACCGACGCGGATGTCATCGGCGACACCAGGACCTCCTATGACGGGTTGGCGTGGAACGCCGCCCCGACCGCCGGCATGCCGACGAAGGTCGAAATTCTCAACGCCTACAACAACGGCAGCCCGGCCTACCTCACGGAGAGCCGCAAGACCTACGACGCGCACGGGCGGGTCTTCGAGGAGTGGGACCTGCGAAACGCCAAGACCACGACCACCTACACCCCGGCGACCGGCGCCCCGGTCACGGCTTCGACCAAGACGAGCCCGCTCGGCTGGGTGAAGTCGAGCGTGATCGAGCCGGCCTGGGGACTGCCACTGTCCACAACGGATGCCAACGGGCGCAAGGTGAGTCTGGCCTACGACCCGTTCGGCCGGCTCACCTCGGTGTGGCTTGCCGGGCGCGACGGCGCGCAGAGCCCGAGCATCAAGTACGACTACGCGATCCGCAACAACGCTCCGACCGTGGTGACCACCCAGCGGCTCAACGCGGCCGGCGGGTACATCACCTCGTACCAGTTCTATGACAACCTCTACCGCAGCCGGCAGACCCAGGAGGCCGACGGGACGGGCAACGGCTCCAAGACGGTCGTGACCGACACCTTCTACGACTCCGCCGGGCGCGCATTCAAGACCCACGACTCCTACCTGGCACCGGTCTCGCCGAGCACCAACCTGTTCGTACCCTCGGGCAACATCCCGTCGGTGAAGGTGAGGACCTTCGACGGGGCGGGCCGGGAGACCGCGGTCATCACGAAAGTCAACGCTCCCCCGGCGAGTCCGGGCGGTACCGAGAAGTGGCGCACCACCACGGCTTACGGCGGTGACCGCAACAATGTCACGCCGCCACGGGGCGGGACCGCGACCTCGACCGTCACCGACGCCATGACGAACAAGGTCGAGCTGCGCCAGTACCACGCGGGGGTCGCGGCGGGCAGCGACACCGGGTTCGACCGGACGGCGTACTCCTACAACCGCAAGGGCCAGCTGGAGCGGTTCACCGATGCCGGCGGCAACCAATGGACCTACGAGTACGACGCGCGCGGCCGCCAGGTCCGCTCGGTCGACCCGGACAAGGGCAGCACCACGACGGTGTTCAACGACGCGGGCGATGTCGTCTCCACCACCGACGGGCGTGGGGTCACCATCGCCTACACCTATGACGCGGCGGGCCGCAAGACGTCGCTGCGCGACGGCTCACCGACCGGGCCGAAGCGCTCCGAATGGGTCTATGACCAGCTTGCCAACGGCACCTTCGTCCACGGGCAACTGGTCAAGACGATCCGGTACGACGGGTCGGCGCAGTACGTCAAGGAGCACCTGGGTTACACCGTCGACTACAAGCCGACGAGCGTGAAGTTCACTGTCCCTTCGTCGGAGACCGGCCTTGCCGGGTCGTACTCCTACGTCTACACCTACCACCAGGACGGGTCGAACGCGACGACCCGGCTGCCCGCCATGGGCGATCTCGGGTTGGAGACGCTGACCCACGGCTACAACAGCCTGGGCAAGGCTTCTACTTTGGACACCTCGCTCGGGGCGACTCTGGTCACGGGGACGGAATACACCAGCTACGGCGAGCTGGCCGCGATCAACCTGCGGCACAACGCCGGTCCGCGCGCCGACATCGTGCGCACCTATGAGACCGACACGCGGCGGCTGGCCCAGATCTGGACCACCAAGGCGAGCAACCCGACCACGGTGGCCGACGTCCGCTACTCCTACGACGAGATGGGCAATGTCGCCAAGGTCAGCGACCTGACCTCCAGTGACCACCAGTGCTTCACCACCGACAATCTCAAGCGCCTCAAGGATGCCTGGACCCCGGCCAACGGTGACTGCCTGGCGGCTCCCTCGACCGGCGCCCTGGGCGGCCCGGCGAAGTACTGGCACACCTACGATTTCGACGCCACCGGCAACCGCACCAGACTCGTCGAACACTCCGGCACCGGCGATGCCACCACCAACTACTCCGTTGCGGGGCACCGGCTCAACTCGGCCGGCGGCAACACCTTCACCTATGACGCCTCCGGCAACATGCTCACCCGGCCCGCGCCGGGCGGCGGCACCCAGACCCTGACCTGGGACGCCGAGGGGCACCTGGCCACCAGCGCGGATTCGACCGGCACGACTTCGTTCATCTACGACGTCGACGGCAACCGGTTGGTGCGCAAGGATCCCACCGGCAAGACGCTCTACCTGCCGGGCCAGGAACTCAGATACAGCAACGCGGGCGGGGTGAAGACGTGCACGCGCTACTACACGCACGCCGACACCGCCGTCGCGGTCCGCACCGCCGCCGGGGTGGTCTGGCTCTCCGGCGACCATCACGGCACCGCGCAGATCGCCGTCAACGCGGTCAGCCAGGCGGTCGCCACGCGCCGCGAGACCCCGTACGGCCTCACCCGGAGCAGCAGCGGCACCTGGCTGTCCGCAATGGACAAAGGCTTTGTCGGGGGTACCAAGGACAACACCGGCCTGACACACCTTGGCGCCCGTGAGTACGACCCACTCATCGGCAGGTTCATCTCCGTCGACCCGGTCATCGACACCGCGGATCCGCAGCAGATGCACGGATACACCTACGGAAACAACGCGCCGATCACGGCAAGTGACCCGGACGGGTTGTGGCCGAAGATTTTCGACAACGCGGTCAACTCCGTCAAGAACGCGGTCAGCAGCGCGGCCAGCTCCGTGGCGAGCGCCACGAAGGCGGTCGGGACGTGGGTCTATGACAACGCCGGCACGATCTCGACGGTACTGGCCGTCGCCGCCGTCGCCTGCGCCATCATCCCGCCGCTGCAAGCCGCGGCACCGTTCCTCGGCGCTGCCGCGACCGCGGTCGGCGCCATCGAAACCTACAAGACCTGCAAGCAGGGTGTCGGGCTGGACTGCGCGATGGGTCTGGCGGAGCTGGTTCCGGGCGGGCGGGCGATCGGCGCCGCCGGCAAGGGCCTCAAGTACGCGGACGAGGCACTCGACGCCGCCAACAACAAGAAGGCGTTGCCGGGCAAGCCGAACAAGCTCGACTGCCACAGCTTCGCCCCGGGCACGCCGGTGCTGATGGCCGACGGCACGCGCAAGGCCATCGGCGAGGTCGAGGTCGGCGACAAGGTGACCGCGACCGATCCGGAGTCCGGCCAGACCGAGGCGGGCGAGGTCACCACCTTGCACGCCAACGTCGACCGCGATCTGACGGATGTGACCGTCACGACCGGCGGCGAGAGCGTCCACACTCTAGAGACGACCTGGAACCACCCGTTCTGGAGCGTCACCCGCGACTCATGGGTGCAGGCAAGCGAACTGCTGCCCGGTGAGGAGCTGCGCAACGCGGACGGGACAACCGTCACCGTCACCGCGGTCAGAAACCACGTCGGCGAGTCGTCGATGCGCGACCTCACCGTCGCCGGATTCAGCACCTATTACGTGCTCGCCGGCGAACAACCGGTGCTCGTGCACAACAACGATCCGACCGCCTGCCCGATCCCCGGCCACAAGGGCGATCCGATCGAATTCCGCGACGCGCCTCCGGGATGCGACTGCCCGAAGTACTACGACCCCAACCGCAAGAGTGGCCCGGGCGGGCAGCGGGTCGACGAGGGAGACACCGTCGCCGACAAGGAACGCACGGTAAAGGAGCGCCGCACGCAGACCGAGGCTCCGGTCAGGGTGGTGAAGGACGTCGTCAAGAAGATCGACTCGGGTGATCCGATCACGGCGGGTGTCATCGGCGCCGCCGCCGTTGTCACCGCGTTCGTACGCTGGCTCAGAAGGATATTCAAGTGGTTCTAGCTCCAACGAGCCGGGCAGGGATGGCGCTTGCCGATTCCCTGCTCGGCCCCCCGTCGTCGCGCCCCCGAAGGACCATCCTCGGCCCGGCGGTGGCCCTCGAACTTCAATTCCAGGTCTTCGCCGTCGCCGCGCGCCGGGTCCTTGCACGCAACCCCGGTCCCCAAGCGGTCGCCGGGTACGTCGAGGCGGCCTATGCCCGGCTGCGGATCGGGCGGCATCCCCGTTCCATCCAGAAGGGTGTCCGGCTCGTCAACGCCGCGCTCGGCCGGATCGACTGGAAGGACGGCGCTTTCGCCCGCGACATGGACCTGGTGGCTTGCCTGCTGTCAGACCTTTTGCGGGTACACAGGACGAGTCCCGCCGAGGTCGGCATGCTCATAGCCGCCGGTGAGCAGCGCGTGCAGCGCCTGCGCCGGGCGAGGCAGGCCCGGCGGCAGTCGCTTTGGAACAGGCTGCGCACCGACCGCCTCCAGCTCGCCCCCGCGAGTGTGTTGGGAGGAGAGCTGGGTGCGGTACCGCGCACGATCGTGGGCCGCGGCCTGAAAGCGTTGGCCCGCTTCGACATCGAGGCGGCGCGAGCGCTGCCCGACGACCCGTCGCCCGACAGCGTCCGGGCAGTCACCGACCTTGCGTTCTCCATCGCCGTGCACGAACGCTTCGGCGAGCGGCCCGACCCCGAGCACATAGCGTTGCTCGCCGAGGGGGTGAGTAAGCATTCAAGGACACCGCCGATCGAAGTGTCCGATGTGGAGTCGATGGTGCTTGCCGAGTTCGTGCGGGTCACCGGCGACGAGCCGGACAACGCCATCGAGATCAAGGTTGCCGCCTTCGTCCGGATCGTCGACGACCTCGGCCTGTACAGCCATGAGATCGATGAGCTGATCGAGACGGCGGAGCAGATCGCGGAGGAGGACGGCTGCCAGCTTTCCTTCATGCAGTGATAGGAGATATAGTTAACCTTGTCCGAAGCGCAAGAACGGGGGGTTCCAAAATGCGCAAACGGATCATTGCCTTTGTCTTCTCCATTTTCGCTGTCCTAGCCTTCGGGCTCGTGAACGCCACCGCGGCATCGGCGGCGCCCATCACGTGCCCCGGCAGCCAGAGCGCGGAAAAGACACCGGGCGGATGGGACTGCGTCAATAAGGGCGGCAACTCGTCGAATGCGGAGGATCCGAAGAACCCGAACGTGAAGAAGGGCTTCTTCTAGAAGGCCTGCCGATAGGGCACGGGGGCCAGGACGGCCCCCGCCTTCATTGGTCCAGCAGGGAGCGCATCCGCTTGGCGATCAGGGCGGTCGCGCGCTGCGGCATCAGGCGCGCGAGCCGATCGAGCAGGCGGGCGTCGGAGCCGATGCGGACACGGAACTTGCCCTTCTCCACCGCCTCGACGATCTGCCGGCCGGCGTCGGCGGCGCTGGTGAGCTTGGACCCCGTCCCGGCCGACTCCGCGCTGCGGTTGCCCATGCTGACACCGGAATTAGCAAGGATGTTGGTACCCACCCCGCCCGGAAACACCACGGTCACCGCGACATTCGTATCGCGCAGTTCCGCATAGAGCCCCTCGGTAAGCAGCTTCACGGCCGCTTTGCTTGCGCCGTAAGCGCTCTGGCCGGGGACAGGCAGCAGCGCGCCCATGCTTGACACGTTGACCAGGCTGGCCCGCGGCCGGTTCAGCAGCAGCGGCAGGAACGCCTTGGTCACGTTGACCACGCCCCAGAAGTTGACCGCCATCACCCGCTCGATCTCGTCGAAGCCGAGGTCCTGCACGCGGGCGAAGCGCTGCACGATGCCGGCCACGTTGACGACGCCGTCGACCTGGCCGTGCTCCGCGACAACCTCGTCGGGCAGCTTCTCCACCGCATCCCGGTCGGTGATGTTCAGTATGTGGGTCGTGAGCGTGCCGCCGCGCGACAGCTGGGCGGTCTCGGCCAGCCCGGCCCCGCTCAGGTCGACGGCGGCGACGCGGGCGCCGCGCGCAAGCAGCCCGAGGACCACCTCACGCCCGATCCCGTTGCCGCCGCCGGTGACGACGAAGACCCTGTCCCTGGTTTGCATCGTGCTTCACCCCATTCTCGCCTGCTGGTGCGCGGCGGCGTGACGGGCCGCGCGGTAGCCGAAGACGACGGCGGGGGCGATCGTGGAACCCGGGCCGGGATAGGTGCGGCCCATGACGGAGGCGGTGGTGTTGCCGGCGGCGTAGAGGCCGGGGATCGGACGGCCGGACCGGTCGAGCACTCGGGCATCGGCGTCGGTCAGGAGGCCGCCCTTGGTACCCAAATCTCCCGGCACAAGCTGGACCGCCGTGAAGGGTCCCTTTTGCAGCGGCCCCAGGTTGGGGTTGGGTTTTACCCGCGGGTCGCCGTAGTAGTTGTCGTAGGCGGTGCGGCCGCGCCCGAAGTCGCGGTCGATGCCTTCTTCCGCAAAGCCGTTGAACCTGTCCACTGTGGACCGCAGCCGTACCGGGTCCATGTCGAGCTTGAGCGCAAGCTCCTCGACCGACTCGGCCTTGCGCAGGATTCCGGCCTGGCGCAGCTTCTTTCCGCCCTGTAGCAACGGGTTGAACAGGTACCGGCGGCGGTGCCGCGTCTCCACGACGAGCCAGGAGGGGATGGCGGGCACGGTCTTGTCCCGCTCCAGCATGGCGTGACCAAAGTCGATGTAGCTGGCGGATTCGTTGGTGTACCTGTCCCCGACCGCGTCGACGACCAGGCTGAACGGGAAACTCCGCTCGCCCAGCACGAACATGGCCTTGCCGTCCGGGTCGGGGTTGGGGACGGACGCGCCCCACCAGGCGTCGTCCATGAGTGCGAGCTGGGCGCCGATGCCTTCGGCGATCGCGATCGCGGTGCCGTTGTCGCCCGTGGAGGCGGAACTGTACCCCCTGATGCCGTGGTATTTCTTGCGCCACTCGCTGTTGTGCGCGAACCCACCGGCGGCAAGGACGACTCCGGCGTGTGCCCGGATGCGCATTTCCGAACCGTCGGGCCGTTTCGCTACGGCGCCAACGACCGTGCCGTCCTCGACGACGAGTTCGGTGAGCGGGGTGCTCAGTAGCACTTCGCTCCCCTGCCGGCGCACAATCGCCATCAGGCTGCAGATCAGGGCGGAACCCAAGCCGTACAGGCGTTTCCCGGTGAGCAGTCCGCCCAGCGTGCGGAAGACGAGTCGTGCCCCGCGCACGAATCCGGATGGCGAAGACCAGGCGCGCGAGACCAGCCAGACGTCGTCTGTCCGGAGTGGAACCATCGGCAGGCTCTCATTGCTGCGCGAGAGCTTGAACCAGTCGCCCAGCAGCTTGGTGTTGAAGGGTTTCACCTCGATCCCACGCCCGATCTTGCCGCCCGGCCGGTCCGGGTAGTAGTCCGGGTAGTCCTTTGCCGCCACCCACTGAACCCCGTGGCGCGCAAGGGATTGGAACACCTCGGGCACGGTCTCGACGAACGCTCGGCGGCGCTCGGGCGAGCTGGCCGGCCCGGCGTCGCCGATGACGGCGTCCATGTAGGTGAGTGTCTCATCCACCGAGTCGGGTTTTCCGAGCTTTCGCATAAGCGGGTTGGTGGGCATCCACAGCCCGCCGCCGCTGAGATTGGTGGTCCCGCCCCACTTCTCGGTGCTTTCGATGATGAGTGTGCGCTGTCCCGCGTCCGCCGCGGCGATCGCCGCGGACAGCCCGGCCGCGCCCGTCCCGACGACGAGGATGTCGACCTCGGTGTCCCATTCGTTCACGCTCACCAGGACCTCCACCTGAACCGGACAGTGTTGTCCGGTTACTATAGGCCGATGACCGCCGTTCGTCGAGCCAACCGCGGACCCAGCGCCGCCCAGGCCAACCGGCGGGCGCTGGTCGCCGCCGCGCTGGAGGTCTTTGCCGAGGGCGGCATCGACGCCCCGCTCAGCGCCGTCGCGAAGAAGGCCGGAGTCGGTCAGGGAAGCCTCTACCGCCACTTTCCGGACCGGGTCAGCCTGGCACTGGCCGCCTTCGAGGAGAACGTCGCGGCGCTTGAGGCAAAGGCCGCCGAGCCGGACTGCGCGCTTGATGACCTGCTGGCGATGATCACCAGGCAGACGATCGACTCGATCGTGTTCGTCGACATCATGACCACCGGCGGCACCGATCCGCGCCTGGAAGCCGTGGTCAGCCGGGTCAGGGCGGCCCTTGCCGGCCCGCTGCAGGCGGCTCGGAGCGGCGGGACGGTCCGCAAGTCGCTGACCATCGACGACCTGATGCTGGCGATAGGGATGGTGGCCGCGCTCGTGGCCAAAACCCCGCCGGGCGAGCGGCGGGAGACCGCCGACAGTGCATGGTCGCTGTTGCGTCTGGCGTTGCGGGCTTGATTTTTGGGTACCCATCCAGTCATGCAGGGTTGGACAAGCGAAGAACTCAGCAAGATTGACCGCGCCGAGGAGCTTGAGCTCGAATCGCAGCGCAGCGACGGCAGCCTTGGCGATCCGGTCACCATCTGGGTGGTGCGCGACGGTGAGGACCTCTACGTGCGCTCGATGCACGGCCGTGCGGGCAGCTGGTTCCGCGGCGCACAGTCAAGCCACCGGGGCCACATCCGCTCCGGCGGCATCGAAAAGGACGTCACCTTCGTGGAGGACACCGACACCGGGCTCAGCAAGCGCCTCGACGCGGCGTACCGCAGCAAGTACAAGCGCTACAGCGACGGCGCCGTGGGCGGAGTCGTCAACCCGGCGTCGCGCAAGGCGACCCTCAAGCTCGTGCCCGTGTAAGTCACGCGGTGAACAGGCACAGCGGGTGGCCGGCGGGGTCGAGGATGACCCGCAGGTCCTCCCGGTCCTGCGGTTCGGCAAGCGTGCCGCCGACCGAAAGCGCGAGCGCCACCGCCTCTTGCAAGTCGGTGACCAGCAGGTCAAGGTGAATCATCTTCTGCTGCCGGCCGGGCTCCTCCGGCCAGGTGGGCCGCTCAAACCCCTCGATCTGCTGGAACGAAACCCCGGTGCCGCCTCGCGGATCCCGCATGAGAATCCAGTCCGGCTCGACAACGGTCGGTTCCCAGCCGAGCAGTCCGCCGTAGAAGCGGGCCATCGCTGCGGCGTCGGGACAGTCGTGGTTCACCGTGCGCAGTGTCACCAATGGCATGCCGGACCATACCATGCGTCTCATGGGAATCGGCTACACGTGGCGCGGCCCGTTCGACAGCGCCGAGGTGGAAGTGTTGCACGCGAACGGTTTTGGATCGGCACCCGCTTCGTCCTTCGACTGGCGGGCGCAGGCGGAGCGGCACAGCCTCGGCTGGGTCTGCGCCCGCTTAAGTGGCAAGTTGGTGGGCTGGGTCAATATCGCCTGGGACGGTTCCAGCCACGCGTTCATACTCGACACCGTTGTCGCCAAAGAGCTTCAGCGCCAAGGGGTCGGGGCGGCTCTGGTGGCGGAGGCGGCGCGCGGGGCGGCAGCGGCCGGATGCCGGTGGATGCACGTCGACTTCGAGGAGCACCTGAGCGGCTTTTACCTTGGCGCGTGCGGCTTCCGGCCGACGAAGGCGGGACTCCTAAAGCTCCAGGCCGAATAGGTGGGTCGGGCGCCCGTCCAACATAGACTCTCCGAGAAAGGTGAACCCGTTGCGGAGCAGGACCGCCCGGGAGGCAAGATTGTCCGGCGAGGTGGTGGCGCGCAGGCGCTTGAGGCCATACTCGGTGCGGGCAAGGCGGCAGACACTTGCGACGGCCTCGGTCGCGAGTCCCCGGCCGGCGAAGTCGCGGCCGATGCGATAGCCGACCTCCGCCTCACCACCGGCGATGCCGACGAGGTTGACCCGCCCGGCGACCCTGCCATCCTCCGTGATCAGGACGTGGAACAGGTCGGTCCCCGCGGCCTGCCACGCCAGCAGGTCGGCGTGACGGCTTGGATAATCGGCGAAGAAACCGTCGCCCCGGTCAGGGACCGACGCCGCGAAATAGTCGCGGTTGACGGTCTCGAACTCGAGGATCGCGTCCCGATGCTCGGCGGTGACCCGCTGAATTTCCAGACCCATGCCTCATACACTGCCATAATCGGGTGTCATGGAGACTCCACTGACGCCCCTCGATTTTGCTCGCCGCACCCGCCGGCTGCACGGCAACCGCGAGGCGGTGGTCGACGGCGCCCTGCGATTGTCCTATTCGGAGTTCTTCGACCGCTGTGATCGCTGGTCGGTGGCGTTGCGTGGGTTGGGGGTCGGCCCCGGCGACCGGGTGGTGACGATCGCGCCCAACACCCATGCGCAACTGGAGTCGTTCTATGCGGTACCGCAACTGGGTGCCGTGCTCGTGCCGGTCAACTACCGGCTCTCCGCGCAGGATTTCGTCTACATCGTCAACCACAGCGGCGCCGAAGTGGTGTGCGCGACGGCCGATTACCTGGAGGTGATCGACGGCGTGCGCGGCGAGATGCCACAGGTGCGCGCCTTCGTATCCTTCGACGGCGGGCCGCGCGACGGCTGGCTCGACTACGAAAGCGCCCTCGCCGCAAGCGAATCCGGCTTCGCCCCGGTGGAAGCCGGCGAGCGGGACCTGCTCACCATCAACTACACCAGCGGCACCACGGCCCGGCCCAAAGGCGTGATGATCACGCATCGCAACGCCGCCATGAACGTCCTCGGCACGCTCGTGCACCTGCCGGTGGGCGTGGGCGAGCGCTACCTGTGGACGCTGCCGATGTTCCACGCCAACGGCTGGACCTTCACCTGGAGTGTGACCGCCGCCGGGGGTACCCACATATGCCTGCCCAGACCCGATCCGGGCGAGGTCTTCCGGCACCTCCGCGAGGAGCGGATCGGCCTGCTGTGCGCCGCCCCGACCGTGCTCATCTCCCTCGCCAACGCTCCGGCCGAGGTGCGGGGTGACGTGCCCGCCGGTGTCAGGGTGTTCACCGGCGGTGCTCCGCCCGCCGCCGCCACCATCGAACGGCTCGAGGGCGGCTTCGGCTGGGAACTCACCCAGATCTACGGCCTGACCGAGACGTCGCCGTTCCTGACCGTCTGCGCCCCGCTGCCCGAACACCGCGAGCTTGATCCGGCGCGGCGGGCCGTGGTCAAATCGCGCCAAGGGGTGGAGCTGCTGACAGCGGGCGAGCTGCGCGTGGTCGACGACAAGGGTGGCCAGGTGCCCGCCGATGGTGAGACGCTCGGCGAGATCGTGGCGCGCGGCAACGCTGTGATGCACGGCTATTACAGGGATCCGGAGGCCACGCAGCGCGCCATGGGCGACGGCTGGTTCCGTACCGGTGATGCGGCGGTGGTTCACCCCGACGGGTACATCGAGATACGCGACCGACTCAAGGATGTCATCATCAGCGGCGGCGAGAACATCTCCTCGGTCGAGGTGGAGGGAGCCCTGCTGCGCCACCCCGCCGTGCAGGAGGTGGCGATCGTCGGCCTGCCGCACGAGAAGTGGGGCGAGGCACCGCACGCCTTCGTCGTCCTGCGCGACGCCGCTTCGGCGACCGAGGATGAAATCATCGCCTTCGCGCGGGAGAACCTTGCCCACTTCAAGGCGCCGCGCGGGGTGACGTTCGTGGTGGAGCTGCCGAAGACGGCGACCGGCAAGATACAGAAGTATGTGCTCCGCCAATAGTGTTCTTACGACAGCCAGGAGCGCAGCAGCGGCAGGACCGTGGCCGGTTGCATCGCCGTCGTATGGTCCAACCCGTCGAGCAGCTCGACCCGCCAGCCCAACGCGCGCAACTCTTCCCGGTGGGTGCGCAGCGGTCCGGCCATGTCGACGGCGACACCGCCCCAGCGCGGCTCATACTCGACCTGGTCCGCCGTCCCGGCGAAGCACAGGCGGCGCGGGCAGGTCAGGCGCGACTGCGCGGCTCGGTCGTCAAAGCCTTGCAGCGCTTCGTAAAGCGTGACGAACTGCTGGGTCTGGTCGGGTGAGAGCGTCATCTCCACGGTCGACCAGTCGATTTCGCCGTCGGGGTCGGGATCCGGGTCCTTCTTTGGCGTCTCGCGCGGCGCGAGCGCGAGCTCGTGCGTGGCGCGGGTAACCTTCAGCATTTCGTCATAGGGGCCTTCCATCGGGGGGTACCCACCCATCGCCAGTCCGTCCAAGCGTCCCGTGCGGATGGCGAGTTGCAGCCCGCAAAGCGCGAGCCACGAATAGCCGTAGTAGGTGAACCGTTCGACGCCCGCCGCGTCGGCGACGGCGAGCATGTCGGCGGCGATGCTCTCCGGCGTGAGACTCTGTGGCCTGGGGTGCGCCAGTACGTGCGCCTCGTACGGGAACGCGACGACCCGGCACACGTCGGCCAGACCGTCCACAAGGGACCGGCCCAGCGCCGGATCCGTCCCCCAGCGGCGCAGCTCGTCGGCGCGTGGGCCGGTGACGGGAACGGGGTCGACCGGCAGGAGCAGCGCCGGCCCCGACCCGGTGACCTCCACCTCGATGACGGCGCCGTCGTTCAACTTGGCTTCCACCTTCATCAGAACCCGCCTCCCCATCTCTTTATCAGATAAAGTAATACCATCCGCCACGATAGCTTATGTCATAAGGAGATGCCAGACGTGAGTGTTTTTGCAGGTCATGGCAACCCCGAGTGGTCGTTGACGATGCTGTGGCGCGAGGTCTCGCCCCCCGGACGGGTCGCTCCCGGACCCAAGCCGGCGTTGAGTCTCGACGCGATCGTCACCGCCGCCATCGAGATCGCCGATAGTGCCGGCCTGGGCGGTTTGTCCATGAAGGCGGTGGGTGAACGGTTGGGCCGCACGGCGATGGCGCTTTACACGTATGTGCCCGGCAAGAACGAGCTCGTCGACCTGATGTACGACCGGGTTCACGCCGAGCTGCCGGCGAGATACGACTTACGGCGCGGGTGGCGTGTGGCCGCCACCGCGTGGGCACGTGACCTCGGCGAGCTGTATGTGCGGCACCCATGGCTGCTACAAATCTCTTACGCGCGACCGGTTCTGGGGCCTAACGAGCAGCAGGTGGTGGAGAACGCGGTCCGGATCCTGCGCAAGTCCCGGCTGGCGGCGCTCGATGTGCGCTGGGCGATCAGCACCCTGATGCACTATGTCCGCGGTGCCGCTTCGACCATGGCCGATGCTCGACTCGCGGGCGCCGCAACCGGTACCCCCGATAAAAAATGGTGGGCGGCAAGGGCTGCGAAGCTTCAAGAAGTCGCGCCCGACTTCTCGCTGCGTTTCCCGGAGTCCGCGTGGCTGGCGGGCCAGAGCGCCGCGCGGGAGGTCGGCGACCCGGAGACCTACTGGAGCCGCGAGGCGGACAGGGCGTTCGTAGCCGGGCTCGACCTGATCCTCGACGGGATCGCCACCCGCTAAGGGCTGACGGCCATCCCCCTCGACCGTCAGGTCGGACATCCCAGGCACGGCTCGTCGTCGTTGCCGAGCTCGGAGGGCAACAGTTCGGCGCCGCAGCGATTGCACGTCCGAGACGGGCCGGCCCACCAGTACCCCGTCCGCCGGAAAACCTCGACCGCCTGCCGCCACCGGTCGAACTGCGGATCGCCGTCGTCTCCGTTGTCCTCGTCGGGCGGCGGCGGTTCGTTGCCGGACAGGAAGCCGCGGATGAAGAAGTTCGCTTCCTCGGAGCACTCGCGAATCTCAGCCTTGGAGACACGCATATAGACGTTCCTATATGGACAGTAGAAATACATGCGCCCGCGGAACGTGTGCGGGTTGCCGTCGACAAGGTAGTGGCGGCCTTCGCAACCGTCCAGTTCGAACCACAGTCGCGGGTCGACATCCTCGGGCAGACTCATGACGCCCTCGGGAGAACGTCGGCGAGTGCGCTGGGCGGCACCGTCCGGGGCAGATCGCTGACCTGACCGTCGCCCACTTCGACGACCCGCCATCGGCCGTCGACATGCCGCGCCAGATCGGTCGTGACGAACCGGCACGCCAGCGATTTCACCAGCGGAGCGATCCCGGCAAGGTCCGGGCGTGGCAACAGGTCCGGCGTGTCGGGGTGCGGCCCGACCAGCACCACCTCGCCGTCAAGCCACCACACCCGGGCCTCCCCGGGCTCAAACTCTTCGAATGTCCGCAGCACGAGACCGCCGGCCAGCTCGTCTCCCTGCCGCTCGATGAAGCGTGACACCACCGCGTGCAGGTTCACCGCATCGTCCAGATCGGACACGTAGCAAGCCTCGTGCCACTCGTGCTTGCGGGACTTCACGAAATCCTTGACCACACCCGGACCGCCGCCGAGCGGCCGAGCCAGGTCCGCAAGGGCTGATGGCGACAGAGACTCGTTGGGGGCAAACGCCATCCACACGCTGGGTGGTGTCACCTCGCCGAACATGCCGAACCATCCCGGAAGTTCGTGCGCCCGCCGGTAACTCGCCGCATCCGTCAGCAGCAAACCACCGCGCTCCGCCAGGGCGGCTTCGAGTTCGGCGTAGCGGGCGGCCGGGACCATCCAGCCGCGATACCAGCATGGCCCGATGCCCTCCGGCACTCGCCGCACCGCCCGAGCCGCCTCGCCCCGCAACAACGCGTCGTGGTCGACAAGGGCGACCGTGGCGCCCGCAGCGACCATCGCTTCGGCCTGCCCCGCGAAGTACGAGTCGACTCGGGACGGGCTGAGCGGATCACTGCAGAACAGTATCGAAGCGGTCATTGCGGGCAGGGTATCCAATCATCCTGCGGGCGGGCGACGGATTTGCGGTGTGATCAGCCCCGTTTCGTAGGCGGTAATGACGGCCTGCACCCGGTCGCGCAGCCCGAGCTTGCTGAGTATCCGGGTGAGGTGCGTCTTCACCGTCGCCTCGCTCACGACCAGCCGCTCGGCCAGCTCGGCGTTGCTCAGCCCGCCGCCGAGCATGGTCAATACCTCCAGCTCACGCGGGGTCAGTCCGGCAAGGTCACGGTGCAGGGCCGCGCCCGGGGTGCCGGCCGGATGGGCGAACCGCTCGACAAGGCGCCGCGTGATAGTCGGTGCGAGCAGTGCATCCCCTTGTCGCACAAGGCGAACGGCGCCGACGAGGTGGTCGGGTGTGACATCCTTGAGCAGGAAGCCGCTCGCGCCGGCGGCCAAGGCGGCATAGACATACTGGTCAAGGTCGAAGGTGGTCAAAATGATTATCCGGGTACCGGAAAGGTCCGCCTCGGATAGGATTCGCCGGGTCGCCTCAAGCCCGTCCAGGTTCGGCATGCGGATGTCCATCAGCACCACGTCGGGGCGCACCTCGTCCGCCACCGCGACCGCTTGCGCCCCATCGGCCGCCTCGCCGACGACCGGGATGCCCTCCGCCTCGAGGATCATCCGGAACCCGGTGCGCACCAAGGCTTGGTCGTCGGCGATGAGCACGCGCGGCTCGTTCATGATGCGCCTCCCGCCAGTGGGATGTGTGCGCTCACCCGGAATCCGCCGGTGAGGCGCCGCCCGGCCTTGAGCGTGCCGCCCAGCAGAGCGAGACGCTCGGTGAGCCCCACCAACCCGGTCCCGGTCCCCCGCCCGATCCCAGCCAATACGGCGTCGGGCGCCCCATCGTCCGTGACCTCCACGGTCAGGTTCTCGCCGTCAGTCCTCACCCGCACCACCGTCCGCGCGCCGGGCGCGTAGCGCAGCGCGTTGGTCAGCGCCTCGCGCACCACGTGGTATGCCGCCGTGTCAACGCTTTGCGGCAGCCGCGGAGCCTGGCATTCGAGGTCGACCGGCTGCCCGGCCGCGCGCACCTTGGCGACGAGCGCCTCCAGCTGGCCGAGCCCCGGCTGCGGCTGCAACGGCGTCGCCGCCCCCTCCTCACTGGGCGGGGTGAGCACTCCGAGCAGGTTGCGCAACTCCCCCATCGCCTCGCGCCCGCTGCCCGCGATGGCCCGCAGCGCCTCGCCCGCCCGGACGGGATTGTTCGCCATCACCTTCTCCGCGGCTCCCGCCTGGATCACCATCACGCTCACGTGGTGGCTCACCACGTCGTGCAGCTCCCGCGCGATCGCGGCCCGCTCCTGCGCCACGGCGGCGGCTGTCGCCGCCTCCTGGCCCCGGCGCTGTGCCTCTTCCCGCTCGGCCAAAGCGTCAGCTCGCTCGGCTAACGCGTCGGCCCGCTCGGCCAGTGCGTCAGCTCGCTCCGCCAGCGCGTTGGCGCGCTCGCGCGCGGAGCGGATCGCCAGGCCGAACAAGGCGATGGGCATGAAGATGGCGAACGAGGTGGCCCAGTCCGGAACCGGCGGAGCCACCTCCGAGTAGATGAGCATCGTTGCGACGCAGACCGCCACGATGATGCCGATCGTCAGCCAGGCCGGGCGGGCGTGGACCACGCACGAGTAGGCGCCGATCACCACCGAGACAAAGATCACGCGCGCGCTGCCCGCCGCCCCCACGAGCATCGCGGCACCGACCTGCGTGAGGAAGACGAGGATCGGCCAACGGCGGCGCCACGCCAGCGGGCCGGTGATGAACAGGCTCACTCCGGCAACCCCGAGCGGCCTCAGCCAAGGGTCAATCGCAGACTGCGGTTCGGGCTGTGGCGGGTCCGGACGGCCGGGCGAGGTCTCCCGCACCGGATTCTGCTCGATCGCGCCGGTGCCGTGGTCGCTTCCCGTCCTGAACGCGAGCCAGATCGCGATCACGCTGAGCGCGAGCGCCATCGCGGTGTCGAGCCACTGCGGGTGCTCACGGAGGAGGCGGATCGCGCGAATCACGCCACCATGCTGCCAGGCCGCGCGGCGCCACCGCGTCACCCCCGATTCGTAGTTCGAAAGTATGACAACGCAGCGGTTTTTTCAATATCGAGTGGGATTCACAGCAAAGCTCGGCCGCGACTAACTTCTCGACACAACGAAGCCGGACACAACGAAGCCGGACACAGCCAAGCCGGACAAGACGAATGGAGTTTGCCGTGCGGGAGTTGGTCGTCCTCAACGCCGCGACCCGGCGCTACGAAGCCGCCGGATCGCCCGCGCTGGACAGGGTCAGCCTCAGCGTTAAAGCGGGCGAGTCGATGGGCGTGATGGGCCCATCCGGCAGCGGCAAATCGACGTTACTCAACCTCGTTGCCGGGCTGGATCGCCCCAACGACGGCACAGTCGAGGTCGCCGGCGTCAACCTGACCCGCCTGTCGGAGCGGCGGCTGGCCACCTTTCGCCGGGCGCACATCGGGATCGTGTTCCAGTTCTTCCACCTGCTCGATGATCTGACCGTGCGGGACAACATCTTGCTGCCCGCCCAGCTCGCCGGAGCGCGCACCCGCCCGGCCCGCGCCCGCGCCGGGGAGCTGATGGAGGCCCTCGGCATCGAGGCAAAGGCGAACGCCTATCCCGCGCGCCTTTCCGGCGGGCAGCGACAGCGCGTGGCCGTGGCCAGAGCTCTGATCAACAGGCCGAGCCTGCTGCTGGCGGACGAGCCCACCGGTGCGGTCGACGCCGTCGCCGGTGCGCAGGTGACCCACCTGCTGCGGGAGCTCAACCGCGACGGGCAGACGCTCATCCTGGTCACCCACGACTCGGCGCTCGCCCATGCCTGCGCCACCCGCCTGGTCGAGCTGTGCGACGGGAGGATTGTGTCATGAAAGCCGTTGTCACCACTATGCTTGCAGCCTCCCTGCGGCGCCTGGTGCAGACCGCGGTGGTCGCTGTGGTCGCGTTGCTTTCGACGGCGACCGCGGTGCTGGGCGTTGGGCTGCTTGTGGTCTCGGACGCGCCGTTCGACAACGCGTTCGCCGCGCAGTCGGGCGCCCATGCCACCGCCCTCTTCGATCCGGAAAAGGCCGATGCACAAACGCTTGCGGGCACCGCGCAGCGGCCGGGCGTTGTCGCGGCGGCCGGGCCGTTCGAGTCCATCATCATCGATCTCGACGATTTCGGGATCAGGGCGGCGACGGTAGTCGGTCGCGGCGACCCGGACGGAGCCGTCGACCGACTGGCTTTGGATGAAGGGCGATTTTTAGGGGGTACCGGGGAAATTGTCATTGCGCGCCATGCCATTCCCCCTTTCGAGGCGAGCAGGGAAGGCATCACGGTGGGACAGCTCGTCACGATCGGCAGGGTGAAGTTGCGGCTGGTGGGGGTCGCCGACTCCATCACCAACACCGCGGACGCCTGGGTCTGGCCCGGCCAGAACGACCTGCTGCACGCGCCCGATGTCGTGCGGGGGCGGCAGATGCTCTACCGGTTCACCTCAGCCGACGACAAGGGAGCACTCGCGGCCGCGACTGCTCAGCTGCCGCCCGGGAGCCTGATCGCCTCGACCGGCTACGCCACAAGCAAGCTCCAAGCCAACAGCACCACGGCCCCGATAGTGCCCTTCGTCGTGGCCTTCGCCGTGCTTGGCCTGGTCATGTCGGTGCTCATCGTGGCGAACGTGGCCAACGGGGCGGTGGTGTCCGGGTACCGCGTTATCGGTATCCTAAAATCCCTCGGGTTCAAGCCTGGACAGGTGGTCGCCGTCTACATCGGACAACTGCTGGTGCCGGCGACATTCGGTGCGCTGGGCGGCTTGGTGACGGGCAACATCGTCGCCATTCCCGTGCTGCGACAGGCCCAGCGCGCCTACGACGTTGCCGCCGCCACCACCCTGCCGCTCTGGGTGTGGGTCACCGTCCCACTCGCGCTCATCGTCCTCACTGGATTCGCCGCCGCCACGGCCGCCTGGCGCGCCGGGAGGATCCCCTCCGCGCAAGCGATCGCGATCGGGCGTGCGCCGCGAACCGGCCGTGGCTACCGGATCCGGCGCCGGCTCGCCGCGACCCGCCTCCCCCGCCCCATCAGTTTCGGCATCGGCACGCTGTTCGCCCGGCCGGCCCGATCCGCGGGAACGCTTGTCGCCCTCATCATCGGCACGGCAACCGTCGTCTTCGCCACCGGCCTGTCCACCACGCTCAACCGGGCCGCCGACTCCTTCACCCGCACCGCGAGCGTTCCCATCGACGTCACCGTCCAGCCCAAGTCCGACCTCGAGGCGGTCCGCGCCGCGATCAGCGCACAGCCGGGCACGGCCCGCCTCGCCGGCTACTGGCGCGGCAGCGCCCAGGTAGCGGGAGTCAACAGCGCCGTCGCCATCACCGGCTACGACTCCACCTCCAACCCCGGCTCCGCCTGGGTCGGCTACGAACTCATCTCCGGCCGCTGGTTCTCTGCCCCCGGCGAAGTTGTCGTCAGTTCGCGGTTGTCAGGCGTAACCGGTACCCGGATAGGCAATTCTTTGACCGTCACCACCGAACTCGGTCACCTGACCGTTCGCGTGGTGGGCGAAATCTTCGACTACGCAAATGACGGCTTCAGCGTCATCGGCGACCACACCACACTCGCCACGGTTGCCGGAAACCCACGGCCGCAAGGGTTTGAGGTCAGCCTGGAGCAGGGTGTGGATGCCAAGAGCTACCGCTCGGAGCTGTCGGACGCCTTCGCCGGGCAACCGGTCGATGTGCGGCTGCGAGCCGGTTCCTCCAGCCAGTACAGCATCCTGCTCATGCTGGCCCTCGTCGCCACCCTCACCACCCTACTCACTTCCGTTGCCGCGTCGGGGGTTTTCAACACCGTCGTGCTCAACACCCGCGAACGCGTGCACGAGATCGGGGTGCTCAAGTCGCTCGGCATGACACCGCACCAGACCCGGACCATGGTCCTGTCGTCGATGATCGGCGTCGGTCTTGTCGCGGGGGTCATCGCGGTCCCGCTCGGCGTGGCCCTGCACCACGAGATCCTGCCGCGGATGGGCCGCGCTGTGGGGACCGGCCTGCCCGCCAGCCTGTACGAGGTGTACTCGCTGGGGCAGCTGGCCGCGCTCGCCGCCGCCGGAATCGCCCTCGCCGCAGTCGCTTCGCTCTTCCCGGCGTACTGGGCCTCCCGCACCCACCCCGCCAGCGCCCTGCGCGCCGAGTAGCAACCCCGGTGGCACGTGCGTCACCCCGCGCCGGCCCGACCTCGTGTAAGCTGAGGGTTATATGGCTACTTATCGAAGTCCCGCAGTGCTGGTGTCCGCGGACGGAACGAGAACATCCGGGACCGCCGCCCTTTTCACCGAGCCCGCGCGTAAAGGCGGGATAGCGCCGTGGGCGGGCGATTTCCGGCCCGCGGCCGGTTCCCCCGTCATCAAGAACCCGGTCGGCAAGATTCTGACGCTGGAGATGCCGGACGGCCGCTCCGGCAAGGTGGTTGTGCAGAGTCTCAAGGGCGGATCGAAGAACACCATCCTGGCTCTTCTAGGCGAGGATCAGCCGCCGTTCTGACCGCAAACTGCTTGGTCATGATGCCCGGTCTGGCTTACGGTACCCGTCATGACTCACGCCGCCTCGGGACCACCTGCCCGCCGTTCCCTGCACGAGATGCTGGCGCGGGCGCAGGACGGCGTGCTGCTGTTCGGGATCACGCCACCGCGGCAGAGTGTCTCCGCCGACCAGGCCGCCCAGATCGCGCAGGTAACCACCGCCCGGCTTGAGGTTCTGGACATCGACGGGCTTGTGCTCTATGACATCGACGACGAGAGCGACCGCAATCCGCAGGAGCGGCCGTTCCCGTACCTGCCGACGAAAGACCCGGCCGAGTTCTACACCGACCATCTTGAGGTTTCCTGGGACCGGCCGACAATCATCTACCGCTGCGTGGGCAAGTACACCGAGGCCGCGCTCGGCGACTGGCTGCGCTCGATCGACATCGGGCGGGTCATGACCGTCTTCGTCGGCGCCTCATCCGGTGACAAGACTGTCCACACGGGCCTGTCCCGCGCCTATGACCTGCGCGGCGAGGTTCGCCCGGAGGTGAGGTTGGGCGGCGTCACCATCACAGAGCGGTACACGCGCCGCCGCGACGAGCATCTGCGGATGCTGTCCAAGCAGGAGCGCGGCTGCACATTCTTCGTCACTCAGGTGGTGTACGACGTCGACGCCACCAAGAGCATGCTTTCCGACTACTTCCATGCGTGCCGCGAGCGCGGCATCGCGCCACGGCCCGTCATTTTCACGCTTTCGGTCTGCGGTTCGCTCAAAACGCTGGCGTTCCTGAACTGGCTGGGGGTCGATGTGCCGCGCTGGCTGGAGAACGAACTGCGGTACGCCGAAGACCCGCTGACGGCGTCCTACGAGCAGTGTGTCGCCAACGCCGCCGACCTTATCGCCTTCTGCCGGCGCCTGGGCATCCCGTTCGGGTTTCACGTCGAAAGCGTCTCCATCCGCAAGGTCGAGATCGACGCCGCGGTCGCGCTCGCGAGCCAGATTCGCAAGCTGCTCAACGCATGAACGCCGTCGGCGGCATGGTGGACGACCTCGTCCGGTCGGCCGCTCGCCTCACCGATACCTGTGCCACCCTCACCGATGACGACCTGCGCGCCCCATCGCTGCTGCCCGGCTGGACCCGTGCGCACGTGCTCGCCCATATCGCCGGCAGCGCTGAAGCTTATGTGCGCTTGCTGACCTGGGCTCGGACCGACACCGCACCCGGCCGGGTGTCGCCGCCCCTTGACGGCGAAGTAGGCAGCAGCCTGGACCGGCTCACCGAAGCCGCCCGCCAAATGCCCACCGGCGCTTGGGGAAACATGGTCACGGCTCTCGCCGGCTGGCACCATCCCGCCTGGTACACGCTGCGGCGCGGCCTGCGCGAACTCGAGACCCACCATCTTGACCTCAACCTCGGGTACCGGACGTCGGACTGGCCCCCGGCCTATGTTGCGTGGGCACTGGACGACACGCTTGCCACGCTGGCGGCGCGGGGTTTTGCTGTCGGCACGGTCACGGCGACGGATCTCGCCAGGAGCTGGGAGCTGCCGCCGGACGGCCCCAGAGTCGAAGCGGCCGGGCACGTCCTGCTGGGCTGGCTCAGCGGCCGCACGCCCGCCGACGGACTCGTGTGCGATGTGCCGCTGGAAGTCCTGCCTGTCCCGCCGGCCTGGCCTCAGCCACCCACCCCGGGCTGGGGCAGGGCGGAGCAGGACACCGGGTGACGGCTCGCCGTCACGACCGTCTGCCCCGTGGGAAGGGAGTCGACGACCGCGGAGATGTCGAACATCGCCGTCTGGGTTGTCGGCAAAGAGGACGACTCCACTGAAGATGCCATAGCCGACTCCGGCGGCGATGACGGCGGTGAAACCGCGCGCTTCGAGCCGTTCTGGCCGGTCTGGCTGGTCGAGGCCGCGAGGCCACCCCCGCCACCACCACCCTCGAACTGCGGGTCGTTGGTGCGCAAGCGCACGTTGTCGAACGATACCGTTCCGCCTCGAGCGTAAAGGCCCAGGTCGCCGTCGACGATGGCCGAGTTGAAGCCATAGCTGCCAACGAATGCGCCGTTGAGCATGACCGATACCGCGGCGCCGCGCATCACCAGGTTCAGGGTGTAGTCGGTACCGGGGTTCAGGACCCGGTTGAACGAGGCGTCGATGACGAAGCCGCGCCGCGACTCCCAGTGTCCGATGAGGACCTTGTCGGCCTGCACGTCCAGTGCCACGAACTTGTAGCTGTTGTCGCTGTATCCGTCGAAGAACAGGCCGCCGATGTCGGTGGTCCGCAGCACCGTCTCAAGCTCCACATAGGACGCTGGAGCGATCGAGGTCGCCAGGTTGATCGTCGCGTAGCCCGAGTTGCCCGGCGTCGCCGGTGTACCCATGAAGCGGCCGCCTGCCACATGCCAGCTGCCCGAGACCCGGCCGTTGAACCTGTCCGCCACGCCGTCCTCGAAGTCCTCGGTCTCGTCGAAGGTCAGCTGCGGCGGCAGCACGTTGGCCACGACGTTGTCGAAGATACCGCGCGAGTTGTCCGAGCCCATCCCGATCAGGCCCTTGTTGAGCGCGACCGGCACGCCGTCGAGGATTCTCGCCGGGAAGGTCCACGTGAACGAGTTGGTGTTGTTCACCAGCACGGTGACCGTGGTGCCGTTGACCGCGACGAGCATGTGGTAGAACCGGTCCGGCATGGTCTGGAACGGCCGCCAGGCGTCGACGACCCAGCCCGAGGCGTCGCGGTGGCCCATGACGATCTTGTTGGTGGCGGTGTCGAGGCCGGCGAACTTGAAGTCGGTCGGGCTGAAGTAGTCGAAGATGACGTAGGCGTTGCCCTTCCAGCCCATCTGCGGCCGCTGGAACATCACGTCCGCCTCGATCTCGTAGTAGATCGGCAGGTAGCCCTCGATGTTCCAGACCGCCGCCGCGTCGCCGCCCTGCGAGGCCGCCGCCACGCGCAGCTGGCCGCCGACGACCTCCCAGGTCCCGCTGTCGCGGAAGAACGCCTGGGTGCTGCCGTC
The DNA here is from genome assembly GCA_036377915.1 of Candidatus Limnocylindrales bacterium. Classification (GTDB taxonomy): domain Bacteria; phylum Actinomycetota; class Actinomycetes; order Mycobacteriales; family Micromonosporaceae; genus Allorhizocola. Next base: position 29,082 of record DASUXL010000068.1, read on the forward strand.
GTTGAAGTCCGCCGAGCGGAGCACGTCGCGGCGCCCACCCGGGATGTTGCCCGGCTGCGGGTCGGTCGGGCCGCCGGTCTGGTCCTGCCACAGGCCGTGGTCCTTCTGCGTGACAAGGCCGATCTCGCCTTCGGGCTCGCCGTTGCGGGCCGCGTCGCGGCCGGTGTCGGCGGCGCGGGTCGGGTCGGCACCCTGGCTGCGGGACAGGCGGTACAGGAACAGGTCGAGGGCCGGCGGGCGCTGGCGGCTGATGGTGGCGATACCGAACGGCGCGAACGGGACGAGGTAGCTGTTGAACTCGCCCACCCAGTCGATGAGCCGGTCGCCGCCGGTGTTGGCGATCAGCACGTCCAGGCCGGCCCCGCCGAACACCCTGTCCTCATAGGACGGATGCGTGTCGGGCGACTCGTCGGTGCTGCCGGAGCCGGTGGTGCCAAGCTTGTCGTCCGCGTTGGACAGGTCGTTGCCGAAGCCGCCCCACAGGGTGTCCTTGCCGGTACCGCCGACGAGCCAGTCGTTGCCGAGGTCGCCGAAGACCACGTCGTTGCCGTCGCTGAAGGCCGTACCCCACGTGGCGTCCGGAATGGACACTCCCTCGTTGGAGACGAAGTTCAGCAGCCACTCGACACCACCGGTACCGCTGATCACCTTGGTGCCGTCCGGGTTGAGGCGGATGACACGCCGCGGGTCGTACTCGTCGTAGAGCGCGAACTCGCCAAGTTTGTCAGCGTTGTGCGGGTTGGAGTGCCACGCGTCGTCGTCGGCGCCGAAGTGGAGCATGTCGCCGCCGTTGAACGGCCGGTTCCAGTCGCTGCGCACCAGCCCGAGCAGGTTGCCCTGGGCGTCGTAACGCTGGCCGTAGGACTCGTTGAGCGCCTCGCTGCCCACGATGCCGTCGTCGCCGGAACCGCCGTGCAGGAAGTCGTCGCCGAGGCCGCCGTAGATGAGGTCGTCGGCGTAGAGCGGGTCGAACAGCGGGTCGTCCCCACCCAGCTCGTTGGGCCGCAGGTTGAACGGCGTCAGGTCGACGGTCTTCTTCAACGCGTTGGCCACGTTGATGATCGCGGTCTGGATCTCGCCCGGGGTCGCGATGAACAGGCTCAGCTCGCCCGCGGGGATCGCGGCGATGCCGTACAGCGGCTCACCGAAGCTGGAGCTGTTGCGGCTGGTGAAGATGCGCCCGTCATCACCCAGGACGCCGTCCTGCCCGGTACCCCCGGAAATCCAATCCGATCCCCAGCCGCCGATCAGATCGTCGTCATCCGCGTCGCCGAAGATCCGGTCGTCGCCACGCCCGGTGTAGACCGTGTCGTCGCCGCTCTCGCCGTGGACCTCGTCGTTGAAACCGATGTCGTTGGGCGCGATGGTCGGCTTGAAGTCGGGGCCGCCCGGGGTGTAGTCGAGCAGGGTCACACCGCGCGCCACGATCCGCTGCATCCCGTAGTTGTCGTAGTTGAAGCGGACGTACGAGCCGCTGTCAACACCATTGATACCAACGATGCGGATGATGTTGCCGTTGTCGCCGACGATCGTGTCCGCGTCGCGCGCGTGCCGGTCGCCCTCGACCGTGCCCACCGGCAGGTCGGCGTCGTTGCGGTCGAGCTGGGTGCCGGCGCCGCCGAACAGGTAGTCCTCACCGTCGGGCCGCTCGTCGCGCAGGTCGAGGCTGTAGAAGGTGGAGCTGCCGCCGACGATGTCGTCCTGGCCGAGGCCGCCGAAGATGACGTCGTTGCCGCCGCCGCCCTCGATGTAGTCCTCGCCGTCCGTCGTCGCCTCGAACGAGGCCACCACGGTCAGCGGGCCGATCGGGTCGGCGACGCCGCCCGAGGTCCGCGACGCACCGGCGTGCGACGTTGCCGCGAAGGCGAGGTCGATGCCGCCGTCGCCCTGGATCACGTCGTTGCCCAGCTGGCCCAGGATCACGTCGTGGCCCGCGCCTCCGGCAAGGTAGTCGTTGCCGAAGCTGCCGATCCCGGTGACGCCGTCGTGGATGGAGAAGGTGTGCAGCAGCTCGGTCACCAGGTACTCGGCCCACCACGGCGCACCGGCCGGGGTGCGGTAGTTGCGCCACACGCCGTCGGTGAGCAGCGCGCCTGACACGTCCGCCGAAGGGTTGGGCGCCTGGTCGGAGCGGCCGTACATGATGCCGGCCAGCAGCGCCTGGAAGTGCGGGCTCGTGATGTCGCCGATGCGCCGGACCAGCCAGGCGTTGTCGCCGAAGAGGAAGTCCTCGCCCTCGTCGCCGTCGGCCATGTCGTGCCCGGCACCGGAGACGATGGTGTCGTTGCCGGCGCTGCCGAAGATGACGTCGTCGTTGCCGTTCTGCGGGTTGCGCGACTCGATCCGCAGCACCGACGCGATTGCCGTCGTCTGGATCTTCTGCAGGCGCGGGTCGGGCAGGTTCGGGTCGACCGTGTCCTGGATGACGACGCCGTGGTCACCGAAGACGATGTCGTCTCCGCCGTCGCCGTGGATGAGGTCCCGCCCGGCCACCATCAGGTCGGCGTTGGCGTAGATGCTCGTGTTGGTGGTGACCACGGTCAGGCCGCGGACGAACAGGTCGGCGTTGAAGCCGGAGTCGCCGTAGATGTGGTCGGTGCCGCCCTGGCCGCGGATGGTGTCGTCGCCCGAGCCACCGCCGAGGTGGTCGCCGGCCTGGCTGCCGATGATGGTGTCGTCGCCGGCGCCGCCGAAGACCGTCAGGCCCACGGTGCCGCTCAGGTTCAGGCCGCTCGCGTCGATGATGTCGTGGCCGGAGTAGCGGAACGGGTTGGCCACGGGCAGGTGCCAGCGCTCGTCCTCGTCGGGCACGTTCGGGAAGGCGTCGAACGGCTTGGGGCCGAAGTCGTGCGAGTCGTTGGCGCTGGACGGGTCGCCGGAGTACCAGACACCGTCCTGCGACGTGTCGCCGTAGACCACGAGCGGCGAGTTGGGGCCGCCGCCACCGGTGATGGTGATGCGGTCGCCGCCGATCCGGACGCCGCCGTCGCGGGCCGGGTCGAAGCCGAACACGGTCAGGGCCACGTTGCCGCGCGGCGCGAGGGCCGCACCGGCGAGGGTCAGCACGGAGCCGTTGAGCGCGGCGATCGTCCACGGGCCAGCGTAGCCGCTGACCCAGATCTGTTGCCCGACAACGAATCCGGCGCTCGCCCAGGTGAGCCCGTCGCGGCGGGTCAGGGTGCTTGTCGCCACGTCCATCTGGCCGGTGACGGTGAGCTTCAGTGGCTCGGCGACGTGGATAGAAAGGTCCACATTGGAGCCCACGGAGAGAGCCGGGCCGGACAGCTGCATCACGCTGCCGACACCGCAACCCGGGAACGGGTCGACGTACGGGCAGGCCGCGTCGGCGAATCCGGTGATCACCCGGGTGAACGACTCACCGGCGAGCTGGATCCGCTGGCCCACAACGTAACCGTCGTCGGTCCACTTGAGACCGTCAAGCCGCGTCAGCGAGTTGGCACCCACGTTGAACTTGCCGACCGTGCGGAGCAGCGAGTTGCCGCCACCGTGCACCACCGTCAGGCCACCGTGCGCGGCCACCACACCGTTCTCCAGCGCCGGGATGAGCGTGCCGGTGATGGTGAGGTTGTCGTTGCCGATGCCCAGCAACAGGTTGACGACCTCGATCGAGCTCTTCGAACCGTCGGTGGTGAACTGGCCGTTGACGAAGGTCACCTGGCCGTAGCTGATGCCACCGGGGAACGTGGTCGGCTCGCCGAACGCCGTGCCGCCGCTGAAGATCAGCGTCTTGGCCATACCCAGCCCGCTGATGCCGGTCGAGGTCATCGTGCCGGTGCGGTCCTGCTGGCTGGAGTCGTTGTAGATGTTCAGCACGTCGATCTGCTGACCCTCGGGCGGCTGCGGGCCGATGTCGAACAGCGGCGCGTCCTTCTCACCGGGCAGCTTGACGCCGTTGCGCAGCGACCGGTCGGCGCCCGTGGTGCCGCCCTCGACGGCGAGCGGGCCGCGCAGCTTGGACAGGCGGTGCTCGGACGCGGGGAAGAACTTGACGCCCTGGCGGACCAGCGGCACCTGGAAGTCGGTGTCCTCCACCAATTCGATTCTTTGCCGGAGGTACCAGTTCGACGGCGTGAAGGTGACGACAGCGGCGACGCGCGTGATGGTGAGGGTCGTGGTGCCCAGCGCCGGCAGGACACCGTCGGCGGTGAACTCGATCGTCTCATCGTTGGTGGCGTTGGTACCACGGATGATGGCAATCTTGAAGTCTCCTGCACCTGGCACCCGTACCCATTGGCCCTCAAGGAAACCATCGGCAAGCCAGCCGGTGCCGTCGGTCCGGGTGATGCGGCGGTTCGCGACGTCGACGGTCACCTGTCCGGTGTAGACGCCCTTGCGCACCAACCGGCTGATGACGGTGAACGGCTGCGGGCCGGCGACCGGCAGGGCCGAGTTGAGCGTCATCGTCTTGTGCGTGACCGCGGTGATGGTCCGGTCGTAGTTGACGCCGCCGATGGTGACCCGCACCAGTTGCCCGACGACGAAGCCCTCCTCCAGGAAGCTGCCGAAGTCGGTGCCGTCGCCGCGGGTCAGCAGCGAGCCGCCGACGACCACGGTGCCCAGGAACAGCCGTGCCGGGATGAGCCCGCCGATCAGCTCCAGAGTCACCGGCGCACCGTTGATCGTCTTCACGTCGGCGAGGCCGTCGGTGAGGATCGCGACGCGCACGTTGGCGGTCGGCTGCTGGGTCAGGCGCAGGAAGTAGTCGTCCGTCGCCGTGCCCGAAACCAGTGTCCCCACACCGGTTTCAAGCACCACGGCACCCGGGGTGTCGTTGTCGCGCACGTCGGCGTCGATCAGCGTCGGGCCGAACAGGTAGGTCGGGTCGGCGGAGCTGAGCCTGGTGAAGGCGATCACCGCCGTGTTCGGGTCCTCGCGGGTGTAGTCGTCGCGCGCCGTCACGATCAGCCGCACCGGGTTGAACCAGTCACCGGCGTTGAACGTGATGGTCATGTTGGCCTGGTTGAACCGCAGATCCGTGCTGGAGATGGAGATCTGGCGGGCGCTGTCGTCGTCGAGCAGCAGCTTGATCACGACCTGGCCGGTCGGCTGCATCGCCAGCTGCACCAGCAGTTCGTCGGTGAGCTGGGTGACGCTGGTTCCCTCGATCACCAGAGTGCGGCGGTCTTCCTCGGTGGTACCTGGCGTGACCTCCGTGACGTAAACGCCCGGGGTGTCGTTGTCACGGATCAAGACCTCGACGTTGCGGACCTTGGTGGCGTTGAACCGCGAGTCGGAGGAGATGACGCTGTGGTTGGTGGTGACCACCCGGTCGCCCTCGGAGCGCAGGTCGTCCACGGCGTAGACGTACACGGCCTGGTCGGTGTTCCAGTTGAGCGCGTTGAAGACCAGCACCACGGCCCGCTGCGGGACGTCGAGCGGGTTGCCGTTGAGCATGATGTGCCTGCGGAACTCGGCGAAGCCGTCGTCGCAAGCCGCGTCGCTGCCGCCGGTGCACACCCACATCGTGTCGCCGGCCGGGCTGCCCGTTGCCTCCTCCTGCGGGGAGCGGGCGGCCGACACCGTCACGTACACCGTGCCGGTCGGCTGGAAGGCCAGGCGCACGAAGTACTTGTCGATGCTGACCGGGCCACCCTCGCGGATGGACGTACCGGAGCCGGTCTCGGTGATGATGACGTTGCCCAGGTTGCCGCGCGGCACGTTGTAGTCGATGCCGTCCACCGGAAGGCCCTCGTAGTTGGGGTCGTCCGAGCGCACGAGGTGGTCGACGGTGCCGCTGGCGCCCTCGAGCTCCTGCGTCACGATGTCTGCGGTCACGTCACCGGTGACGTTGATGGTGTCGCTGCCGAGGCCGCCGATGACCCGGTACGCCACGCCGAACTCGGTGGACTGGACGAAGAACTCGTCGTCGCCCTCGAGACCGTCAACCTCGACGATCTCGACGTTGGCGTAGCGGACGTTGAGGCCGGCGCCGAAGATGCCGTGGTCGGTGATGACGATGTCGTCGGGGAACTCGGTGCCCAGCACGACGAGCTTGTCGAAGCCCGCACCGCCGTCGACCGACACCGGGGCGTTGACGTTGTAGCGCACCTCGTCCTCGCCGCCGCCGGCGCGGATGTCGATGGGACGGCCCGCCGACGCGCCGATGTCCGGCACGGGCCGCCCGTTGGCCATCACGATCTCGTCGTCGATCCAGTTCTCCGAGCCCAGCGTGAGGTGTGCGTCCTTGATCCCGTCACCGTTGGTGTCGGTATCGACGACCTTGGCCAGGGCGAAGGCGCGCACCACGAACAGGTCGTTGCCGTCGTCGCCCTCCAGGCGAAGCTCGGCCTGGTTGGAGTAGACGAAGAACTCGTCGTTGCCCGAACCGCCTTGCGCCACAAGCGGAGCGCTCGTGCCGGGGCTCAGCCAGCCGCGCGTGGTCGCGGTCAGCACCGGGAACACGTCGTGCGGGGCGAGGTTGCCGATGGGCACGTCGCGCCGGCTGCCGAAGATCTGCCCGATCTGGAAGACGTCGTTGCCCGCGCCGCCGTCAAGCGAGGTGATCGCGCTGTTGTCGTCGACCGCGAAGTAGTCGTTGCCGCCCATACCGAAGACGTTGAGCCTGCCGTTGAGCGCGGTGTCGTAGTTGACCCGCTGCACGTCGGTGGTGGGCTCGTTGCCCTGGACCAGGTCGCGGTAGGTGGCCAGCGGGCCGTGCAGCACCGCCACGAAACCGGGCCGGTCCGAGGTCTCGGTCGGGATGAAGCTGGAGCGGCGCAGCAGGAAGTTGTCGTCCGCACCGGCACCGTAGATGGCAAGCTCGTCCACGCCGTCGCTCGACGCGCCCGTGTCCAGCACGTTGATCACGTAGTTGCGGAACGCGCTCTGGCTGCCCGTCGTGTAGACGGTGTAATAGTCGGTCTTGGCCTGGCCGTCGAGGGTCAGCGTGTGCCCGGCGGCCACGTTCATCGTCTGCAGGTAGTAGACGATCAGCTGGTCCTCGCCGTCGGAGGCGTAAACCCGAGTCTTGCCACCGAGGAAGATGAAGGCACCGGTCGGGTCGCCGAACTGGATGGTGTCGACATCGGTGTGGCCGAAGATCTCGGTCAGGAACGGCAGCGCACCAGGCGTGATCGAACCGCGCAGCACCATCGTCGTCCCGAAGTTCGGGTCGAGGTTGGTGAAGTCGCCGTAGATGTCGATGTCCTTGCCGGCGAGGATCTCGCTGTTGGCGTCGGTGGTGACGTCGTCGCCGATCTGCAGGAGCACGAAGCCGGCCGCGGAGATGCGTCCCTTGGGCACGACGCGCGGTGCGTCGCCGGCCGAGCGGGACTCGCTCTCGGCGAAGCGGCCGCTGCCGGAGTGCAGGAGGTTGAGATCCTCGTCGGTGTCCGCAGCGGACTCGCGGACCGTGATGCGGATGTCGCCGGTCAGCGCCTGCGCCAGCACCAGGTGCAGGGTCGAGTCGGTCTCGGTGAGGTAGATGCTCGTGGTCGCCTCGAGGCTGACGTCGCCGGTGGTGCAGTTGACGAAGCACGACGAGTCGATGTCGAGGTCGTTGCTCGCCTCACCGATGCCGCCGCCGTTGGCGTCGATGTCGATCGACCGCGCGGAGATGTCGGCCGCGTCCTCGTTGGCCGCGTCGAGAATCGAGCCGTTGACCGACCGCAGGGACACGTCGGTGGTGGTCTCGATGAAGCCGACCATCATCGAACCGGTCAGCTCGTCGAGGTACACACCCAGCGTCGGGGCCGTGATGTCATGCACCACAAGCATTCCGCCGCTGGTGTTGCGGTCGACGTCGATCTCGACGAAGTCGGCCGGCAGGCCCACGCCGCCGTTGACCGTCATCGTGATGTTCACACCCGTGACGTCGATGGTCGGGCTGCCGTTGGCGTCGAGGATCCGGGCCGGCGAGGTGAGCGTGACATCGCCCGCGGTGGAGTGGATGTGCCCGGCCAGCAGGTCGCCGGTGATCTCCGTGAGCGTGATGTTCCCGTTCGTGGTGACGAAGATCTGCGGCACCGTGTCGGGCGGGGTGAAGCCGGTCCACGCCGCGTCGAAGTTGCCGGTGATGTGGACCTTGACGTCCGGGTTGTTCGCGGTCGCGCAGGACTTCGGGTCGCCGCCGGTGGTGGTGACGTGGCAGATGTCGATGTCGTCGGCGGCGCGGACCTCGGTCAGCAGGTAGGTCGAGTCGATCTCGGTGTCGTTCGTCCCGAAGGCCCGCAGGATCTTGTCGAGGTTCGGGTCGGCGGCGTCCGGCCGGAAGTGCGTGCGGTAGGAGCCGCTGCCCGGCAGCGTCGTGTCCGGGGCGCTCGGGTCGTACAGGTTGACCGTCATCAGGGCGACCGCGCCGGCGTCGTTGCCCGTGCGGCTGTCGTTGATGACCACGTCCACGTCGTCACCCGCGGTCAGGCGCAGGATCGTGATGGTGAACGTGGTGGCGAGCGCGGCCTCCGAGCGGCTGATCGCGGTGAAGTCCAGCACCAGGTCGTCGCGCGCGTCGGCGGTGACGATGATGTCGTGCAGGACGTCGTCCACGCCGCGCCACTTGACCAGCTCCACGAACAGCGGGATCCGGCGCACCGGCGAACCGCAAGCCTGGCAACCGATCGCGCCCTGCGGCGCCTCCAGCGCGAGGATGTTCGTCCGGATCGCCTCGACCGCGGTGTCGGTACCGGAGAAGATGTTGCCGCGCTCGTTGCGGATCCAGGTCCGGCCGATCGGGTTGTAGATGT
>DASUXL010000069.1:0-18283 GCA_036377915.1 Candidatus Limnocylindrales bacterium
ACCCCGAGGCGATGCGCGTGGTGGAGCGCCAGGTGTTGCTGGCCGTCATCGACCGAAAGTGGCGCGAGCATCTCTACGAGATGGACTACCTGCAGGAGGGCGTGGGCCTTCGGGCATACGCGCAGCGCGACCCGCTGGTCGAATACCAGCGCGAGGGCTTCGACATGTTCGCCCAGATGATGGAGGGCATCAAGGAGGAAGCGGTCGGGTACCTGTTCAACGCCGAAATCCAGATCGGAGACGCCACACCGGCACCGGCGCCCGCGCAGGAGGGCGTGCCCCTGCCCGAGCGCGAGTCGTCGGTCGAGGTGCAGGCCAAGGGCTTCGGCCAGCGGCAGCAGCCGCGCGCCCTGCAGTACACCTCGCCCACCATCGACGGCGCCGCCGGTGGCGGTGCCGCCCAGGTGCAGCAGGCCCCGGCTCTCGGCCTCGGCGGCAGCGACACCGCCGCGTCGCAGGGTCGCAAGCCGAGCCCGCGTGGCCGTGGCGGTTCCCGCGGCGGCCAGGGTCACGGCGGTCGTGGTGGCCAGGGCGGCGGTCAGGGCGGTTCGCGCGCCGCGGCGGCCCAGCCCGTCGGCACGGTCCGCGCCCCCGCATCCCGCAACTCGCCTTGCCCGTGCGGTTCCGGCAAGAAGTACAAGCGCTGCCACGGCGCCACCGAATAGCAAGCAGCCGCTTGCCGCTTGGCGCCGCAACGACGCCGCCGTCATTGATGCTCGTGTGGCGTTACGCGTCGCCCGCGCCTGCTTACGCGTCGCCCGCGCCTGCTTTGCGGACGTCCGCCAGCAGCCTGGCGATCCGGGCTTCGGTCACCCAGGCGTCGCCGGTGCGGTCGGCGGCGCCCAGCCAATCACCGATGTCCCACATCGCCCGGCAGGCAGCCAGTACAGGGAGGCTGGCCACCTCACTCTCGCTCAGCGGACGGACCTGCTGGTAGCCGGCGAGGACCGCTGCCCAGCGTTCGCGATCCTCCTCCGGCGAGTCGGGCCCGCGATAGAGAGAGACCAGGTCGTACGCGCGTAAACCGAACCCGCAGTGGTCGAAGTCGAACGTGACGAACCGTCCGTCGCCGTCGATGTTGGTGTTTCCCCGGTGCAGGTCTGCATGGATGATTCCGTACGCGCCGCCGATCGCTCGAAGCCGCTTAAACTCGTCGGTCAGTCGCTCGCCGAGCTTGCCGAGTTCGGCGAGGTCCGCCGCGGCCTGGCCCGACTCGGCATAGGGTGCCAGGCTGGCCAGCGGCCGTTCGACAAGGATGCGTTCGTCGAGGTGGTAGCGGTCGTGGCTGGTTTTGAAGGCGTCCATCTCCAGGTGCATCCCGGCGATGCCGGAGCCGAACTCGCGCCATTGCTCGGCGGTCGGCGCGCCTTCGTACAAGGGCATGCCAGGCGCATAAGTGAACAGGGCGAAGCATCGTTCGCCTTCTGGCGCCGTCAGCCGGCCGAGCCGGTCGCCGACGGTCCGCCGGTACGGGCGGATGACGCCCAGCCCGGCCGCAGCCAGGTGCTCAAGCAGGTCGAGCTCGAAGCGGAGGTCGGATTCCGAACGGATCCAATACTTTTCTCGGTTGTAGACGCGCAGCACGCGGCGATCGCCTTCGGCGTCGGTGACGAGGTAGGTGTCGTTGAAGCCGCGGTTCAGCAAGCTCACCTTGACGGGCGCGGCGACGGCGTACTCCCGTTCCACGAGCTGGGCGAGGTCCTCGGCGTGGAGGAGTGAGTGGGTCACGCGCATAACGAGTGAGGCTATAAGCGGACCAGGTGGCCCCGCCAGGGAAACCGGCCCCGCGACCGGGGTTAGCCGCGCCGGGCAGCACCGCCGCAGCTCCGGTGTAAAGAGGCAGCCGAGCGGGGTGGACAGCGGGCCGCACCGCCGCAGCGCCGGCGCCGGGCACATATTGCCCGGCGACCCGGGGGTTAGCCCGGCGTTGGCTTGGGCTTGCGGGCCGGTCCGGGCGTGGCGTGCTCGGGCCGGCGGGGACCTTGGGGCTGCTCAGGGATGAGGACGTGCAGGTAGGTGCAGAGCCAGACGTTGTAGCGGCGCTCGAGGCGGTAGCACATGGCCCAGGTGCGGACGGTGTCGTCGAGGACCGCGGCGACCTCGAGGGCGCCGGGGCGGGGCTCGCAGGTGCGCAGCTGGCAGCGGCGGACCTTGAAGCCGGGCCGTCGGCGGCGCAGGTGGCTCAGGCGGCGGGCGACGACGGCGAGCTCGTCGAGGATGGGCGCGGCGTGGGCGAGGTCGAGCAGCGGGCGCATCTGGACGGGTGAGCGGAAACCGTTGAACAGCTCCAGGCACAGGTTGAGGAAGCGCAGCGCGGCGCTGTGGCCCTCACGGGAGGCACCGGCCACGGCCAGCGGTTCGAACCTGACGAACTCCTCGTGCAGGCCGGGCTGGAACAGTTGCGGGACAAGCTCGTCGTCGAAGGGTGGATCGATCAGCGGCGCGCGATAGATCGTGATCTGCTCCGGAGGTGCGTAAACCGCCACCGACATCTGAAGCCTCCCCCACCACAGAGAACCCCGCAGACGACCTTAAAGAATCTTGAGTTTGCCGTCGTTTGCTTAAGTTTGCCTCAGTCATCACCCGCAGTCAACGGATTGTCGCGAACATAGCGCTCGGTATCGGTATACAAACCATCGATGAACTCCTCGAGCCGCTTGCGCTCGACGCGCCACTGGCCGCGCCCGCCAAGCCTGATGGCGGCTATCTCACCGCGCCTGACCAGGGCGTAGATCTGTGCGACAGACGTATTCAGCTCCTCGGCCACCTGCTCGAGTGTCAGGAACCGGGATGCCGGCTGTTCCATGCGGGCGACTCCAAAAATCTTGTGTTTGCCACAGTTTGCCACGAGGAGCCGTGCGGGGAAAGCGCGGTGTCCACATGCGAGACTGTGCACATGGCCAACCTGGTGCGCGTCTACCTGCCCGCGACGATCCCGCTGATCGCCGCGCTGCGCGAGGGTGGCGAGCTGAGCCGGCCGGCGGGGACGGCGCACGCCGTCACGCCCGCGCTGCGGGAGTGGTACACCGAGGGCGACGAGGAGGAGCTGGAGTACGTCGCCTTCAGCCGCGCGGCGCAGGAGGCGCTACGGCTGCTGCGCGCCGACCCGCAGGCTCCCAGGCGCCGCGTGGTGATCTCGGCCGACGTTCCGGAGGCGGCCGTCACCATCGGCAACCAGGACCTGGGGACCAGCGAGGTGCGCCTTGCCACTCCCGTCCCGCGGGAGGCGATCGCCTCGTTCCACGTCGATGATCGGCTGGCCGAGCCGGATGTCGCCGCCGCGGCGGAGGCGGTGGAGGAGGCGGCAGCGGGGGACCCTGACGCTCAGTTCACGGTCGACTCGGCAGAGGACCACGAACTGCTCTGGTACGCACCCGAAGAGCTTGACGACCTACTGGCCGGCTGACGGCTTGAGTGTCCGGCCGAAGCAGACCATCGCGGTCACCGCGCCGACGAAGAAGAGCACCAGGCCGGTGTTGATCCGGCCGGCCCCCATGTCACCGGAGAGCAGCCGGTCCGCGGTCGTATCCGAGGATGCCAGCGACAGCAGGCGAGTGGTTCCTATCCGGGTGAACAGGTCCGCCACGATCCACAGCAGGCCGGGCATACCGCCCGCGACCATGTACACCGGCCAGCGCACGCTCGCCCGGCTGCGCCGGATGGAGAAGAACGCGAAAACTCCGCTGACCAACCCGATCAGCAGGGCCTGTGCCCCGGCGAGCAGGCCGTTGGCGGAGTGGTTGCCGGCGGCGGTGCCGTCGGCGCCGAACAGCGGCAGCAGCCAGCTCCAGTTGAAGGCGACGACGAACGACAGCAGCAACGCGACAAGTGTCGCGGGCACCCCGGCGCGCGGGATCGCGGTGGGGCGGATCGCGGCGATCGCCCCGCCCAGCGCACCCGCCAGGGCGAGCGCCAGCGCCAGGACCAGCAGCGCGGAGGACGGGATGCCGCGCACCATGAACACGGCGGCGCTGGCCAGGACTCCGGTCGCGGAACCGGCGAGCACACTTGCCGCGATTCTTGGTACCCGCTGAATAAAATGAACAGCCCACAAGCCCATCGCCGCTCCGGCAGAGATGCCGGACAGGGTCAGGAGCGGCAACGATCCCGACGCGATGGTGAGGGCTACGTCACCGGTGTCCAGCGAGAGCTGGCGTCGCAGGATGGCCAGCGCGGCGACCAGGAGCGCGATGCCGGCGAAGGCGATCCAGCCGCTGCGGTTGGTCGCTCGCTCAGGCGCCTCTGTGTCCGTATCCGCAACTGTCACCGAGTCGGTCATTCTGGCCTCCTGATGCGAACGCGAGGGTGTGGGTGCTGAGGCGGTGTTCGAACATGAGCCTAACCAGCCGCGCCACGTTGGGCGCATGCGAGGATGTCTCAGTAGGTGGGAGACGCCCTGGAAGGAGCTCTGAAAGGAGCCAGATATGGATGCCGTTACCTCGGTGCCCGATCCGCGCAATGAGCCGGTGCGCACCTATGCGCCGGGATCCCCCGAGCGCCAGAGTCTGGAGCGCCGCCTCGGTGAGCTGGCTTCCGAGCGGCACGAGCTGACGATGACCATCGATGGACAGCACAGGATGGCCGGCGGCGAGGCGATCAACGTCGTCCAGCCGCATAAGCACGGCCATGTGCTGGGAGTCACCCACAATGCGACCAACGCCGATGCGGAGGCGGCGGTGACGGCCGCCAAGAAGGCCGCCCCGCTTTGGCGGGAAATGTCGTTTGAGGACCGCGCGGCGATCTTCCTCAAGGCGGCGGAGCTGCTCGCCGGCCCCTACCGCGACACGCTCAACGGCGCGACCATGCTCGGCCAGTCCAAGACCGCGTACCAGGCGGAGATCGACGCGGCCTGTGAGCTGATCGACTTCCTTCGCTTCAACGTCTTCTTCGCCCGCAAGCTCCTTGCCGAGCAGCCGTTCTCGTCGGCGGGCATGTGGAACAGGTTCGACCACCGTCCGCTTGAGGGCTTCGTCTATGCGATCACCCCGTTCAACTTCTCCGCGATCGCCGGCAACCTGCCCTCCGCGCCCGCGCTCATGGGCAACACGGTCGTCTGGAAGCCGGCTCACAACCAGCAGCTGGCCGCGCATTACACGATGGAGCTGTTCGAGGCGGCGGGCCTGCCCCCGGGCGTGATCAACATGGTGACCGGCAACGGGATCGCGGTTTCGGAGGTCGCCCTCGCCGACCCCGACCTGGCCGGGATCCACTTCACCGGATCGACGCGCGTGTTCCAGCACCTGTGGACGACGGTGGGCCAGAACATCGGGCGCTACCGCGGCTACCCGCGGCTGGTCGGCGAGACCGGCGGCAAGGACTTCGTGATCGCCCACCCCTCGGCGGACCCGACCGCGCTGGTTGTGGGCCTGATCCGGGGCGCCTTCGAGTATCAGGGCCAGAAGTGTTCGGCGGCCTCCAGGGCCTACGTTCCCCGGTCGCTGTGGGATTCGGGGGTACGGGACGAACTGGCGGCAAAGGCCGAATCACTCAGCTATGGGGACGTAACCGACTTTTCGAACTTTGGTGGAGCGGTCATCGACGACCGGGCGTTCGCCAAGCACGCCGCCGCGCTGGAGACGATCAAGTCATCGAGCGCTTGCACCGTCATCGCCGGCGGGACGTGCGACGACAGCGTCGGCTACTTCGTCCGGCCGACCGTCGCCGAGTGCACCGACCCCACCCACGAGGTGTTCACCACCGAGTACTTCGGACCCATCCTCGCCGTCCACGTCTTCGACGACGACCGCTTCGACGAGGTCGTCCGGCAGGCCGAATCCGTCGCGCCGTACGCGCTGACCGGCGCCGTCTTCGCCCGCGACCGGGCCGTCATCGACCGGCTCACCCGCGAACTGCGCTTTGCCGCCGGCAACTTCTACATCAACGACAAGCCGACCGGCGCGGTCGTCGGCCAGCAGCCGTTTGGCGGGGCCCGCGCTTCGGGTACCAATGACAAGGCAGGCTCGTGGCAGAACCTGGTCCGCTGGATCTCTCCCCGGACGATCAAGGAGACCTTCGTGCCACCCACCGACCACACCTATCCGCACATGGGGGCGATATGACGTCACCGGATGCGCGTTTCGGCGAGCACGGCGGGCAGCTGACCTACAACAGCTACCTCCGGGTGCCGCAGCTGCTGTCCCAGCAGGTACCCGAGTCGGACCCGCCCGCCCACGACGAGCTGCTGTTCATCACCATCCACCAGTCCTACGAGCTGTGGTTCAAGCTGCTGCTGTACGAGCTGTCCGACGCGCGCGACCGGATGATCGAGGGGGAGAGCTACCTGCCCCGGGTGCGGCTGGAGCGCTGCCACGTCATCGAGCAGGTTTTGGTACATCAGGTCGACGTCATCGACTCGATGACACCGCAGGACTTTCTGATCTTCCGGAACAAGCTGGCGCCGGCCTCGGGTTTCCAGTCGGCGCAGTTCCGGGAGATCGAGTTTCTCTCAGGGCTGAAGGATCCCACCTATATGGACCGTTTCCGCGGCCTTACGGCGGTGGAGAATTCGGCGCTGCGGCGGCGGCTCGACGAACCGTCCTTGTGGGACGGTTACCTCGCTTTGCTTGGGGCGCATGGGTTTGACGTGTCCAATGCGGACGAGCGGTTCGCCGCGCTGATCGCCATCGCGAACGACCGTGAAAAGTATGGCGCTCTATGGGATCTGGCCGAGGCGCTGATCGCGCACGACCAAGCCTGGTCGCTGTGGCGGGCACGGCACGTGCTCATGGCCGAACGCCAGATCGGCACCAAGACGGGCACGGGCGGCTCGTCCGGCGGCGCCTATCTGCGCTCGCGTGTCGAAACTCGATTTTACCCAGAGTTGTGGGAGCTTCGGTCCCGGTTGTGAAAACTGAAAGCCCGTTGTGAAAACCCGAATTTCCCAACGGACGCGAAGCCATGCGAGCCAGGTATGAACCGGACAAACGGTAGGCCTCATCAGACAGTCGGCTCTGGACTGTCTGACACGAACTGTGCACTGTGGAATGAGCCGAAATCCTGGACAGATGCCATTTAAGGTGGCAGCGTAGACAACATGGCAGAGTCAGATATCAACGCAACAGCGGCGGCCGTGCTCGGTTTGCTGCATGACGGCGCGATGACCGGAGGCCAACTCATGGCCGCCGCGGAGAAGCGCCTTGGCTCATACTGGTCGATGACCAGATCGCAGGTTTACCGCGAGCTGCCGGTGCTGGCCTCTTTGGGCTATGTCAAGGCGGGCAAGCCGGGCCAGCGTTCGAGCCAGCCCTACAGCATCACCGCCGCGGGCAAGAAGGCGTTCAGCCGTTGGCTGGAGGAGGACCCGGGCCGCGAGTTGGTCCGCAACCCTTACGCCCTGCGGGTCGCCTTCGGCCAGGCCCTGGGCACGAGCGCCACCAAGCTGCGCAGAGAAGCGGAAAACTACCACACCGAGGCGCTGTCCGAGGCTCGCGAGGCGGCCAAGGAAGCCAAGCGCGACGGCGACAAGATGATGGCCTCCGGCCTGGAGTATGCCGTCAACTATCACAAGGCCGCGCTGACCTGGTTGAAGACCGGCACCAAGTGAAGCTGCGCGCGTCGACCGGGGGGCGGGAGCGCGCGTCAGCGAAGCAGGCCGGTGCCCAGCATGGGGGGTTGGGTGAGGGAACGAAAAGATAGCCGCGAGCGAGCGGGCCACATTCCCATCCTTTTTGGATTTGTGCGGCAGCGGTAGCTGCGCAGTGTGCGTTTACGCGCTGCGGCAACAACAATTTGGCAATAGCAGAGCGCTGAGATCGTCGAGGTTGTCCTGATCCTCGAGTCGATCCTAAGTGGACTCCGATGACGACCTCCGCGATCGTGCGTGCGCCGCAATGCCCGGCGACCGCCTGACTTGATCAGCACGGTCGCCGGGCGTGGCGCGTTCCAAAAACGACAGTCCTCGGTCTAAATAGGACCGAGAGCCCGATGATCTTATGAAGCAAATTCGAACAGGTGTGCGAGCCTGGGTTCTCCAGGGACACCTTGGCGACCTGCCGTAGGCTTTATTGGTGACAACTGCCGACTACGCCGATCAGATCAAGCAGCTCGACGCCACCCTCCGGTCCATCGAGGCTGTGATCGACGTTGCCAAACTTCGCAAGGACAAGGCCGAGCTGGAGGTTGCCGCGTCCGCGCCGGACCTCTGGGACGACCAGGCGAAGGCGCAGGAGGTCACCTCGAAGCTGTCGTATGTCAACAGCGAGATCGAGCGCCTGACCGGGCTGCGCGGGCGCCTTGACGACGTCGGGGTGCTGCTGGAGCTGGCCGAGGACGAGGCGGACGCGTCCTCCCTGGCCGAGGTGGGCACCGAGATCGCTTCGCTGGGCAAGGCGATCGAGGAGATGGAGGTGCGCACCCTGCTCTCGGGCGAGTACGACTCGCGGGAGGCGGTGGTGGCGATCCGCGCGGGTGCCGGGGGTGTCGACGCGGCGGACTTCGCCGAGATGCTGCTGCGGATGTATATGCGCTGGGCGGAGCGGCACGGGTTCCCCACCGAGGTCTTTGACACCTCGTACGCCGAGGAGGCGGGCTTGAAGTCCGCCACGTTCCAGGTCAAGGCGCCCTATGCCTTCGGCACGCTGAGCGTGGAGGCGGGCACGCACCGGCTCGTGCGGATCAGCCCGTTCGACAACCAGGGCCGCCGCCAGACGAGCTTCGCCGGTGTGGAGGTCATGCCGGTGGTGGAGCAGACCGACCACATCGAGATCCCGGAGAACGAGATCCGCGTCGATGTGTACAGGTCCAGCGGCCCGGGCGGGCAGAGCGTCAACACCACCGACTCGGCGGTGCGGATCACACACATCCCGACCGGGATCGTGGTCACCTGCCAGAACGAGAAGTCGCAGCTGCAGAACAAGGCGTCGGCGATGCGGGTGCTGCAGGCGCGGCTGCTTGAGCGCAAGCGCCTGGAGGAGCAGGCCAAGCTGGAGGGCCTCAAGACGGATGCGGCCGGTTCGTGGGGGGACCAGATGCGCTCCTATGTGCTGCACCCGTACCAGATGGTGAAGGATCTCCGCACTGAGCATGAGACGGGCAATCCGGGCTCGGTCTTCGACGGTGAGATCGACGATTTCATCGAGGCCGGGATCAAGTGGCGCAAGCAGCAGCAGTCAGCCGCAGACTGATCACTCTCTGTAAGTTTTTTACCGAACATTTCCGGCAATACTGTCATCTTGCCTAGCCTTCTCTTGGCCTGGCCAAGACAGCGCGTAGACTCTCGCCCGTGATTCGACTCGACCACGTGACTAAGACCTATCCGAAGGCTTCTCGGCCGTCGCTGGACGACGTGTCGGTGGGGATCGAGAAGGGTGACTTTGTCTTCTTCATCGGTCCGTCGGGTTCGGGCAAGTCCACCATCGTCAAGCTGCTGTTACGTGAAATCTCCCCGAATCGGGGCAAGGTAAACGTCAACGGCAAGGAGATCTCCTCGATGCGCTCGTGGAAGATCCCTCACTTCCGCCGCTCCATCGGGTGCGTGTTCCAGGACTTCCGCCTGCTGCCCAACAAGACCGCCTATGAGAACGTGGCCTTCGCGATCGAGGTCATCGGCAAGTCCAAGGCGGTCGCGCGGCGAGTCGTTCCCGAGGTGCTGGAGCTGGTCGGTCTGGGCGGCAAGGAGCACCGCTACCCGCACGAGCTGTCCGGTGGTGAGCAGCAGCGTGTCGCGGTGGCGCGCGCGTTCGTCAACCGGCCGCTCATCCTGCTCGCCGACGAGCCCACCGGAAACCTCGACCCGGACACGTCGATCGAGATCATGCGCCTGCTCGACCGGATCAACCGGACCGGCACCACAGTCGTCATGGTGACCCATGACTCCAATATCGTGAACCAGATGCGCCGCCGGGTGATTGAGATCGAAGGCGGCCGGATCGTGCGAGACCAGGCGCGCGGTGTGTACGGCTGACCACCGGCCGGCGTTTGTCCCGACGATCTGACCGTCCTAGCGGAGGAATCCCCCGATGCGAGCGAAATACGTCCTGGCCGAGGTGCTGGTAGGGCTCTGGCGAAACGTCACGATGACCATCGCCATGATGATCACGATGACCGTGTCGCTGTCGATGCTCGGCGCCAGCCTGCTCATGTATGTCCAAGTCGACAAGATGAAAACCTTCTACTACCAACAGGTAGAGGTGTCCATCTATCTTAAGAACGACGTGACGCCGGAGCAGCGAAGCGACCTGGAGAGCAAGCTCAACAACGATGCGCTCGTCGAGACGGTGCTTTACGAGACCAAAGAGAAGGCGTACGAGAACTTCAAGGAGATGTTCGGCGACGCCCCTGACATGGTCCAGTCCGTCGGCCCCAACGAGATGCCCGAGTCCTTCCGGGTCAAGCTCAAGGACCCGACCCAGTTCGAGGCGATCAACGGCGAGTACAAAGAGCTGCCCGGCGTGTCCACCATCGTCGACCAGCAGCAACTGCTGGCCAAGGTCTTCGACGTGCTCGGCGCCATCCAGACGATGTCACTGATCGTCGCCGCCGTCATGGGCGTCGCCGCCCTGCTGCTCGTCGCCAACACCATCCAGGTCGCGGCGTACAGCAAGCGGCGCGAGGTGGCCGTGATGAAGCTCGTCGGCGCCTCAAACTGGTTCATCCAGATGCCGTTCGTCCTCGAAGCCGTGTTCGCGGCGGTCATCGGCGCCATCCTGGCGGGCGGGTTACTCATCGTCGTCAAGCTGTTCGTGCTGGAAGGGTCGCTGGTGGCGTTGACCAACCTGCTGACCCCGGTGCGATGGCCGGACGTCCTCATGATGTTCCCGGTGTTGGCCGGCGTCGGCGGGTTGATCTCGGCTGTCACGGCTTGGGTGACGCTGCGGTTCTACATCCGGGTCTAAAGCCCAGGCTCATCAAGATTTTTTACGCAGGTCCGTCGGGGGCGCGCGCCGTTGCTCCCGGCGACCAGACGTCCGTGCGTGGTTGCGGTTAAAGATATGGTTTGACCGTTGTAGTGTGTGGATGTGCGTACTGCGCGTTTTGTCCTGGTAGTAGCGCTCATGGTGGGTGCGGGGACGCCGACCGACCCGAGGGATGACAAGAAGCGGGTGGACGCGGAGCTGGCGCAGGCCGGTGCGCTGGTGGAGTCGGCGTCGACCCAGGCCCAGGAGGCGGTCGCCCGGCTTGCCGAGTTGAACAAAGCCCTGGCGGGAGCGCAGGACAGGGCTGCGCGGGCGCGCGGGGAGCTGGCCGCGGCGGAGGTCGTGGTGGTGGCCAAGGAGCGCGTGGCGGCTGGGGCCGCGGAGGTGGCGCAGCGGGCCGAGGGGAAGTTTGCCGAGGCGTCGGCTCAGGTGAAGAGGGGCCGGGAACGGTTGGGGCGCTTCGCGGCCGAGTCGCACATGGGCGGAGAGCTCGCCAAGGCGAACGCGTTGCTGACGGCGGGCGGGCCGAACGAGTTCGCGGTGCGGCTCGGGTACCTGAAGAAGGTGGCCGAGGCGAAGCGGGCGGCGATCGACGGGTTGGTGAGCGCGCAGCGCGAGGCGAAGCAGGTGACCAACGAGGCGGAGTTGGCAAGGAGGGCGGCCGAGGGCGCGTTGTCAGAGGCGCAGCGGGCGAGGCAGGAAGCGGACAGGGCGAGGCAGGACGCGGACAGGGCGCGCGGGGAGGCGGCGGGTCTTGTTGCGGGGCAACAGGAAGCGGCGGCGCGAGCGGAGAGTTACCGGGCGGAGGTGATCGCGCGGCACGAAGAGGTGAAGCGCGAGAGCGAGCGGATCGCGGCGGAGCTTGCCGAGTGGGAGCGGGCACAGGCGGCCGCGGGCGGACAGGCGCCGGTGATGCGGCCGGGGTCGCGGCTGCTGATGCCGGTGGCGGGGTGGAAGTCGAGCGACTTCGGGATGAGGTTCGACCCGTACTACGGGGTGTGGCAGCTGCACGCCGGGATGGACATCGCGGCGGGCGGGGGGGAGCCGATCTATGCGGCGGCCGACGGGCGGGTGGCGTCGGCGGGCTGGCGTGGTGGATATGGCAACTACACGTGTGTCTCGCATGGGGAGTACGAGGGGCAGAGCATGTCGACGTGTTACGCGCACCAGTCGCGGATCCTGGTGGATGTCGGGCGGTGGGTGAGCCGGGGGCAGCTGATCGGCAGGGTCGGGACGACGGGCGCGTCGACCGGGAACCATCTGCACTTCGAGGTGCGGTTGGACGGGACGCCGGTGGATCCGGAGAATTGGCTTCCGGGTTGCCTGTGCTGACAGGGTAAACTTCCGCAATGCCCAGGGAGCAAGGCCGGAAGGTGGTGGCGTCCAACAGGAAGGCGCGCCACGACTACGCGATCATCGACACGGTTGAGGCCGGCATGCAGCTGACCGGGACCGAGGTGAAGTCGCTGCGGCTGGGCCGGGCGTCGCTGGTGGACGCGTTCGCGCAGGAGCGCAGCGGTGAGCTGTTCCTCTATGGCATGCACATCCCGGAGTACACGCAGGGGACGTGGACCAATCACGAGCCGAGGCGCACGAGGAAGCTGTTGCTGAACCGGTTGGAGCTCAACCGTTTGATCGGCAAGACGCGCGAGGCGGGGCTGACCCTGGTGCCGCTGTCGATCTATTTCAAGGACGGCTGGGCCAAGGTCGAGTTGGGCCTGGCGCGAGGCAAGCGCGACTACGACAAGCGGCAGGACTTGGCGAAGCGGGATGCGGCTCGAGAGATCAATCGGGCGCTCGGACGCCGGTCGAAAGGCGTCGAGTAGGCCCGTCCGGTCGAAAAGGGGATGGCTGGCCGTGGTGGTCGGCCTGTAACTTTCCCACGTGGGTTATGACCCGATCGGCTTGCGTCCTGCGACGGTAGAGGAGCTTGCGGCGCAAGAGCGCCGGGCGGTGCCCCGTCATCGGCGGATCAACCGCCGGCCCACGCTGATCTTCCTGGCGACCTGCATGTTGCTGGTCATCGGGGCTGGTGCTTACGCCTTGGCGAGGGCGGATTCGACGGCGACGGTGGTGCAGCCGTATGGTCCGGATGCCCCGTTCGGGGTGGGTTTCGTCGACGGGTTCGGCGAGCACTCACCGAAGCCGAGCGTCCGTCCGTCGAGCCAGAAGCCGAGACCGGCGTCGCCGGCGTCGCCGGCATCCCCTCGGCCGTCGGCGGTGGGGACAGGTAGCAGCCGGGGTCCGAGCGCGAGCACGGGTGGGCAGGTGGAAACGCTCGTCTCGCAGGTGAGCGCGGTGACGTGGACGCGGGTGGACGACGGGCGTTACGACACGTACGTCTGGGTGCACAACGAGGGTTCGGTGCTGGCCGCGTGGGAGGTGCGGGTGGTGCTGCCGCAGGGCGCGACCCTGACCGGGGCGACGGCGGTCAGCCGGACGTTCGTCGATGGGACGTGGGTGTTCAAGCCGAGCCGTGGGGACCTGGGGGCCGGTCTGGTGTACCTGTTCGGCTTCTCCGGGACGACCGGCTCGTCGAGGTTTTCGCTGGGGTCCTGCACCGTCAATGGTTCACCCTGCGATCCATTCAGGTAGGTCTTATAGTCACTGCCGTGAGGGATGTTCGGATCGATGTCGAGCTTGCCCATCCCGCCGAGGTGGTCTGGCGAGCCTTGACCGAGCGCAGCCTCATGAATGAATGGTTCATGCCGACCGACCTGATGCCGGTCGCCGGTGGTGTGTACAGGGCGTTCCCGCCGGCGGGCATGGCCGGGTTCACCGGTCCGTATGATGTGGACGTCCTGGAAGTCGTTGAGCACCAACGGTTCCGGATGCGGTGGCGGGGCGAGCAGCTGCACTCCGAGGTCCTGTGGGAGATGTCCGACGGCGACCCGGGCGTCAGCCTTGCCGTGACGCAGTCCGGTTTCCTTGGCTTGGAAGGGGATCAGCGCCGCACCGAGCTTGCCGGGACGTACGAGACGATGTTCCGGGAGAAGCTGCCCGAGGCGCTCGCCGCGCTCGCCGAGCCGTTGAAGAAGAAGCCGCCGAAAGCCAAGCCGCCCAGGCGTCCGAGGCAGTCGAGGGTGCGGGTGGATCCGGGCGATCCGTGGTGGCGCAAGCTGACCAAGCTCACCCAGATCCCGACCGAGCGGCGGGGCAGGCTGCTGTCCATCGCCGGGGCGATGGTGATCACAGGTTTGATCGGGAGCGCGCTGGCCGTGGTGATGGCCCGCCCGCCCGCGACACCACCCGGCCTCGCGGCGAACGGCCCGAGCACGGGCCAGGCGGCGCAGTCCGGTGTGCAACCCGGGGTCACGCTCCCGCCGTCGTCGGCACCGTCGCCGTCGCGGGCGGCGCAGCGGGTGGATGCCGGTGTGGCGGCCGCGGGCGGGGCGACGGTGTCGTACCGGACGTCGGAGCGGTTCCAGCTGGGCTACATAGGATCGATCACCGTCACCGCCGGGACG
Organism: Candidatus Limnocylindrales bacterium; assembly: GCA_036377915.1. Classification (GTDB taxonomy): domain Bacteria; phylum Actinomycetota; class Actinomycetes; order Mycobacteriales; family Micromonosporaceae; genus Allorhizocola. The sequence goes on from DASUXL010000069.1 coordinate 14,321, forward strand.
GCGCCGATAAGTGACTGGTCGGCCGTTGTCGATCTGCCCAACCGGGCGACGGTGACCAGCGCCTGGGATCAGATCGACTACGAGCAGGAGCGGCGGCGGGTCACGTTCACACCCGGCGCGGCCCATCGCGACATCGGGGCCGGGCAACAGTTCACGTTCTACTTCCAGGTCGGCGACCCGACCGAGTCGGGCCGCCCGCAGGCGTGCGCTGTCAACGATCAGCCATGCGCGGGGCTCAGTGGCTGACCCCGTTCCTTCTATGATTCTTGAATGAGCCAGCTGCGGATCGAGTTCGAGGTGGCGCATGCTCCGCTGCTGGTCTGGCGGGCGCTGACCGAAGCCAAGCCGCTCAACGAGTGGTTCCAGCCGGTGGCGGGCTGGCCGGAGAGCTCGGCGATGCCCGGCGCGCTGGGCCGCGTGCACCCGACCGATGACCTGCCCGGATTTGGTGAGTTCGATGTCGACCTGGTGGAGGCGGAGCCGCCGCGCAGGCTGGTGTTCCGTTGGCGCGGCGACGATTTCACGAGCGAGGTAACGTTCCAGATCCGGCCCGCCGCCGGGGGTGGAGGGTCGGCGGTGACGATCCGCCAGACCGGCTTCCTCGGCAGCCAGGAGGCGCATCGGCGGGAGGCGCTGGCGCGGGCGCACCAGCGGATGGTCGAGCGGTTGCGGGCCGTGCTCGATCGGCTGGCCCTCGGGGTGGGGGAAAGCAGCTTCCTGGTGGCCGAGCCGCCCGAGCCCCGGCTTAAGGACCGTCACCGCGCCCGGATCATCGGCATCGTCGGGGCGGTCATCGTCGCGGCGCTGTGCGGGACGGCCGGTGCCGTGTGGCTCAACCAGGGCGGCGAACGGCCGCCCGCCAACGCCGCCGGTGAGGAGCCGGAGCCTGGCCTGGGGATCGGGACGCAGCCACCGCCCCCGACGCCCGAAATCGGGGCGTCTCCTTCAAAAAAGCCGGCGCCTGTGGGTACCCAGAAAAATCAGGAACCGAATGCACCAAGCTCTCCACCGGGGTTTTCGCAGGCTGTGCCTGCGGAGAAACCGCTCACCGCGACCTATCGGACCGTGGCCCTGGTGCTGGTGGGGGTGACCGGGTTCGATACCGAGGTGACCGTCAAGAATCCGGGTGGCACGGCGCGAAATGGGTGGACCGTGGTGCTCACCATGCCCGACGCGACCGCGGTCGAGAACCGATCGGGTGACACGGTCAAACTCGCCCAGGAGGGTGAGATCGTGACGTTGAGGCCGGTGAGCCCCACACTGGCGGGGAATGGGACAGTGACGTTCGTGGTTAGATTTCCGGCGCTGCTCGCGCTCGGCAAGTCGGTCAAGGCGTGCACGATCGACGGGCAGGCGTGTGCCCAGGCGTAATCGGGTACACTTGTTCGGTTGCAATCCACACTGGGGGTGACAGGTTTCGACATTGCCTGCTTAGGCAGGGGAAGCGAGCCGAGGAAGCCGACGTCGTCTCGAGAATCGTTCGTCGGAAAACAATAAGCGCCAAGCAAAATCGCGCTCAGTTCGCACTCGCCGCCTGAGGCGTTTAGCGAACTAGTCGGTCTGGGAGGGCCTACGGCCCAGTAAACCGGCTTCAGTTAGTAGGCTGGCCGACTCGGTCCTGTTGGGGGGCTGGGAAGGCGAGATCAATCCCAACTGGGCCCGTCACATCGACTAGCTTGCGTGATCGGTGGGGCCGAGAGAGGCACAGCAAGCTGCGCTCGGAGAAGCCCTGGCAACGCGGTGATGGACCCGGGTTCGATTCCCGGCACCTCCACCAGATAGTCGTTAGTCAAACCCCGGCTTGAGAAAGCCGGGGTTTCTAGCGTGTGCAGGTTTCTGACGGTCTCGGTGCATTCGTCGGGCTGCCTGCGTCCATGTCGACGAGTACCTTGGCGAAGAATGCTTGGTTGAGGACTTTGCGGGCGCGCCTGTAGATCTCGCGCGGATCGTTGAGCAGGTCATGCCCAGCCGCGTGTGACCCATATGCGGGCTGCTATCGCGGGCCAGGGCCTTGGCCGCACTGGCCGCCGGGCTACCCTCGCCGCGCTGACCGGGACCTTGTGTTCTGTACACGGCTTGGCCTTCCGTTCCCGCCCCTGGGTGGTGTGCCCGAACCGCATCCGTCCATTTCGACTTAGGTCGAACGGCATTGTGGCTGTCGGGGTAAAGGTGGCTGAATCCGAACCACTGATGGCCCTGATCAGGGTTACGAGTGCCACCGGAGCCGGGTGCGCCGGAGCCGAGCGGCGGCGAGGCGTTCGGTGCGGCGCCGAGGCCCGCCGCAGGTCTACCTCCAACGTAGGACGCCCCCCGGCGCGTGCACCGTGGCGGGGGACGTCCGTATGTGTGCCCCTTCAGTGATCCTTCGTGTTACTTCAAGGTGACTGCCCGGAGGGTGGTTTGTTCGATCCGGTTGCCGTCAGCGTCCCACGCCTCCACCTTGAGGCTGATCGCCCCTCTGGTCTGGGCCAGGGCGGGGATGTCGACGAGGGTGCGGTAGGTGCCGGGCTGGTTCGTTGGCGTCGTCCTGGCGGGTAGCCAGGTGGTGCCGTCGTCGGTGCTGAACCAGAGGTTCATCCCGGCGATGGGGGGCATCGGTACGTTCGACTTGGCGTGGTAGGCGTTGACCTGGAGGGCATGCTTGCCGCCGGCCGTGATCTTGTTCCACAGGTCCGGCGCGTCGCCGAAGTCGTAGCCGACGAAGACCAGCGGCTGCGGGGCACACGGTCCCTCGACCCCGATCGGCACGCCGTACAGCAGGGTTGCACAGCTGTACCCCGGGGGTGCGGCGTGGTCGGTGACCGTCTTGGAGTGGAACGTCCAAGTGGCGCTGTTGTCGCCGTGTGTCTGGGTCAGCTTGTAGACGCCGTCCTGCTTGGGCAGTTCCCAGATTGGCATTCCCTCAGGGAGGCCAGCCCGCGGCACCTTCGGGAGTTCGGCGCCGTCCTTGCGGAGTTGGGTAGTCAGATTCAACCACGAACCGGCCATTACGCCGCCGGGCTGCATGGTCGAGTAGACCCCAACGAACACGTCGCCCAACCGGCACATGGTGCAATCAACGATCCCGTTGATGCTGCCGATGGCCGGCCGGTCCGGACTGCCGAATGTTTCGGGTGCGCTGTACCAGCGTTGCACCGTCCGGCTGGGCTCGTTGACGGACTTCCACAGTTGCGCGAAGTCCCCATCCCGGGGCCCGTCCGCCTGGCCGAGCCACAGCACGTTCGGGTCGAACCCACCGAAGTACTCGGTGCGCCTTGAGCGCGACAGGAACGGTTCGGCTCCGGCGACGCTGAAGGTGTCGGGCAGCATCGCGTGCCAATGCACGTCCGCCAACCCAGGTATGCCCGCGTCATGGTACGAACTGTCGACCTGTGCCAGGCTCGCGCTGGTGTAGTTGTAGGTCAGGTTCTCCGGTATCCGCTGCCTGTTTGGCTGGCTGAGATGGTAGGTGTACTCAATATCGGGGTTGCCGTTCACCTCGATCCGGACCGGACCGGCGTCGAGCAGCCGCTTCAGGCGCACGCCTTCGTCATGGTTGATCTGCGCCACTGGAATCTCGGACCGGTAGCCGGGGTCGGGGTAGTACAAGTACAGTGGCAGCGGGCAGCCCCCGGCTATGCGCTCGTCGTTGTAGATCAGCACCCCCACCGCGCCGGCGGCTTTGAGCCATTCCATCCGTTCCTGTGCCATCGAACATCCGTACGGGTGTCCTGGCCAGACAGGTTCGTGCACGGATGCCCGCCACACCGCAAGTTTGCCTTTGAGGTCAACCTTCGCGATGTCTTCCGGTCGGGCGTAGTTGACGAAGGCGAGTTCTAGTTCCAACGCCGTTCAGTTAAGGGCTTGGTCTTTCTGTCAAGGTGTGTCGATGTCGGTGAAAGCAGCGGAACTCCGGTAGAGAGGACTGTCACTCCAAGACACCCCTCAAGCCAGGAGTTCCGCTGTCCGGACAGATTGCCATAA
>DASUXL010000070.1:0-14433 GCA_036377915.1 Candidatus Limnocylindrales bacterium
GAGCCCTGGCAGGCCGAGGAGTTCCTGGCGCACGTCGACCGTCTACGCGACTACCTGCACGAGCACGTTCCCCTGCCCGGCCGGGTGACCGACCTCGCCGCGGCGCGGGCGATGCTGCAGCGGTACGCCGACTCGCAGGCCGCTGACGGCAACCGCATCTACGGCATCTGGGTGGAAGGCGTGCTCTCCGGCGGAGTGACGGTCAAGAACTTCGACGCCAAGGGCGGAACCTGCGAGCTCGGGGTATGGCTTGCCCCCGACGCCCAGGGCCGGGGGCTGATGACCGCCGCCGTCCGCCACGTCATCGACTGGGCGATCGGTGTGCGCGGGTTTGGCCGGATCGAATGGCTGGCCGTGGTCGGCAACGAGCGCAGTATCGCCCTGGCCAAGCGCGTGGGCATGTCGTTCGAGGGTGTCAAGCGCTCGGACTTCATCCTCAACGGGGTGCGCCGCGACAGCGAGGTCTACGCCATCACGGCCGACGACTGGTTCCCACTCAGTGATAAAAATGCCGGGAGCCGGTCAGGTACATCGTGATGCCGGCCGCCTGGGCCGCTTCGATGGCAAGCTTGTCGCGGATGGAGCCGCCTGGCTGGACGACGGCGGTGACCCCGGCGTCGATGAGGATCTGCAGGCCGTCGGGGAACGGGAAGTACGCGTCGGAGGCGGCCACCGCGCCCTTGGCCCGGTCACCCGCTCGGGCGACGGCGAGGCGGGCGGAGTCGACCCTGTTCACCTGGCCCATGCCGACACCGACCGAGGCGCCGTCGCTGGCGAGGAGGATGGCGTTGGACTTGACCGCGCGCACCGCGCCCCACGCGAACTCCAGGTCGTCCAATGTGGACCCCGTCGCGGGCTCTCCGGAAACCAGGCGCCAGTTTTCTACCTCGTCGCCGGGTGCGCTGAAGTCGTCGCGCGTCTGTACCAGGTACCCCCCGGAGATCTGACGAAGCTCAACCAGGCTCGGAGAGTAGGCGGGCGCACGGAGGATGCGCAGGTTTTTCCCTGCCGACAGCAGATCCACCGCACCCTCCTCATAGGACGGTGCGACGATCACCTCGGTGAAGACCTCCGCGACCTGCTTGGCAAGCTCGATGGTGACCGTGCCGTTGACCGCGATGACCCCGCCAAAAGCCGAGATCGGGTCGCAGGCGTGGGCCTTGCGGTGCGCCTCGGCGACATCCTTGCCGATCGCGATGCCGCAAGGGTTCTGGTGCTTGATGATGGCGACGGTCGGCAGGTCGAAGTCGTGCGCGGTGCGCCAGGCGGCGTCGGCGTCGAGATAGTTGTTGTACGACATCTCCTTGCCGCCCAACTGCTGCGCCTGGGCCAGACCGGCGGCGCTGTCCGGCATGTACAAAGCCGCCTTCTGGTGCGGGTTCTCGCCGTAGCGCAGGCTCGACTCGCGGCGCAGCGCTATCCCGGCGAACTCCGGCCACCACTGCTCCGACGGGGCAAGCTCCTGCGCGCACCAGGCGGCGATGGCCACGTCATAGGCGGCGATGTCGGCGAAGGCGCGGGCGGCGAGCATCCGGCGCTCGTCGTCGCTGAACCCGCCCCGCTCAAGCGCTGAAGCGACGAGGTCGTAGAAGAGCGGGGTGGTGACGACGGCGATGTTGGCGTGGTTTTTTGCCGCTGCGCGGACCATCGCCGGGCCGCCGATGTCAATCTTTTCGATGCACTCCTCGACCGAGGCGCCCGACGCGACGGTCTCCTGGAACGGGTACAGGTTGGAGACGAGCAGGTCGAACGGTTCGATGCCCAGTTCGGCAAGCTGCTCGCGGTGGCTGCCGAGGCGCAGGTCGGCCAGCAGGCCCGCGTGCACCCGAGGATGCAGCGTCTTCACCCGGCCGTCGAGGCCCTCGGGGAACCCGGTCAGCTCCTCCACCCGGGTCACGGGGATGCCGGCGGCGGCGATGTGCGCGGCGGTAGTCCCGGTGGAAACGATCTCGACCTGTGCGTCGTGCAAATGACGCGCCAGATCATCCAGGCCGGTCTTGTCGTAAACGCTGATCAACGCACGTCGAATCACGGAATCGTGACCTTTCTTCCTTTGACGGTCCAACCCTCACGCGCCATCCTGCCCACATACTCGACAAGTTGCGCGCGCTCCACCACCTTGATCCGCTCGGTCAGCGCATCCTCGGTGTCGTCCTCCAGCACCGGCACCGCCGCCTGGGCGATGATCGCGCCGGTGTCTATGCCCTCATCCACCATGAACAGCGTGGCACCGGTGATCTTTACACCGTACTCGAGTGCGTCACGCGGCCCGTGGATGCCGGGAAACGATGGCAGCAAAGCGTTGTGCGTATTCACGTAGCGCCCGCCGAACTTCGCCAGGAAGGCCGGGCCGACCAGCTTCAGGAAGCCGGCGGCGATGACCAGATCCGGGTTGTGCGCGGCGACAAGTTCGGCAAGCTCAGCGTCCCACTTGGCGCGGGTTTCGAAATCCTTCACGCGGGCATAGAAGGTGGGCATTCCCGCCAGCCGCGCCCGCTCCAGCCCGGCAATACCGTCCCTGTCCGCCCCAACGGCCACGACTTGGGCGCCATAGGCCGGATCGGTGCAGGCGTCCATCAGAGCCTGGAGGTTGGACCCTGAACCGGAGACCAGGACGACAAGGCGAGCGGTCACCTCATGACCCTATCCGGGCCTGTCCGGCCCGCCTGACCTGGGGTCGCCACCGCAATATTCGGCGTTTGAGTCATAAAATCTCCTAAATAACCGGATATTGGTATGAGAACCGATTATGCGAGGAGCCGACTTTGAGTACACCCAACGACCGTTCCACTCCTTCCGAGCCGGAACCGCCGCTGCGGCCGCAACCGCCGGCGCCGCCCGACCCGACACCCGAACCGCCGTCCGAGCCCGAACCGCCGCTGCGGCCGCAGCCGCCGGCACCGCCCAACCCGGCACCGCCCAACCCGGCACCGCCAAGCCCCACACCGCCAATCCCCACACCGCCAAGCCCGACACCCGAACCGGAACCGCCGCTACGCCCGCAGCCGCCGGTACCGCCGCCGTCGCCCACCCGTCCACCCGAGCCCGGCGTGCCACAGCCACCATTCGAACCGGTCCCGCCGCCACCCGCGGTGGGATCGGCCTCCGTGCCTCGGGACGCGACGCTGCCGGAGGAGCCGAGCACGGACGCGACCCTTCCACCGGTCCCACCGTCACCGCCTCCTCCATCTCCCCCTACTACTACTTCCTCCACTGCCGGCACAGGCATGGGGGCCGCGGCGGGCGCGGGGGCTGCCGCGGCCGGAGCGGGAGCCGGATACGGGGCAGGGACGGGGCCGCAGACTCCGCCTCCTCCTTTGACACCGCCGGGACCGCCGCTCAACCCGCCGCCCAGCGGTGGCGGCCAGATGTACGCGAGCGGTGGCGGCGACGGCAAGCGGAACCTGCTCGGCTGGCTGTCGCTCATCTTCGGCATCATCGGTACCGGATGTTGCTGCTGCTGGTTCCTTGACGGCGCACCGTTCATCGGCGGCATTCCAGCCCTGATCCTCGGCATCCTTCACCTGAGCCGGGTGCGGAAGGGTCAGGCCTCGATGGGCTGGCTCGGCTGGGTCGGCATCATCCTTGCCATCATCGCGCTGATCGGTGGGATCACGTCGCTGGCCACGGACTGGAACACCAGGATCGAGGACCAGTACAACGAATACACCGATAACAACTGACCGCTAGCTAATTCACCGGGGATGTCCGATTCGGACATCCCCGGGCGTGTGCATGTGGACAGAAACCATTACACTCCGCGTGTTCGTCAGCGATCCGCGGGCCGAACGGCTATTGACCTTGGCGTTGTGGATCGACAGCATGAACGCCTGAGCTTGCGCCGAGGCGGCGCCAGCGAGCTCTCACCCCATAAGGAGACACAAAGTGACCACCCCCTCGCGCCCAATCCCGAACAACATCGGTTGGGGCATCGCCGGCTTGATTCTGTTCCTGCCGGTTGGAATCTTCGCTTTGATCAAGGCAGTGAAGGTGGGCAGCCTCCAGGCTGCCGGCGACACCGCAGGTGCACAGGCCGCTTCCGACAGCGCGAAGAAGCTGGGCAAGATCGCCGTGATCGTCGGCGTGATCAGCTATGTAGTGATCTGCATCTTCTACGTCGTTGTCATCAGCGCCCTGATGAGCGCCTCAAGCTGAGAGCAAGAGCAAGGCGGAGAGGCGGCGGCCCTGCAAGGGGCCGCCGTTTCTTGTTTACGGTTGCCGGAACCGCACGAAGCGGGCCGCGGCGACCCCGAGCACCGCGCCCAGCACAAGCGCGAGTGTCGCGAACAGACTTACCTGCCACAGCACCGGGCCGAGCGCCGGTTCGCCGTCGTCGAGCCGGCCCGACCCGGCGAACGAGGCGGCGCCCACAAGCAGCCCGCCGATCGGCCCGGCAAGCATCGCCGAGGCGAACATGCGCGGCCAGCGCGGAGTCGGGAGCACGGTGTCACCCGATCGGGCGCGTCTCGGGCGCAACCGCCGCCGCACCAGCAACAGGCTGGCCCCGATCCCGGCGAGCACCGGCAGCGCGAGCAGGATCCACAGCGGCCCCGACAGCGGCCCGTCCGGCAGGCCCGCCGTCACCGGCAGTTGATCCAGCAGCGCCCTGCGCTCGGGCGGCATGTCGCCCGTGGTCACCTCCGCCGGGCTCACCAGCGTGCCGGCTCGCAGGATGAAGCCCGGACCGACCAGGTAGGCGGCGGCCCAGGTGGCGAAGTTTGGCGCGAAAGCAAGGCACACCACCGTGATCCCGGCCTGTCCGGCGAGCCCGTTGGGCGTGTGGTCAAGTATCCTGGCGGCCTCGTTTCCATGTACCGCAACGGAAAGCCCGATCAGCCCGGCACCCGCGCCGAGCAGCAGCAGGGCCGCGACCACCCCGGCGCGCAGCGCGTCACGCAGCAGTGTGGGTGTGCGGCGGGCGATCGCGAGCAGGGCGCGGGTGATCCGGATCGAGCCGAGCAGCGCGCCGAACACCCCGATCGCCAGGAAGTGCAGCCCGGCCCGCCACCAGACGACGCCGATCCCCTGCCCCGCAACGACAAACGCCGCCGCCAGGCCCAGCAGTCCATAGATGACGCCGATCGCCCCGGCGACGCGCAATGCATCGCGCAACGATCCGGTGCGCTTGGCGCCTATCCCCCTGGTCGTGTGCACGCCCGCGCGGTTGAGCCGCCAGACGGCCAGGATGGTGACCGACAGCGGGACAAGGCTTAATTCAACCGGGCCTGCTTTTATGGGTACCCCATGGGCCAACAACCAGCCGGCCACACCCGCGAGTGCCTCCACTCCCGTGGGCCGCTGCCCGAGGCTGACCTGCCCCAGCACGACCAGAGCGATGACCGTCGCGAGGCAGATAAGCGCCGCCCACGCGGTGTTGACCAGGGCCGCGACCGCCAGCGGGGCCCCGGGGCGGGGCGGAGGCGTCGGGCGCTGCCACGGGATTTTCACCGTGGGCTGGCTGGCCAGCTCCTCGTCGCTCGGACGGGGGCCGGGGCCGATCAGCACGTCCTCGTCTGGGGTGGTCATCGCGTGTTAGCCAATCACATACGGCCACGGATAACCACGAACTTGCCGCGCCGCCCTATTTGCGCCGTTAGCCTGCATTTATGACATATACACCGCCGCCGTCGACGACGCCGCCACCGCCACCCATGGCCCAACCGGCAGGCAAGGACAACACCACGCTGTTCGGCTGGATCGGCATCATCGGAGGCCTCTGCTGCGGCATCCTCGGGCTGATCTTCGGCGCCCTTTCGATCATGCAGGCGCAGAAGTTCAACAACTCGAAGGTCCTCGGCTGGATCGCGATCGTCATCGGCGTGCTGAACATCATCGGCGGCATCGTCTGGAACGTGAACCGATGAGCGAGCAACCGCCATACAACCCGCCACCACCGGCCCAACCGCCACCGGTGCAGCCATACGGGCAGCCGGCGCCTAGAGACAACACCCAGCTCTTCGGCATCCTGGGCATCGTGCTCGCGGTGATCTGCTGCGGACCGCTGGGCATCCTGTTCGGCTACCTGTCGATACGGGAAGCCAAGAAGCACGGCAAGGACCAGACGCTCGGCAAGGTCGGCTTCTGGCTCGGCATCGTGCTCACCGCGCTCGGCCTGATCGCCGCGATCCTGGGCATCTGCTTCGGCGCGTTCGGCTCGTGGACCTGGAACAACGACACCAACGACCCGTACGACTACTGAAAGGGCGGCCGGAGCCGCCCTTTCATCAGTGGCCCATGACCTCGCGCATAAGGCGGGCGGTCTCGGACGGGGTCTTGCCCACCTTGACCCCGGCCGCCTCAAGGGCGACCTTCTTGGCCTCGGCCGTCCCGGACGAGCCCGAGATGATCGCGCCGGCGTGACCCATCGTCTTACCGGGCGGCGCGGTGAAGCCGGCGATGTAGCCGACCACCGGCTTGGTGACGTTGGCCTTGATGAACTCGGCTGCCCGCTCCTCCGCGTCGCCGCCGATCTCACCGATCATCACGATCGCCTCGGTCTCCGGGTCGTCCTGGAACGCCGCGAGCGCGTCGATGTGCGTCGTCCCGATGATCGGGTCACCGCCGATGCCGACCGCGGTCGAGAAGCCGATGTCGCGCAGCTCGTACATCATCTGGTAGGTAAGCGTCCCCGACTTTGACACCAGCCCGATGCGGCCCGACCCGGCGATGTCGGCCGGGATGATGCCGGCGTTGCTCGCGCCCGGCGAGGCGACGCCCGGGCAGTTCGGCCCGATGATGCGGGTCTTATTGCCGGTCGCCACGGCGTGCGCCCAGAACGAGGCGGTGTCGTGCACCGGCACCCCCTCCGTGATCACCACGGCGAGGCCTATACCGGCGTCGATCGCCTCGATGACCGCGACCTTGGTGAAGGCGGGCGGCACGAAGATGACGCTGACGTCGGCCCCCGTCTGAGCCATCGCGTCGGCGACGGTCCCGAAGACCGGCACGGCGGTGCCGTCGAAGTCGACCGAGGTGCCCGCCTTGCGCGGGTTCACACCGCCGACGATGTTGGTGCCCGCGGCGAGCATGCGGCGCGTGTGCTTGGAGCCCTCAGAGCCGGTCATGCCCTGGACGATGACCTTCGAGTCCTTGGTAAGCCAGATAGCCACTATCTCTTCACTTCCCTGCCGCAAGCTCGGCCGCACGCCTCGCCGCACCGTCCATAGTGTCCACCCGCTCCACCAGCGGGTTGTTCGCCCCGTCGAGGATGGCCCGGCCGGCCTCGGCGTTGTTGCCGTCCAGCCGCACCACGAGGGGCTTCGTGACGGTCTCTCCCCTGCTGTCGAGCAAGGCAAACGCGTTGATGATGCCGTTGGCGACGGCGTCGCAGGCGGTGATGCCGCCGAACACGTTGACGAACACGCTGTTCACCGAGGGGTCGCTGAGCACGATCTCCAGGCCGTTCGCCATCACCTCGGCGCTGGCGCCACCGCCGATGTCGAGGAAGTTTGCCGGCTTGACGCCGCCGAACTCGGTACCCGCATAAGCCACCACGTCCAAAGTGGACATAACCAGCCCGGCGCCGTTGCCGATGATGCCGACCTCGCCGTCGAGCTTGACGTAATTGAGGTCCTTGGCCTTTGCCGCCTGCTCCAGCGGGTCGACCGCGGACTTGTCCTCCAGCGCCTCGTGGTCGGGGTGGCGGAAGTCGGCGTTCGCGTCGAGCGTCACCTTGGCGTCAAGGCACAGCACCCTGCCGCTTGCGATCTTGGCCAGCGGGTTGACCTCCACCAGGGTGGCGTCCTCGGCGACGAACGTCTGCCACAACCTCACCGCGATCTCGGCGACCTGGTCGGCGATGTCGGCCGGGAAGTTGGCCTGCTGCACGATCTCGCGCGCCTTGGCGGCGTCGACGCCCTTGACCGCGTCGATGGGGACCTTGGCGACCCGCTCCGGGGTCTCGGCCGCGACCTGTTCGATGTCCATGCCGCCGGCGACGCTGGCGATGCACAGGAACGTGCGGTTCGCCCGGTCGAGCAGGTAGGAGAAGTAGTACTCCTCGGTGATGTCGGCGGTCTCGGCGAGCATCACCTTGCCGACGGTGTGCCCCTTGATGTCCATGCCCAGGATCCGGCTTGCCTTCTCGTAGGCCTCGTCCGGGGTGGCGGCGAGCTGGATGCCGCCCGCCTTGCCGCGGCCACCAACCTTCACCTGAGCCTTGACGACAACGCGGCCCAGCCGCTCAGCGATGGCCCGGGCCTCCTCGGGGGTCTCGGCGACGCCGCCCGCGAGCACGGGCAGGCCGTGCTTCTCGAAGACATCGCGCCCCTGGTATTCGTACAGGTCCACTGGTCCCTCTTCGGTTTATCCGTGTTTGTTGCCGGCGGGGCCGCATAGCAAGGCCCCGCCGGCGCAGCGGCGGCACAGACCTGTGCGCCGCGCATCAAACGGCTAGGCGGCAGCCTATATGGCCGCCCTCACCCGAACGGACGTTCGCCCCGGCGTTGTGCACGAAGCCACAGATTGCCGCGTAACCCCGGCTGCATGGCGTCGTTGAGTGTGATGTCGGTCCACTGAAAGCCAAACGGTGGAGGCGGAACGACACAAACGGCCGATGCCCTGTCGGTCGAGGGGTGGCGGCGGGGCGTCGTGCATAGAGGAGCCGGACTTGTGAGGGGTGAGTCCGGCTCCTCCCTTCTATTTCAGGCGGGTTGCTGGGTCGCCACGTTGGCGCGCACCCACTCGACTATCGACTGGGTCGTCGCACCCGGGGTGAACACCTTCGCCACACCGAGCCGTTCGAGCTCGGGCATGTCCGCGTCGGGAATGATGCCGCCGCCGAAGACCACGATGTCGCTCGCACCGCGCTCACGCAGCAGCTGAACCACCTTGGGGAACAGGGTCATGTGCGCGCCGGACAGGACCGACAGACCCACCGCGTTGGCGTCCTCCTGGATCGCCGTCTCCACGATCTGCTCCGGCGTCTGGTGCAGGCCGGTGTAGATGACCTCCATGCCGGCGTCGCGCAGCGCCCGGGCCACCACCTTCGCGCCCCGGTCATGCCCGTCGAGGCCGGGCTTGGCGACCACCACGCGAATTCGAGAACTCATATATTGCCTGCCTTCCAGTTCACCTGAACGAACGGTAACCCACGATTCTCGGATCGCACTGCACGGATCCGGCTCTACGCAAGGCCCATGGTCGATTACAGACAGTGTTTAACGCAAAAGCCTACGAACAGTGATGCAAACGGCAATACGGATCGGACAGTCGCACCCGTAGCCACGCGGTAACACCGAGGAACTTGTGTCAACCCCTAAGGGTTGGTTACGTTGTCCGGCAGGCTCCTCAACCGGCGACCCGGTGGAGGTTGCCGTCGATTACGGAGGGTGTGCGTGCAGTACAGGCCAGAGCTGCTACGAGAAAGCGACCGTTATCGCGGTCGCCGGCGGGCACCAACGCCGCCTCGCAGCCGCTACGCAGCTGTCATCACCACAGCCTTCGTCGGTGCCGGCATTGTCGCGTTTGGAGCGGGCGCAGCCCTGCACGACGCCAAGACCGACACGCTGGGTTCGGACAACGCGGCCCTCACCGACGCCGCGCGCCAGCGTGACCTCGCGGCCGACCGGCCCGGTCGTGGCGAAAAGACGCTCAACAGCTCGATCACCCAAGCTCCCAAGAACGCCTGGGTGCTGCCCCTGCGGGGCTACAGGGTGACCTCCCTCTACGGCCCGCGGTGGGGCCGCCTGCACGCCGGCATCGACCTCGGCGGCATCCGTGAGGGCCACCCGATCAACGCGGTGCACGAAGGCACAGTGATCGTCGCGGGCTGGCAGGGTGGCTACGGCTACGCCGTCTTCATCCAGCACGAGGATGGCATGGTCACGGTCTATGGCCACAACAGCAAGCTCCTCGTCAAGGTCGGCCAGAAGGTAAAGGCCGGGGACCCGATCGCAGGGGCCGGTAACACGGGTCACTCCTACGGCACGCACTGCCACCTGGAGATCAGGATCAACGACAGGCCGGTTGATCCCATCAAGTTCTTCAAGGAACGCGGTGTCGACTTCTACCTGGAGACCGAGGCCGTTTACGGCGACGCGGTCAGTTAGTACTACCCGCAGAAGGCCCCGCCAAGCCGCCCGGTATCGAAAGATGCGGGCGGCGTTGTCGTATTTGAAGGCGCGCAGCCAAGCTCGATGTGCCCCAGATCACGTGACCGAGATCACGATCTCCCTTAGGGGACACCCGGAGAAGGCACTACGAAAGTAGGACATAAGCGCGTACCGAATTAACCGTTTTGCCCGTTCCGAAATCGTCCCGAGGTTGGCCATGGCCGTCCTGGCCAGGCACTATGGCTCGTCCGCGTCAACGGAGACCGGAGGGTAACCTCGTGCGTAACACCAAGATCGACGACATTCTGAAGAACGGCCGTGAGTGGCTTACCGCCCTGCGCGACCGGATAAACCAGAACCTCGCCGGACGTTCCCGGCAGGTAGTGGCAGTAGCGACGCTCGCTGGAGTGGCACTCATCGGCCTCGTAGCCGCGACCATCGACACCACCCCCACCCCGGACGTTTCCACCGCCTCGGTGGACGCAGACAGGTCGCAGGCCGCCGACCGCGGTAACCGCGCCGTCCGCGAACCCCAGTCCCCCGCCGCGAACGCCGAAACCCCCGCGGCAGCCGAAGCCCCCGCCCAGGCTCCCGGGACCCAGGCCCCCGCCGCCGAAGCGGCCCCCGCCCCCGCCCCCGAGGTCAAGAAGGCGGAATGGGTCCTGCCCATCGAGGCCCCGATCAGCTCGTGCTTCGGCCCCCGCTGGGGCACTGAGCACAAGGGCATCGACTTCGCCGCCGACGAGAACACCAACATCCACGCGGTGGGCTCGGGTGAGGTCATCGCCGCGGGTTGGGTCTACACCGGCTACGGCATCTCCGTCGTCGTGGACCACGGCAACGGATTCCAGACCCACTACGCCCACATGAACAAGACAGCCGTGAGCGTCGGCCAGCACGTCAACACCGGCGACCTCCTCGGCTACGAGGGCAGCACCGGCGACTCGACCGGGCCGCACCTGCACTTCGAGGTGCACCAGGGCATGTGGAACCAGGTCGACCCCGCCTCATGGATGCGTGACCACGGCGTGCCGATCGACGGCTGCTGACTTCGCGGTCCCCCCAGCATTACCCATCCCCCCAACACCTGTGGCCCGGAACCTCACGAGGGAACCGGGCCACAGGTGTCTCTAGCGGGTCCGGATGTTGAGCTCGACCTCCCACTTGGTCTTTCTCGGCTCCGTGCGCGGGTCGGTCAGGTACGCCTCATAGCGGCAGGCGAACCGGTCGCCCGCCGGGTCATTCCACCGGTCGAGCGCCACCTCGCCGGCTTTTGCCCACTCGAGGAGGGCACGGTTGGCCCTAAGGGCGTGGTCCCGGTAGGTCAGCGTCGCGTAGCGGCCCGCCGGAAGCACCCCGGCGGACACCCGGTCGTCACCGTCGCGCGGCTCCGGTGTGACCGCGCCCACCTCGATCTCCATGTCGCCGTCCATGTCGATGACGACCAGCCGGAGAAAGAACGGCCCGGCGTCGGCCACCTCATTGCGCCCCAGCCATTCGATGAGTTCGCGGAGAAGCTCGTCGCGCTTGCCGAGCATGCCCCGAAACGGGGTGACGAGCCGGAGGCCGAGGTAGGGGATTTCGGGTCGAGCCACGACCCGGGGCGGCTGGATCAACTCCATCCGTGCTCCTGTCAGATCTTTTCGATCGGGGCGTGCCGCAGCACCAGCCACAGCGTCTGGTCGCCGAAGTCGACCTGCACCTGGGCGCGGGGGCCCGCCCCCTGTACGGCGAGCACCCGGCCCAGTCCGTAACGCTGATGGTTGACCCTATCGCCAACCTCCACCGAAGGAACAGCCTTGAGATCGCTCGCGGTGGCAAGTTTGCTGGCGTCGATGCCGATCCTGCTGGCCAGCGCCGCCGCCTTGCTCGTGCCGCCGACGAAGTTGCTGTTGGCCAACCGCTCGCGGCTGCCGATGCCACCGCCGCTCCAAGACGTATATGCCTCCGCCGTGCGCTGCCAGTCGACAAGCTCGGGCGGCAGCTCCTCCAGGAAGCGCGACGCCGGGTTGTACTGCGGCTGTCCCCACGCCGACCGGGTGACCGAGCGCGACAGGTAAAGCCGGCGGCGGGCGCGCGTGATGCCGACATAGGCGAGACGGCGCTCCTCCTCCAGCTCCTTGGCGTCGCTGAGCGACCTCGAATGGGGGAAGACGCCCTCCTCCAGCCCGGTCAGGAACACCACCGGGAACTCCAGGCCCTTGGCGGTGTGCAGGGTCATCAACGTGACCACACCCTGATGGTCGGGATCATCGGTGGGTACCTCGTCCGCGTCGGCCACCAGCGCCACCTGCTCCAGGAACCCGCTCAGCGTCGGCGTGTCCTCAGCGCGTTCTGAATATTCCCCGGCCACGCTGACCAGCTGTTCGAGGTTTTCAACCCGTCCCTCGTCCTGCGGGTCGATGCTCTCCTCAAGCTCGGCCATCAGACCCGAACGGGTGAGGATCAGCTCCAGCACCTCCTCGGGCGGGGAGACGACCGACCTGTCCCGGGCCTCGTCGAGCATGGCGACGAAATCCTCGATGGCGTTCATCGCCCGCGCGGACAGCCCCGGGATCTCGCGGCGGCGGCGCAGCGCGGCGCCGAACGAGATGCGCTCGCGGGCCGCGAATGCCTCCACCATCGACTCGGATCGGTCGCCCAGGCCGCGCTTGGGGGTGTTGAAGATGCGCCGCACGCTGACCGTGTCGTCCTCGTTGGACACCGCCCGCAGGTAGGCCAGCGCGTCGCGCACCTCGCGCCGCTCGTAGAAGCGGACGCTGCCAACCACCTTGTAGGGCAAGCCTTTGCGGATGAACACATCCTCGAAGACGCGGGACTGGGCGTTGGTGCGGTAGAAGACAGCCACGTCGCCGGGGCGTATCTCACCGGTGTCGGACAGCCGGTCGATCTCGCTGCACACCCAGTCGGCCTCGGCGTGCTCGTTGTCGGCGACGTAACCGATGATCGGCTCGCCCGTGCCCTGATCGCTCCAGAGCCGCTTGGGCTTGCGATCCGGGTTGCGGTCGATCACCGAGTTGGCAGCGTTGAGGATCGTCTGGGTGGAGCGGTAATTCTGCTCCAGCAGGATCGTGCGCGCCTGCGGATAGTCGCGCTCGAACTCGAGGATGTTGCGGATCGTCGCGCCGCGGAAGGCATAGATCGACTGGTCGGCGTCGCCCACCACGCACAGCTCGCCGGACTCCCCGACCAGCTCGCGCACCAGCACATATTGCGCGTGGTTGGTGTCCTGATATTCATCAACGAGGATGTGCTTGAACCGGCGGTGATACTTGTCGGCCACCTCGGGCTTGCCCTTGAGCAACTGCACCGTGCGCATGATCAGATCGTCGAAGTCCAGCGCGTGCGCCTGCTGCAACCGTTGCTGGTAAAGCGAATAAGCCTCGGCGAGGGCGCGCTGGGTCGGCCCGTGGGGCTCGAAGTCGTCGGCGTCGATCAGCTCGTTTTTGAGGTTGGACACCTGCGCGGCGAGGCCCCGAGGCGGATATCGCTTGGGGTCGAGGTCAAGCTCGCGCGAGATGAGCTGCATCAGGCGCCGCGAGTCGTCGGCGTCGTAGATGGAGAAGCTCGACTTGAGCCCGGCATGCTCGTGCTCGGCGCGCAGGATGCGCAGGCACGCGGAGTGGAAAGTGGACACCCACATCCACCGGGCGCGCGCACCCACCTGCGCCTCGACCCGCTCCTTGAGCTCGCCGGCGGCCTTGTTGGTGAAGGTGATCGCCAGGATCTCACCCGGGTGCACATGGCGCTCCGCCAGCAGGTACGCGATGCGCTGGGT
The DNA here is from genome assembly GCA_036377915.1 of Candidatus Limnocylindrales bacterium. Lineage (GTDB taxonomy): Bacteria > Actinomycetota > Actinomycetes > Mycobacteriales > Micromonosporaceae > Allorhizocola. The sequence continues at coordinate 13,831 of DASUXL010000070.1, forward strand.
GAGCACCCTGGTCTTGCCGGAACCCGCTCCGGCGACGATGAGAAGCGGTGCGCCGACATGGGTCACCGCTGCTCGCTGGGGCTCATTGAGCCCATCAAGAAGGCCGTCCATCGGTAAGCGAGTCTATTCCGCGCCACCGACAGTTTCGCTTTTGGCGGTTTCGCTTTGGACAGGCGTGCCGCAAGATGACGTAATGCCTTTCAAACCCTCCGTGCGGGCGCTGCGGCATGTCGCTGTGCCCGCGTTGGCGATCGCGGTCCTGGCCACGGTCCCCCTGGCAAACGGTGAAAGCTCCCGCCAGGCCGCCCCGGCCTGGACCCCTATGACACCCGTCTCGGTGCAGTGGCAGGACGTCCCGCGGGGCGCCGCCGCACAAGCCAATCTCCTTGCGTTCAACGACTTTCACGGGGCGATCGACCCACCGGTCGGCAGCGGTGGGCTCGTCGTCGGCAACCCGGCCGGCGGCGTGGAGTACCTTGCCACCTGGCTGAAGCGGCTTCGGGCCGAAGGAAAGGCGGCGGGGCAGGAGGTGCTGACGGTGGGCGCCGGCGACATGATCGGCGCGACCCCGCTGGTGAGCGCAGCGTTCCATGACGAGCCCAC
>DASUXL010000071.1:0-11421 GCA_036377915.1 Candidatus Limnocylindrales bacterium
ACGACCTGCTGTTCTCGCTGCTGGCGCCGATCTGGATGCAGCTGGGCGGCCTGCTGCCGCCCGGTACCGTCGAACTGCCCGTGCTGCGGTTCGCGGAAGACTCCCTTGCCGTGCTCTACTCCATCGCCTGCAACGACATCGCGTGGTCGCCGGATGTGGCGCTGTACGCGCGCAACGTCAGGTTCGACCGCCAGCTGTGGCCGATCACCGCGGGCTTCCCGGCCAACCTGTGGCCGTGCGCGTTCTGGCAGCAGCGCCCGATCGAGCCGGCGGTCAAGGTGACCGATGACGGGCCGCGCAACGTTCTCATCGTGCAGAACCTGCGCGACCCGGCCACACCGTGGATCGGGGCGTTCGGGATGCGCACCGCGTTCGGTTCCAGGGCGGCGATGGTCTCCCAGGACGCCGGTGGGCACACCGTCTACGGCATCCACGCCAGCGACTGCACCGCGTCGATAGCCACCGCGTTCCTGGTCGACGGGGTGCTTCCGGCGAAGGATCGGTTCTGCGACGGGCCCTCTCCGGAGGACGCTGCTGTCCTGGACGCGGAGAAGAGCTGGCCGAAGTGGGTGCGTCCTATGGGCGGCCTGGGATGATGTTCTGGTTGACGCGGAAGGCGTTGTCCGGATCGTAGGTGGCCTTCAACGCGGCGAGGCGGCGGTAGTTCGCCTCGCCGTAGGCCGCCCGCACCCGATCCTGGCCCTCCTCGCCGAGGAAGTTCATGTAGCCGCCACCGGCGGAGAACGGCCGCATCGCCTCCCACAGCTTGCGCGTCCACGCGACGTGTGGTTCGGCGTCGCCGGGCAGCGCCCAGCGCGAGTTGATGTTCAGCACAAACGGCGCCGAGCGGTGCGCGAACGCGGTCGCGTCGGGAGCCACCCGCGCCGCGGCCCCGCCCAGCGGGGCGAACTTGAAGTCCGACAACGGCGAGGTTATCGACTCGAGGTGCTCGGCCAGGATCGGCAGGGCCTCGTCCGGGATCCCGGTCAGATGCTCGGCTTTCCAGTAGTTGCCGAAACCCTCCGCCCACGAACCGTCGAGCATCGACTGGAACTGCGAGTATGCCCGCGGCTGCATCAGGTTGACGATCGGCTCGGCGAACGTGGCCAGCGGCGCCAGCGCACGGGCGCCGTCGGCGAGCGGGCCGGCATAGCAGCCGGCGACGGCGACGACCGGCCGCCCGTGCACCTCCGGCGGCAGGAACGGCGCGGGCGGGGCTTTGCGCAGGATGAGCAGGAGGGTCAGGGAGTCGGACGCGGTCGCCATCAGCTCGCGGTAACCGGTGATTACCGGTACCAAATCATCGCTGTTGAAAAAAACAAGCCCCGCCATGATGTCCGGTCCCACCTCGTGCAGCCGGAAGCCGAAGCGGGTGACGATGCCGAAGTTGCCGCCGCCGCCGCGCAGCCCCCACAGCAGATCCGGGTTGGTGTCCTCGCCGGCCGGAACGACGGTGCCGTCGGCGGTCACCACCTCGGCGGTGAGCAGGTTGTCGACGGTCAGCCCGAACGGCCGGTGCAGCCAGCCGATCCCGCCGCCGAGGGTGAAACCGGCCACGCCGGTGGTGGACACGATGCCACCGGTCACGGCGAGCCCGGCCTTCTGCGTGGCGGCGTCAAGGTCGCGCCACAGCAACCCGGGCTGTGCCACGGCGGTGCGCTCGGCGGCGTCGAGCCGCACCCTTTTCATCCCGGACAGGTCGACGACGATGCCGCCGTCGCAGGTGCCGGTGCCGGCGACGTTGTGCCCACCCCCGCGGACCGCGATCAGCAGGTCGTTCTCGCGGGCGAAGCGCACCGAGGCGACCACGTCCGCGATGGTGGCACAGCGCACGATCGCCGCGGGAAAGCGGTCGATGGCGCCGTTCCACACCTTGCGAGCGGCCTCGTAGCCGTCGTCGCCCGGAAGGATGACCTCCGCGCCTATCCGTTCACGCAACGTTGTCATGCCCACAGACTCGCCCGCCGGGCTCGGGAGGGAAATCCCGGAAATCGGACTAGCGACGACCGATTTTTGGACCGACAGTGATGACGTGAACAGCTACCGGCAGTACTGTCCCATCGCCCGCGGCGCCGAGATCTTCGCCGAGCGGTGGACACCGCTGATCATCCGCAACCTGTACATGGGTTGCCGCACCTTCACCGAGATCCTTGAAGGGGCACCCGGCATGTCCAAAACCCTGCTCACCGAACGGCTGCGCGCGATGGAGCGCTACGAGGTCGTCGAGCGGCGGCAGCGGACCAGCGGCCGGGGCCACACCTACCACCTCACCCAGGCCGGCACCGAACTCGTCGACGTCTGCTTCGCGCTCGGCAACTGGGGTGCCCGCTGGCTCGAGATCGCCCCGGAACACCTTGGGCCCCATGTGGTCCTGTGGAGCATGTCGCGCCTTGCCGACCTGAGCACCCTGCCCCAGCCGCACGTTGTCGTCCGCTTCGACCTGACCGACCAGAAACGGCAGAACAGGTACTGGATGCTGCTGGAGACCACGCACGCCGAGGTGTGCATGACCTACCCCGGCCACCCCGAGGACCTCATCGTCACCACCACCTCCGAGTGGCTCGCCAAATGGCACATGGGCTGGATCTCGCTGCGGGCGGCGCAGAACCGCAAAGTGATCGACGTTGCCGGTCCGCCGCGGCTCGTGCGGGTGCTGGCGACGTTGGGGCGCAGCAAGTTCGCCGATGTAAGGCCCGCACGCCAATCCGCCGACACGGCCATCCGGTAGGCTTCCCCGATGCTGATCGAAAGCGCTGACGTACTGGTGGCAAGCCCCGGCCGCAACTTCGTGACCCTGCGCATCACCACCAGCGACGGGGTGGTCGGGCTCGGCGACGCCACGGTCAACGGCCGCGAGCTGTCGGTCGCGTCATACCTGTCCGACCACGTGGTGCCGCTGCTCATCGGGCGCGACCCGCACCGCATCGAGGACACGTGGCAGTACCTGTACCGCGGCGCTTACTGGCGGCGAGGCCCGATCACCATGGCCGCCATCGCCGCCGTCGACACCGCCCTGTGGGACATCAAAGCCAAGGTGTGCGGGCAGCCGCTCTACCAGCTGCTGGGCGGCAAGTCCCGGGAGTCGTGCCTGGTCTACGGGCACGCCTCCGGGTGGGAACTGCCCGAGCTGTTCGACTCCGTCCGCGCCCACCTGGAGCTTGGCTACAAGGCGATCCGCATCCAGACCGGCGTTCCCGGGTTCACGTCGATCTACGGGGTGGCAAGCTCGCCGAGCGCGGGCTCGGAACGGTACGACTACGAACCGGCGCGGCGCACGGCGCTGCCGGTGGAGGAGCGCTGGGACACCCGGGCGTACCTGCGCCACGTACCAACGGTTTTCGAGGCGGTACGAAACGAGTTCGGCCCGGCGCTGCCGCTGCTGCACGACGCGCACCACCGGCTCACCCCGATCCAGGCCGCCCGGCTCGGCAAATCCCTTGAGCCCTATGACCTTTTCTGGCTTGAGGACGTGACCCCGGCGGAGAACCAGGAGGCGCTGCGCCTGGTGCGCCAGCACACCACCACGCCACTGGCGATCGGCGAGGTCTTCAACTCGGTGTGGGACTACCAGACCCTCATCCGCGAGCAGCTCATCGACTACGTGCGCTCGCCGGTCACCCACGCCGGCGGGATCACCGCGCTGCGGCGCATCTTCGACTACGCCGCCATGTACCAGGTGCGCTCCGGGGTACACGGCCCGACCGACATCTCGCCGGTGGGCCTCGCGGCAGCCCTGCACCTGGGCATCGCCCTGCACAACTTCGGCATCCAGGAGTACATGCGCCACAGCGCCGAAACCGACGCGGTGTTCCGGCCCGGATACTCCTTTGTGGACGGTGGTTTGGTGCCGTCGGAGGAGCCGGGACTGGGCGTCGACTACGACGAGGCGCTGGCGAAGAATTACCCGTACCGGGCGGCGTACCTGCCGGTCAACCGGCTCACCGACGGGACGGTGCACGACTGGTAGGGCGGCTCAGAAAGGCGCGTAAAAATCGAGGCTCGGCTTGACCGGGGAGCGGTCGAGGTCGCGCAGGAACGCGACGACCTGCTCCTTGCCGGCGGCGGTGGCGTACCGGTCGATCGCGTCGGCAAGCGCCAGGATCTCCTGCGCGGGCAGCCACGCAGCGTGGTAGCGGCCGTCGGCGGCTTGCTGCGGGGCGCGTTGCGCCAGCGGCAGTTTGATCCGGCGCCACCGTGACGCCCGCACCACCAGAGCCGGGGTGCTGATGGCGACCCGGGCGAACCCACCGGAGAAGGCGCGCGTGTACTGCCACTTCATCACGGTCATCGCGAAGCTCGCCGTGCGCAGGTCGATCCGCTTGGGCCACAAGGCACCCTGCTGGACGAGGCGACCGCCGTCGAGCCGGACGCCGAAGCGGTACAGGCTCAGCATGATCAGGGCGCATGCCAGGAACAGCGGCAGGAACGAGCGAACGAGCCAGATCCCCTCCGGCGCCGGGTCCCAGGTGCTCGGGTGGAAGCTCATGACCGCCCAGCCGAGCGTGACGAGCGCGAAGAAGGCGAAGAAGATGAACTGCATGGTGCGTGCGCCTTTGCCCCACTTGACGGAGAAGCGCACGCAGACAGGCTACATGGGACCATGGCCGCATGCGTACCTTCCGGAAGGTGCTCGGCTGGACCATCAGCATCCTTGTGCTTGCCGCGGTTGTCGCGCTCGGGGTGGCGGAGGAGGTACTCGCCGACCGGCTCGACCTGACCGACGCGGCGGCGTGGGGCATCATCGCCGGAATCGGCGTGTTGTTCCTGGCGGTGGCCGGCTCGGTGGTCGTGACGGCGCTGCGGCCGCAGGAGCGGCGGGCCCGGCGCGCCGCCCGCGAACTGGACCGGGAAAAGCGCCGCAAGCTCGAAAGTTTCGAGCTGGAGTAGCCGTTATTCCGGTGGCCGGTCCGGACGGCACCGTGGAATGATCCGTAACCATGCCGTTGATGGGCTTGGCGTACCTGGGTTTCATCAGCCTCGGCCTGCCCGACGGGCTGCTCGGGGTGGCGTGGCCGTGGGTGCGCACCGACTTCGGGGTGCCGCTGGGCAGCGTCGGCTTCGTCATCCTGCTGGGCACGATCGGTTACGTGCTCTCCAGTGTCACGGCCGGGTTCCTGCTCGCGCGGCTGGGCGTGGGCAGGCTGCTGGCCGGCAGCACCACGCTTAGCTGCCTGGGCATGGCCGCTTTCGGGTCATCGCGGGCGCTGGCCTTCGCCGCGGCCGCCTCCCTGCTCATCGGCCTCGGCTCGGGCGCCATCGACTCCGGCCTGAACGCTTACGCGGCAAGCAATTTCGGGGCCAGGCACATGAACTGGCTGCACGCCGCGTTCGGATTGGGTGCCATGCTCGGGCCGCTGGTGATGACGGCGGCGGTCACCTCGTCTTGGACCTGGCGTTGGGGGTACGGGGCGGTCGCCACCGTGCTTTGCCTGCTGGCGATCTCCTTCGCGGTGACGGCCCGGCTGTGGGACCGCGGCCGCCGCGCCGCCGCGGAAACTCCGCCCACCCCGGCGAAGGTGCGCAAAACCCTTGGGGTACCGGCGGTCTGGCTCGGGGTGGCGATGTTCGGGGTCTACACCGGGTTGGAGGTCGCCGTCGGCCTCTGGCTCTACACGCTGCTCACCGAGGCGCGCGGCCTGCCGCCGGGCCAGGCCGGTCTGTGCGTGTCCGCCTACTGGGGAAGCCTTTTCGCCGGGCGCCTGCTGCTCGGCGTCGCCGGGGACCGGTTGTCGCCGGTGCGCCTGGTGTGGGCGGGGCTGGCCGGGGTGGGCCTTGGCGCCGCGATGCTGCTGCCGTCGGCCGCCGCCACCTCGGTCGCCGGCGCACTGGTCATCGGGTTCGCCGCGGCGCCGGTCTTCCCGATGCTCACCTTGATCACCTCGCAGCGCGTCGGCGCCGACCACGCCGACCACGCCGTCGGCATGCAGATGGGCGCCGCCGGACTGTTCGGCACGGTCATCCCGGCGGGCATCGGGGTGCTCATCGGCCGTGCGGGCGGGGCGGTGCTCGGACCGGCGGTCGTGGTGCTCGCCCTGGTGGCCCTCGGCCTGTTCCTGGTGGACCGGCGCCGGGCCCTGGACGTGCGCGTGGTCTCTACATTGGACTAGTGACCTACCAGCCGCCGCTGCCGCCGCCCCCACCCCCGCCGGCGAAGCCCCGCAACAACGCGCGCACCATAATAATCGTGATCGCCGTCGTCGTCGTGCTGTGCTGCATCGGCGGCATCATCGGCGGCATCGTGTTTTTCCGCACCGTGCAGACGCAGACCGGCCCGGCCGAGGCCGCGGCGACCGCGTACGTGGACGACATCATGGCGGAGCGGTACTCGGCGGCCTACGGCCGGTTGTGCGGCAAGCTCAAAGGGCGGTTGGCCGAGGCGGAGTACACCCGCGTCCAGTCCGCCCAGATGAAGATCAGCAGCTATGAGATCGTCGGCACGAGCGTCACAACCCGCAACACCACAGTCACCGCGACGGTGTCGATGCGGATGGTCCAGGCTGAGACGGGCGCCGAGTTCACCCAAGGCATCTTCCTGCTCAAGGAGGGCGGGCAGTGGCGCCCCTGCGAATGAGCGCTCAGGCGAACAGGTTCGCCACCGCCACCCGCACCGGATCCGGGTTCGCCCACGACCAGTTGGGGTGGGCGCGGCTGGTCAGCAACACCAGCACCAGCTTGCGCCGCCGGCACACCACCAGCGACGTGCCGGTGAAACCGCTGTGCCCGAACGCCTCCGCCGAGGCAAGCCTGCCCATCAGCCAGGGCTGGTTGACCGCCAGGCCCAGCCCGTGGTCGGAGGGGCGGCCGGGGCGCTCCGGATCGTAGGCGGGCAGGCCCTGGTTGGTGTTGGTGACCATCTTGCGCACGGCCGTCTCGGACAGCAGCCGCTTGCCCCGGTACGAGCCGTTGTCGAGCAGCAGCTGACCGATGACGGCCAGCTCGGCGGCGGTGGTGAAGACCCCGGCGTGGCCCGCGACCCCGCCCAGGGCGTTGGCAACGTCATCGTGCACCACGCCGCGCAGCAGGCCGCGTGAGGAGCGGGCGTCGGAGGCCACCATGCGGGCGGCGAGGTCGGCGGCGCTCATCCACGTCTTGGGCAGGAAACCGGTGTCGCGCAAGCCCAACGGCTCGGTGACGCCGGTGCGCAGCGCCCGGTCCAGGCCCTGGCCGGTCACCTTCTCCACCAGTTTGCCCAGCACCATCAGGCCCACGCTGGAGTACCGGAACGCGTCGCCCGGTGTGGCACCGTCGACCAGTGGGGTTGACAGCACTGCGGCCCACCGTCGCTCCAAAGTGGACAGCCCGGAGACCTTGGCGCCCACGGGAAGGGCGCCGGTGTGCGCGAGCAACTGCGCCACCGTGATGCCGGAGCGGCCGGGGCCGCCGAAGCCGGGAAGGTAGCCGGCAACCGGCGCCGACAGGTCGACGAGTCCCCGGTCGACCTGTTGCAGCACCAGGATCGCGGTGTACACCTTCGTGATCGAGGCTGTGTCGAAGACCGAGTTCAATTTCATGGGTACCCGACGAGCCTGATCCAATTCGGCCGGGCCAGCCGCGTAGCGCAGTGCGTCGCCCACCGCCGCCTGCGCCGTGACGGTCCCGTTGACTGTCGCAAGGGCGACGGCGCCGGCGTACATCGGGTGGCTCGGGTTCTCCGGCGTGGGCGCCAGGTACTTGCGCAGCAGCCGGGACAGCGGGGAGTCGGCGGCGGCGACGCTCGGGCTCGGGACCGGCTCGGTGCTGGGCGTGCCGGAGGGCGGCGGCTCCGGAGCGGCCGAAGTGGACGACTGGGCGCGTGGCACCCACACCCCGCGCGGCGGCGGCTGGGCGCAGCCGGCGCTTGCGGCTGCGACCGCGAGACCGAGGCCGAGGCCGAGCGCGCTGCGGCGGGTGAGGGGCACGGCCGACCCTAACCCGCCCGTCCCGGCGCCCGTCAACGCCACACCCCCTCCCGCGGCGATTGCCTGGCAGTTGCCCGTTTGGGTGGCCGGTCGCCCGGAGTTTGCCAGGCAGATGGCCGATGCGGGCACGCTCCGATGATCGTTAACCTCTGCGGCTAGAGCGGGGGAGGGTCCATGCCGGAGGGGCGGACTGACCGGCGCGCGATCATCGCGGGCGCCGGGTTACTGGTGGGCGCGGCGGCGGCTTCGGCGATCTGGGACAGGCTCAGGGCCGGGTCCCGCACGGTGGCCCGGGAGATCGTCGACCCGGGGCTGGCCGGGTGGATGCCGTCGCCGAGTACCGGGCCGCCGCACCGGCTGGCCGTGACCGAGGTCGACATCACGCCGGGGCACGGGGTTTCAATGACGGGGTACGGGTACCAGCCCCGGCTGAGCAACGGCCGGTGCGCCCGGCGGCTGCGCGCCCAGTGCGCGCTGCTGCGCGACCCGGACGGGCGGGTGCTGGTCCTGGTACGCGCCGACGTGGGCGCGCTCACCTACGACGTGTACCGCTCCATTGTGGACACCCTCGTCACCGAGAAGATCATCGCGGGGCGCGCCGACTTCATGCTCAACATCAGCCACACCCACTCCGGGCCGGCGCTCGGCCTGCACCCCGATCCGCGCGTGCTCACCCACCTGCCCGAGGACGGGTTGCCGGGCGTGCAGGAGGTGGCGAGGGCGTTCACCGCCAACGTGCTGGAACTGGTGCGAGCGGCGCACCGGGCCACTGCGGTGCCGGTGACCCTTGGCCACGCCACCGGCAGCGCCTCGGTCGGCATCACCCGCTGGACGAGCGAAGCCGCCTCGCCGACCGAACTACCGGTGCTGGTTGCCCGGCACGCCGAGACCGGCAAGCTGGAGGCGATTATCTACAGCTACCCGTGCCACCCCGTGTGCCGGGGCAACGACGCCGTCTTCGACGCCGACTTCTGCGGCGTCGCCTCCACGATGATCGCCAACGAGATGCGGGCGCCCGCGTTCTACCTGCAGGGCACCGGCGGCGACATCGACCCGGCCGGGCAGGGCCACGGCGAGACACGGGTGCACTTCGTGGGCGCGGCCCTGGCGGAGGCGGTGGTCAAGACGGTTCGCGAGGCGACGTTCACCCGGCTGCGCAGCGTGGCCGAGGCGTGGATCGAGGAGGTCGAGCTGCCGTTCGCACCGGATCTGTCGCGCCACGCGGTCGTGTCGGCGCTGCGCGAGCGGTACCACGAACGGATCCTGACCATCGAGGAAGGCCCGACGAAAGCCGGTGCCGTGCGCCGCCACGCCGAACTGATGGTGCGCCTCATCGACGAGGGCCGGCTGCCGCGCGGGCTGGAGATGACGGTGCAGCGGTGGGACCTGGGCGGCCTGCGCATCGTGGCGCTGTCGCACGAGGTGGTCCACCAGTACACGACGCTGGTGCGGCGGATGGCCGGCGCGGAGGGCGTGTGGGTCCTTGGCTACACCAACCACGTCGAGTCCTACCTGCCCACCGATGCCGGGCTGCGCTCCGGCGGCTACGCGGCGGGCTGGAACGAGGCGTCGGGCCGCCACTTCCCGGGCGAGGCGGGATCGGTGATGGCCTACGGCTGGCCGGCGCCGCTGCGCTCCACATTGGACGCCACGCCGGAGCTGCCCGGATCCGAAGGGCTGGTGCTGGACCGGGTCGCGCGGCTGATGCGGGCCGGCTGAACCCGAAGGAACGTCACGACCAGCAGGACGATCGCGAGCACGGCGAAGGTGGCGTTGCCCGCCCAGCGCACCGGGTCGCCCGGCTCGAACAGCAGGGTCAGCACGAAACCGGTCCAGCAGTACGTGAGCGCAGCCCCGGCGACGACCGCGAAACCGTGCCGCAGGCCCCAGCGTGGGCTGCGCGACCAGTGGGTGAGGGCGACGGCGGCGGCGACGAGGTAGGCGAGGTCGAGGGCGACACCGGTCCAGTTCTCGGGGCGGGCGATGTGGGCGCCGGCGAGCAGGAACGTGCCGATGCCCAGCTGCCACGGACGGGGTACCCACCTGATGTCCTTTATTGGCAACGGCTTGAGGACAAATGCGGCGGCGATGAGCGCGACGGTGACCGCCGCCGCGGTGACCAGCTGTCCCGGCGAGGCGACCGCATCGTGGGCGCTGAAGATGATGGCGCAGCCGAGGAGGTAGAACGGGACGGTCAGCACCAGGCCCGTGCGGCCGAGCCACGGCTGCGTGCTGCGGGTGAGCATCTCCATGATGGCGATCGGGACGGCGATGCTCCACACCGCATGACCCACCACATAGGACAGTGCGTTGCCCGGCATGTACCCGGCCTCGTGCCCGTCGAAACTCGGGTTGAACAGGGATTGGTCGACAAGGCCCGCCTCGATGACGCCGTACGCCGCGCCCAGCAGCAGGATGCTCGGCCAGCCCCGGCCGGTGCGCCGGACCGTCTCGCGGATCAGCAGCGCGCCGCCGCCATAGAGCGGCACCAGGAAGGGGAGCGCGGCAAGCTCGCGCGCGGAAACGTTGCCCAGCAGGTACTCGCCGATCCACGGGGACAGGAGCAGCAGCCCGATCACGCCGCCCCAAGATCTCGCAATTTGCCTGGCAATCGTCCCCAAGGGGGCGCCCTCACGCGGGGATTGCCTGGCAATTGTCCGGGGAGGGGGGCCGTCGCGCGGGGATTGCCTGGCAAATTGCGGGATCATCAGGGGGCATGGTAGCCGGACACGGCAAGCGAGGCGCGCGGGCTAAGATCGCCCGATGCTCCCGGCGAAGCGGACCGTCAGGCTGGTGGCGGCCGCCGCGGGCGCCGCCGCCCTCACCCTCGCGTTCGGCATCCGGGCCGTGGCCGGCGGTGCGCTGGAGCAGCATTCGGGCACGGCACTTTACGCAAGCCTGGTCTATGCGCTGGTGGTGTTCGTGTGGCCGCGAATCAACCCGGTCGCTGCGGCCCTTGCGGCAACCGGCTTCTGCTGGGCGGTCGAATTCGCGCAGCTGACACCGGTCCCGGCGGCCCTGTCCGAGCGCAGCATCGTGGCGCGGCTCGTGCTCGGGGTGGCCTTCGACCCGGTCGACCTGATCTGGTACCCCCTAGGAGCCCTGGTCTTTATGAGCCTGCACCTGCTTGCCCTTCAAGCGGCGGGAAAGCGGCGCCCCGCCGGCCGGTGAATGGCGGGACGCCGCAATCTCATAGTGAGTGGAGTGGTCAGGGCTTGCGGATCGCGACCGCGGTGTAGGTCGTCTCCGGTGTTGGCGGGGTGCTGAAGCGGGCGTTCGGCAGGTAGAGCCGGCGCCCGAAGGCCGCGACCGTGGTCGGTATGTCGAAGCCCGGGTCGGTGGCGGTCGTGACCAGACGGCCGGAGCGGCCGCTTGACGACAGCCGGAACACCGCGACCCGGTTGAGCTGGTTCTGCACAACGTAAAGCGTGCTGCCCAGCAGGAGCAGCCCGTCGCCCGCGGTGACCGGCTCACCGCCGAGGTCGACAAGCGTTGCCGCGCCGGTCGCCGGGTTCACGCGGAA
>DASUXL010000072.1:0-10385 GCA_036377915.1 Candidatus Limnocylindrales bacterium
GGGTCTGCAACGCGAGCCTGTACGCAAGATGCCCGTCGGCGTCCTTCGAAACGCCGACCAGCCGCCCCGGCAGCGAACGCTCAAGCCCCTTGCGCACCGCCAGGTACCCGGCATGCGGCCCGCCGAACCCCATCGGCACCCCGAACCGCTGAGCCGACCCGCACGCGATGTCGGCGCCGGCCTCACCGGGCGAGCGCACGACCGTCAGCGCCAGCAGGTCGGCGGCGACGGTCACCAGCGCCCCGCGCTCGTGCGCCCGCTCGATCAGGGCGGTGTGGTCGCGCAGCGCACCGGAGGCTCCCGGGTACTGCACGTGCACGCCGAAGCATTCCTCGGGCAGCTCCCCATCAAAAAGCTTCACTTCGATGCCCAGCGGCTCGGCGCGGGTCGCGATCACATCGATCGTCTGCGGGAGCGTGTCGGCGTCGACCGCGTAAACCATCGACTTTGCCTTGGAGGAACGCCGGGCGATCGTCATCGCCTCGGCGGCGGCGGTCCCCTCGTCGAGCATGGAAGCGTTGGCGATCTCCAGCCCGGTCAGGTCGCACACCATGGTCTGGAAGTTGAGCAGGGCCTCCAGCCGCCCCTGGCTGATCTCCGGCTGGTACGGGGTGTACGCCGTGTACCAGCCCGGGTTCTCCAGCACGTTGCGCTTGATGACCCCCGGGATGTGGGTGCCGTAGTAGCCGAGGCCGATCATCGACGTCAGCACCCGGTTGCGGGCGGCAAGCACCCTCAGCTCTGCCAGGGTCTCGGTCTCCGTCGCCGCCTCGGGCAGGTTCAGCGTGCCGTGCCAGCGGATCACCTCGGGGATGGCGGCGTCCATCAACTCGTCGAGGGAGCTATACCCGATGGCCGTGAGCATGCGCTCGACGGCGGCGGAATCCGGTCCGATGTGCCGGTCTGAGAAAGCGTTCATGAGCAGGACTCCCGGGTGCGGAGGACAATATCTGCCCTCCCCCTCTGTCACATCCGCTTCAGAGTCGCCTTCCCGCACGGTCCTGGTGCCTGAGAGGTTCCGGGGAGGAATTGCCCCTTCGGCGCCGCTTGAAACGGACTCTCCCGCACGGGTTGTCGGCAACGCCAACGCTACCAGCCCCGCGTTACGGAACCAGTACCACCTTGCCCACAGCCGCGCGTGTCTGAATCGCCGTGTGCGCCCGAGCCGCCTCGGCCAGCGGGAACCGTTGCACCACCGGCACCAGGCGCCCCTCCGACAACTCGCCCAGGGCCCGCTTGGCCAGCTCGCGCAGGATGCCGGGACGGTGCAGCAGGCGCGGGCCCAACGCGGTGACCCGCAAGCCTTTGGCCATGATGTCCCGATGGGTGAACTCGGTCGGGGTACCCGAAGACCAGCCGAAGACCACGAAACGCCCGCCGACACCCAGGGCCTCCAGCGCCTCCCTGCCCGCCGCGCCGCCAACCCCGTCGAGCACCACGGTCGGCTCCAGCCCCGCGGCCCAGCCGGGTTCCCGATAGTCCACCTTCACCTCGGCGTCCAACGGCTCAAGCCGGTGCGCCCCACCGGCCGCCGCGATGACCGACGCGCTCGCGTTGTGGGCGGCCTGGGTCAGCAGCACACCCATCCCACCGGCCGCGGAGGTGACCAGCACGACATCCTCGGCGCCGATCTCGGCCAGATCCAGCACGGCAAGCGTGGTGCGGCCGGTCCCGAGCATGACGACCGCCTTGTCGAACGGCGTGCCCTCCTGCAGCCGCAGCAACTCCGCCACCGGCGCGACCGCCTGAGACGCGTACCCGCCATTGGCTTGACCGAGATGGACCACCACGGGCGCCCCGGTCCAGTCGGCTGCAACGCCCGGGCCAACAGCGCTGACCGTCCCGGCTACCTCGCGCCCCGGCGTCATCGGCAGATCGGCCGGCGGCATCGTCCCCATCCGCTCGCCCCGCCGGATGTAGGTGTCGACGAGGTGGACGCCGGCCGCGGCGACCTCGATGCGGACCTGCCCCGGCCCCGGTGTCAGATCGTCTGCGGACTCGAATTTCAGCGTCTCGGGGCCACCGAACTCGTACTGCCGTATCAGCTGCATGCCGCGAACCTACGACCTCAACCCGACTTGAAGTCAAACCTCACTTAGGCTGACGGTTATGACCTACGTCGCGGATCCCAAACGCTACGACAGCATGCAGTACCGCCGGACCGGCCGCAGCGGCCTCAAGCTCCCCGCGATCTCGCTGGGGCTGTGGCACAACTTCGGCCACGACCGGCCGTGGCTGACCCAGCGCGAGATCGTGCTGCGCGCGTTCGACCTCGGGATCACGCACTTCGACCTGGCCAACAACTACGGCCCGCCGTATGGCTCGGCCGAGGAGAACTTCGGCCGGATGCTCGCCACCGACCTGCGCCCCTACCGCGACGAGCTGATCATCTCGACCAAGGCCGGCTGGGACATGTGGCTGGGGCCTTACGGCGAATGGGGTTCGCGCAAGTACCTGCTGGCGTCGCTGGACCAGTCGCTCAAGCGCATGGGACTTGAGTACGTGGACATCTTCTACTCCCACCGCTTCGACCCGGAGACGCCGCTCGAGGAGACGATGGGCGCGCTCGACGCCGCGGTCCGATCCGGCAAGGCGCTCTACGCCGGCATCTCCTCCTACAGCTCGGCCAAAACCCGTGAGGCAGCCGCGATCCTGGGCCGCATGGGCACACCGCTGCTGATTCACCAGCCCAGCTACTCGATGATCAATCGCTGGCTTGAACGCGACAACCTGCTCGACACCCTCGAAGAGGTCGGCGCCGGGTGCATCGCTTTTTCCCCACTGGCACAAGGGCTTCTGACCGATCGCTACCTTCAGGGGGTACCGGAGGATTCGCGCGTGCGCACCGGCGGCGCGCTGAGCGAGTCGCAGCTGACCGACTCCAACATGGCAAAGGTCCGCGCGCTCGGCGAGATCGCGCAGCGGCGCGGGCAATCCTTGGCGCAGCTGGCTTTGGCGTGGGCTCTGCGTGACCCGAGGATGACCAGTCTGGTGATCGGGGCGTCGAGCGTGGCGCAGTTGGAGGCGAACATCGCGGCGCTGGAGAACCTGTCGTTCACCGACACCGAGCTGAACGAGATCGAGCAGTACGCCACCGAGGGCGACATCAACCTCTGGGCCAAATCCACCGACGCCTAGCCTCACGCCCCAAGATCGCGCAATTTGCCTGGCAAATCCGCACCGGTGAGCGCTCTCCCGCGCAATTTGCCAGGCAAATTGCGCGATCTTGACGTGGGAGGCTCAGCCGGTTGGCGGCGGGCTCTGTCGTGTCTCGGCGAGGGGAGGCTCAGCCGGCTTTGCGGCGGGCGCGGCGGGCGGCGAGCTCGTCGGTCACGCCGACGGCCGGGGCCTGGGTGGACCACTCCGGCGTCCCGGACGGAAACGGCGCCACCGCCGGCACCACCTCCGGCCCTTCGCCCCGCTCCGCGGGCAGGTGGCTCAGCGACCCCTGCACCTCTTTGAACGCACCGCCGATCGCGATGCCGAACACGCCCTGGCCGCCCTGCAGCAGGTCGACCACTTCCTCCGGGGACCGGCACTCATACACCGAGGTGCCGTCGGAGATCAGGGTGATGGTGGCGAGGTCGTCCGCGCCGTAAGCCCGCAGCGTCTCGATGGCGCGGCGGATGTTCTGCAGCGAGACCCCGGCGTCGAGCAGGCGCTTGACCACCTTGAGCACGACCAGGTCACGGAAGGAGTAGAGGCGCTGTGTCCCCGAGCCGGAGGCGTCACGAATGCTTGGTACCACAAGGGCCGTGCGGGCCCAGTAGTCAAGCTGGCGGTAGCTGATGCCGACTGCGTGGCACGCGGTCACGCCGCGATATCCCACCGCACCATCTTCTTCGGACACGGTATTGCCGGTCTCCGAGTAGTTGGGCTGTTGCATCCGACTACCTCCCGCGACGTATCTAGGGGCAACCCTATAGCGCATCGGCGCCGGATCAGGGGAGGCAACGTCGCGACACGCCACAATCGGGGCCGCGGCCGTCACCCGATCATGGGCTGATCGTTATCCGACCGTCTAACTCGCAAAATCTTCGGGTCTGACCTGCTCGAGGAACTCGCGGAACTTTTCCACCTCGTCCTCCTGCTCGTCCGGGATGATGATGCCCGCCTCGTCGAGCACCGCCTCGGCGCAGCGCACCGGCGCACCCACCCGCAAGGCGAGCGCGATGGCGTCGCTGGGGCGCGCCGACACCCGGATTGAGCCGTTTTCTCCCAGGAGAAGGTCGGCGAAGAAGATACTGTCGCGCAGCTCCACGATCTCGACCGCCTTCAGCGGCGCCGACAGGGCCTCCAGCAGGTCGCGTAGCAGGTCGTGGGTCAGCGGCCGGGCAGGTTTGACCCCCTGCTGCTCGTAGGCGATAGCGGTCGCCTCGACCGCCCCGATCCAGATCGGCAGATACCTGTCGCCCTCGACCTCACGCAACAGCACTATCGGTTGGTTCGTGGGCAGCTCGACCCGAACACCGATCACGCTCAGCTCGCGCACCTCAGCCCTCCGGAACCCGTCTTTGGAACGCTTCTACCCTTCGTACTGCACGCTACACGCCATATCGCGTCAGCGGCTCGCCATGGACGCGTCAATGACCGAGCGTCTGGTTCAAACCCTGCCGAAGTAGGGCCAAATGCAGGCGCTGTGACAGCAGCAACAACTCGCGCAGCGCCTCGTCAGCCCGCGCCCGGGACACCAGCTCCCGCTCCCCGTTGTCGCGCATGCTGGGCTGGGCGCGCAGCAGCGGCGCCACGACCTGGGCCAGCAGTCCGGCCTCACGGTCGGCTGTCACCCTGTACCCCCGAAGATGTCTTGCTTGAATGCCGAACTCGGCGAGCCTTCCGGCCACCTCCGCCACCGTCACCGCCTCGGCGTCGAACCAGTCCCCTCCGGTCGGGGTGAGCAGGCCATGACGCTCAAGATCAGCTACCAGTTCGGGCGTCACGCCGGAACGGGAGCAAAGCTCGTCGCGGTGCACCTTGGCGGCCGTAAGCGGGGAGTCGGAGACATCCGCCTGCGGCCGCCACGCGCGACCGCCCACCAACGGGTCCGGGGCGCGCAGCGAGGCGGGCTCCTCGACGAAGTCGTCGGTGACCGCCACGAGCGTGGGCCGCGGCGGCGGGATGTGCGCGCCGTCGTCGAGCTGCTGCCGGATCACCCGCAGCGGCAGGTACTGATCCCGTTGCGCCGCAAGGACATAGCGCAGACGCGCGACGTCCTCGCGGCTGTACTTGCGGTAGCCCGACGGGGTGCGCTGCGGCTGCACCAGCCCTTCGGTCTCCAGGAAACGCAGCTTGGAGATGGTCGTGTCGGGGAACTCCGCGCGCAGCTGCGCCAGCACCTCGCCGATGCTGAGCAACGCCGTGTCGCGGGCGGTGCTGTCCGCGGGCACCGCGGGGCCCTCACCCCTCCTCGGTGCGCGGCCCTGCGACATAAACCAGTCTGAACTTGCCGATCTGCACCTCGTCGCCGTTGTTCAGCGTCGCGGACTCGACGCGCTCCCGGTTGACATAAGTGCCGTTGAGGCTGCCCACGTCGCGCACGGTGAAGGTGGACCCGTCCCGGTGGAACTCCGCGTGCCGGCGCGAAACCGTCACGTCGTCGAGGAAGATGTCGCTGTCGGGATGCCGCCCGCTGGTCGTCACATCGTGGTCGAGCAGGAAGCGCGCCCCCGCGTTGGGGCCCCGGCGCACCACCAGCAGGGCCATCCCGGGTGGCAGCTGGCTCGAGACCCGGCCAGGCACGACGTCAGCGTCGGGCCCCTCAGGAATCTCATCCAACCCGAGATTCAGGGTCGACGTGACGTCGAGCTGGGGAAACTCGTCGTCTGGACGCGTCATCGGACCACCTTATGGCTCATTCTTCTCGTTGGGAATCCTCGCCTACGGCAAACCATTGGCTGCAACCCTAGCCAGCTTGGAAATGAGCGGTCAACCGCAACTCGCGGCACCGCCCGGCGCTAGGCTGTGAGCTGGCCGTAACCCTGTGCATCGAGCAGGCCGGAGACGGCGGCCGGATCGGCCGGGCGGACCTCGACCAGCCAGCCCTCGCCGTACGGATCCGAGTTGATCAGCTCGGGGTTGTCGGCCACGGCCTGGTTCACCGCTGTCACCTCGCCACTGATCGGCGCGTAGATCTCCGAGACGCTCTTGGTCGACTCGACCTCGCCGAAGGAGTCGCCCGCGGTGGCCTGGCTGCCGACCTCGGGCAGCTGGACATAGACGATGTCGCCGAGGGCGTCCTGAGCGAAGTCGGTGATGCCGACCCGCACGGGCGCGCCGTCACCGGAATCGCGCACCCACTCGTGCTCCGCCGTGTAGCGCAGCTCGTCAGGAATCTTCACGGTCACCTCACTGGTTGGGCATACTCGAGCTCGGGTGGCGCGCGGGTCTCGTTGACCTCCACGACATCCTTCTGGGTCACGATCACGTTACCGCCGTCGCGGGTGACGCCCGCGACCACCCCACCGTGAATCTCCACCGCGGGTCGCATCGTCGCCGGATCACCGATGGCCCGGATCGTGTACGGGCCGGTCAGCCGCCGCCCGTCGACCCGCACCCCGCCGTCGGCGTCGATGAACGAAGTCTGGGCGATGATGCGCACCGAGCCTCCGGTGCCGTCGATCTGCAGCGCCTCCGCGCCCGCGCCGCGCAGCTCCTGCACCGCGTTGAGCAGCGTGCCCGCCTTGATGGTGCCGGTCTCCTCGGTGAACTGCAGCAGGATGCCGGACCCCTGCGCCTTGAGCGTGCCGGCCAGGATGCCCAGCTCGTCGGCGCGCGCCTTCGCCTCGGCCAGAGCGGCGTCGCGGCCCTCGGCCCCGGACTCAAGCTCCCGCTTTGTCTGCTGCAGGCTTGAGATGTCCTGGTTGAGCCGGCGCTCGGCGGAGTCCAGATCGGACATGATCTGCAGCAGGTCGCCCTCGCGCATCGACGCGTACGCCGGATCGGTGGCGTTGCTCTTGACCTGCACCACCAGGGTGAACCCGAGCAGCGCGAGCAACACTCCGATCAGGACACCCGCGCCACTGACCTGCTTGCGCCGCGTCTCTTCGGCGCGCTTTTCCTCATCGGGTACCTGTTCCGGCTTGCCGTCGACCGGCTCGTCGCCGATGTCGGCGTCCGGTTCCGGTGGTCTTTGCTCGTCGGTCATGGATCCCCCCGGCTCACGCTCGGAACAGGTGCCGGCGGATGGCGGCGACATTGCCGAAGATCCGCACGCCCAGCACGACCACGACCCCGGTGGACAGCTGTGGGCCCACCCCAAGCTTGTCACCCAGATAGACGATCAGCGCTGCCACCAGCACGTTGGAGATGAACGAGATGACGAACTGCTTGTCGTCGAAGATCCCGTCGAGCTTGGCCCGGATACCGCCGAAGACGGCGTCGAGCGCGGCCACGACGGCGATCGGAAGGTACGGCTGCAACGCCAGGGGCACGGTGGGCTCCAGCAGGACCCCGGCCACCACCCCGGCGATCAGCGCCAGAACTGCGATCATTTGCCACCTCCGGACGGCGTGGGCGACGGTGAGGGGCCGGGCACCTTGGCATAGCGCAGCTCGGGCAGGAGCGCCGCGGGCAGCACCAGATCGTCCCGCTTGGTGATCTTCAGGCCGAAGCGGTGCTCGGGCCGCTGGGCGAGGTCGCGGTAGATCTGCACGGTCAGCGATTTGTTGAACTGGTCGTACAGGTCGGGCGGGCCGATCGCCGAGATCTCATACGGGCTTGCCACGGGGAAGTCACCCACGTAGATGCCACCGCCCTTGCGGATCGCGGAAACGGACGTCAGCCGGCGCCCATTGATCGAGATCGCCTCCGCGCCGAAGTACCACAGCATGTTGACGAGCTGCTGCAGATCGTAGTCGAGGATCTGTGCCTTATCGTTGGTGGCCGCGTCGGGCCCGTCGGACAGGCGCACCACCAGCCCGTCGCCGGTCACCTTGCTGACCCCGGTCGCCGCCTCCAGCTGGCGCAGCTCCCGCGCCTGATCCGGATCCTGCAACGCCAGGTCGCGCAGCATCGAAACGTCCGCCTGCAAACCCTCGGCCTCGGCGGCGAGCCGGCTGGTGTTCTCCTTCTGCTCGTTGATCCGGGTGATCAGGCCGTTGCGCACCTTCTCCCGCTCCGGAGCGTCGCGGGCCACCTGCCGGTAGGCAACGGCGAACAGGAAGCCGATCACGACCAGCACCACGAGCGCTATTCCCTTGCGGGTCAACAACCTCCACCGGGGCGGCGGCGGGCCGTCCCGCCGCTTCTCGGCCGCCTGCGCATACGCCGGATCCAGCGGCTCCCGGAACAGGGCCGTCAGGAAGTCGGCCTGGTAAACCCGAGGCTTGGGTCCCTGGTCGGAGGTCATGTCGTGCTCAGCCTGTGCTCTTTTATCGTCTCGGCGAACTGCTTGAGATAGAGGAACCCGGCCAGCCAGTAGAGCCCCAGACCCCAGATGGCAAGCGCCCACCCGCTCGAATACGCCAGATCGTGCGCGGTGCCGGTCGTCACCCAGGCCAGCAGCAGCACCGGGAAGGCGAACAGCAGGATGAACGTCGCGGTCTTGCCCAGATAGTGCACCGGCGGCGGGCCGTAACCCAGGCGGCGCAACACCGGCAGGGTCGCCAGCAGCAGCGCGTCGCGCGCCAGCAGTGCCGCCGTGAACTGCCACGGCACCACATCGCGCACGGTGAAGGCGACAAGCGTGGCAAGGATGTAGAGCCGGTCGGCGAACGGATCGAGCAGCTCGCCCAGGCGGCTGACCTGGCCGAGGCGGCGGGCAAGGTAACCGTCGATCCAGTCCGAGGTGCCACCGACCGCCAGCACCACCACCGCCCAGCCCAGCCGCTCCTCCACCAGGAACAGGTAGAGGAAAAGCGGCACCCCGGCGAGGCGGGCGAAGCTGATCAGGTTGGGTACCGTGAGGATCCGGTTCGAACCCGACACCACGCCTCCCTCACTCGCCGATCCCGCCCAGCACGCGTGCCCAGTTCTATCACGAGCGCGCGGACGCTCCGCGCCTGAGGCGTGCGGGAGGCTCCCGCGCGTCTCAGCCGCTTCGGACCGATGAGATGAGCATCACGAACAGCACGGTTACGGCGACTATGCCAACGATAGCCGCGAGCAGGGCCATCGCCGCGGGCGACAGGCGCTTGGCGGGCGGGCGGACCGCCCGCTGCACGGTCGGCAGCTCCCACGCCACCAGCAGCGGATGCTCGGGCAGGTACGACACGGTGCTGAACGGCGACGCGAACGGGCCCTCCCGCACCGCCACCTGCACCGGCGTCTCCACGTCCACCGGGGCCGGTACCTCACACACGTGATCCGGATCGGGCTTGCTCCGCGACGCGACCGTGAGCAGGTCGATGATCTCGCCCGGCAGGCCGATGGCGTTGGACCGGGCCTGGTCGAGCAGGGCCGTGGCCCGATCGGGGTCGCGGCAGTCGCGGTACATGGCGGCGAGGCGGGCGAGCATGCGCACCCCGACCGGGTGGACCGGGCCGAAGGCGGCCTGATGGTCGGCGATGACGTCGGCAAGCTCCTGGCGGGCCTTGACGCAGCGGCCCCGGGAATGCTCCACGGTCGCCAGGTCGGCGCGGGCCGCGAGGGCCTTCTCCGAACGCGCACCCTCCAGCTCGGTGAAAATGTCGACCAGATGCTGGTACCGCTGCGCCGCGCGGCTGTGCGCGCCGACGCGCGTGAGCACCGCCGCCAGCAGCCCGAGACTGTGCAACGTGCGCCTGTCCCGGTCGCCGTAGAGGCGGCGGAAGGTGGCATGGCCGTAGGCTGCCCAGCCCCGGGCGGCATGGGGCTCGCCGAGGCTGAGCAGCACACCGGTCTGCAGCACCACCGCCTCCGCCTCGGCCGGGCGCGCCTTGCGAGCATCCGGCGGGAGCGTGGCGAGCATCTGGCTCAACAGCTCCTGCGCTGCCGCCAGTTCACCCGCGTCCACGTGGGCACGCGCTCGGTTGAGGGTGGCGACACCGTGACGGCGCTGGAGGGGCACGCAGAAATGCTACCGATAGGAGTTCCTGGTGTAAGTCAGCGAGAAGGTCCCTTCGTTCGAAAAATAGACGGATACCAGTCTGGCCGGGTCGGTGGCGAGCAGCCCGCGTTGCAGGTCCGAGCCGTCGTCGCCGTCGTCCCAACCCCAGGCGGTGTTCGCCGCGTTGTCCTGGCCGTTGTTTCCGCGCAGGGTGCCGAGGCTGGCGAAGGTGAGCGGGTCCGCGCGGTGATCCCACAGGCCACCCGCGGCGAACGTGTCGACCAGCCGGTACCCGACCGAGCGATCGTTGCCGCTCGCCGGGACCTCACCGGCGCCGGACGGGAGGTAGACGATGCCGTCGCCGCCCGGGAACGAGCCGCCGGTCCAGCTGAAACAGCCGTGGCCCTTGGCCTCCTGCCGG
>DASUXL010000073.1:0-16520 GCA_036377915.1 Candidatus Limnocylindrales bacterium
AGTACATCGCGGTCCCGGTGACGTCGAAGAACCCGGCGACCGCGGCGGCGTTCGCGCAGTTCCTGCTCAACGCGGAGAACCAGACCAAGTGGTGCCAGCACCCGAAGGTCGTCATCTTCCCGACCACCACGGCGTCGCTGAGCGACCCGTTCTTCACCAGCCCTAAGGCCGGCGACGGGGCGTTCGGCAAGGCCCGTCAGGTGGCGGCGGCAGCGGCGACCGGCGCGAAGGCCGACGCGCTGATGGCGATCTGGAGCGGCGCCATCGGCGCACCGGTCACGGCCGAGCTGCAGCTGGCCATCAAGGGCGACAAGGATCCGGCCCAGGCCCTCAAGGACGCACAGGACAAGGCCAACCAGATCCTTGCCCAGGTCAAGTGAGAACAAGGGTATGACGAGCATTCCCGCCGCGGCCGCCTCCACTTCGGTGGGGGCGGCCGCCCGTACCCGCGCCCGGCGCAAATGGCTGCGAGCGCCCGAGGCGAGCGGTGCCGCCCTGCACCGGCGTTGGTGGGTGCCGTACCTGTGGCTGGCGCCGACCGTTGTCGCGGCCGTCAGCTTCGGCCTTTTCCCGTTCTTCAACACCATCGTGCTGTCGTTCACCGACGCCCGGCCGCTGGGCGGCCAGGCCAGCTTCGTGGGCTGGGAGAACTACGCGCGGCTGATCGACGATCCGGCGTTCTGGTCGGCCATCGGCAACAGCATCTTCTACGCCGTCATCGTGGTCCCCACCATGATCTTCGCGCCGCTGTTGCTGGCGGTGCTGGTGGAGAAGAAGATTCCGTTCATCGGTTTCTTCCGGGCCGCGTTCTACACCCCCGTGCTCGCCTCGGTGGTCGTGGTCGGCCTGGCGTGGCGGTCGCTGCTGCGCGACGACGGTCTGCTCAACAGCATCCTGATGCGCATCGGCGTGATCCAGGAGGCGCTGCCGTTCCTGTCCGACGCCACCCTGCTCCTGCTGGCCTGCATGGCGATGACGGTCTGGAAAGGGCTGGGCTGGTACATGGTCTTCTACCTGGCCGCGCTCGGCAACGTGCCCAAGGAGCTGCACGAGGCCGCCTCGGTCGACGGCGCGGGTTTCCTGCGCCGCTTCTGGCACGTCACCGTCCCCTGCGTGCGGCCGATGATGCTTCTGGTCGGGACGCTGACATCGATCGGCTGCATGCGCATCTTCTCCGAGATCTACCTGCTCGGTGGCGCGACCGGCGGCCCCGGCGGGCAGGCATCCACGCTGCCGTTCTACATCCGCGCCGCCGCGCTGGATCCGCTGGCCGGCAACGTCGGCTACGGCTCGGCGCTCAGCGTCGCGCTGTTCCTGCTCACGCTGGTCTTCGCGTTGCTCGGCCGACGTCTGTCCAAAGGAGACGAAAACCGATGAGGTCTGCAAGCCGCCCGCTTGAGCTGGTGATGCGGTACGCGCTGCTGCTGGCCGTGCTGGTGTTGATGGTCGGCCCGATACTTTGGCAGCTGACCACCTCGCTGAAGGGGCATGCCGAGGACATCTACGGCCAGGCGGCGACTCTGCTGCCGCAGCAGCCGTCGCTGAACGCGTACACGACGGTCATCACCCAGATCCCCATCCCGACCTACATGCGCAACAGCTTGCTGCTGGTTGTCCTGTCCCTGTCCAGCCAGCTCATCTTCGCCACCTTCGGGGGGTACATGCTTTCGCGCCCCGGATGGCGCGGACGCAAGGCCGTCTTCGTGCTGCTCATCTCCTGCATCATGTTCCCGTTCGAGTCCATCATGGTGTCGCTCTACCTGACGGTCCGCGATCTCGGGCTGATGGACACGATCGCCGGGGTCTGGCTGCCCGGCTTCGTGGGCGTCATCAACGTTCTGGTGATGCGATCGGCGTTCCTGGCGGTCCCGCACGAGGTCGAGGACGCCGCCCTGCTCGACGGTGCCACCGAATGGCAGCGGTTCTGGCGGGTCTTCGTACCCTCGTCGACCGGCGCGATGATGGTCGTCGGCATCAACACGGTCGTCAGCGCGTGGGACGAGTTCCTGTGGCCGCTGCTCGTGCTGCACTCCGAGGAGCGCTTCACGCTGCCGCTGGGCCTGGCGCGGCTGAGCAACTCGGCTTTCGGCGTCGATGAACGGGTCGTCATGGCCGGTTCGATCATCTCCGTCATCCCCATGCTGATCCTGTTCTTCCTCACCCAGCGCTACTTCTACAAGGGTGTGGAGGCCGGGGCCGTGAAGCTGTGACCAACGTTGTGCTCATCTGCGCCGACCAGTGGCGGGGCGACTGCCTGTCCGCGGCCGGACATCCGGTCGTGCACACGCCCACCCTGGATCGGCTGGCCGGTGGGGGAGCGCGGTTCAACCGCGCCTACTCGGCCACACCGACCTGCATTCCCGCCCGGGTCGCGCTGATGACCGGCCTGTCGCAGCACCGGCACGGCCGCGTCGGCTATCAGGAGGGGGTACCGTTCCAGCACTCCACCACGCTGCCGGGCGAGTTCCGCCGGGCCGGCTTCCAGACGTACGCCATCGGCAAGATGCACGTCCACCCGCAGCGCAACCGCATCGGGTTCGACGACGTCCTGCTGCACGACGGCTATCTGCACGCGGCCCGCCACCGCGACCGGCCGGTGGAGTTCTACGACGACTACCTGGTCTGGCTGCGCGATCAGTCCGGGCAGAGCGCCGCGGCCGACTACTTCGACAACGGCCTGAACTGCAACTCCGTCGTCGCCCGGCCGTGGGACAGACCCGAGGCGCTCCACCCGACCAATTGGGTTGTCACCGAGGGCATCCGCTGGCTCTACCGGCGTGACCCCACCGTGCCGTTCTTCCTTTACCTTTCCTTCCACCGGCCACACCCGCCCTATGACCCGCCCCGCTGGGCCTTCGAGCAATACCTTGACGCGCCCATGCCCGACCCGCCGGTCGGCCAGTGGTGGCGCGCGGCGAGATGCTCGGGGACCATCACCTGTGGCGCAAGGGGTACCCCTACGAAGGCTCCAGCCGCATCCCGTTTCTCTTGCACGGTCCGCAGATCCCGGCCGGTGCCGTCCGCGACGAGATCGTCGAGCTGCGCGACGTCATGCCCACGCTGCTCGCCTGCGCCGGTGTCACGCCACCGGAAGACATCGACGGCGGCAGCGTCCTGCCGTTGCTGCGCAACGACAACGCGCCGTGGCGGCGGCATCTGCACGGCGAACACACGCTTCTGGAGCAGTCGCTGCAATGGATTCTGCGCGGCCGTCACAAGTACGTGTGGCTGTCGGCGACCGGCGAAGAACAGCTCTTCGACCTCGCCACCGATCCACAGGAGCTGCACGACCTGAGCGCCGATTCCCGGTACCCCCAAATCCTGAGCGAATGCAGAAACCTGCTGATCGACGCCCTGAAAGATCGTGGTGAAGGGCCGGCATCGATGCCCTGAGTCATGAACTTGGCTGCCCGCCTGCGCCCGACGCGAAATGCTGCCGGATGGGGCGATGTGGGGAGGCATGCCATGGCATTGGAGTTTCGGCTGCTCGGGGACATGGAGGTCCTGGTTGACGGGCGGGTCCTGGATCTGGGGCACGCGCGGCAGCGGGGCGTGCTCGCGGCGCTGCTGGTCGAGGTGAACCGGACGGTCCCGGTCAACGCGCTGGTCGACCGGGTTTGGGCCGACCGGCTCCCGCAGCGCGCACGCAACGCGTTGTCCGGCTATGTGTCGCGTATCCGGCGCTTGCTGTCGGGCACCGATGAGGTGGGGATAGCGCGCCTGCCGGACGGGTACCGGTTGTCGGCGGATCCGATGGCCGTGGACATGCACCGGTTCGGTTTCCTTGTCTCGCAAGCGCGCGAAGCCACCGACGACTACGAGGCTGTGCGGTTGTTCGAGCGGGCGCTGAAGCTGTGGCGGGGGGAGGCGTTCGGCAGCCTGGAGAGCCCGTGGCTGAACGGCGTGCGCGTTTCCCTTAACGCTCAACGGTTTGCGGCGGAGCTTGACCGCAACGATCTGGTGTTGCGTTGCGGCGGGCACGCCATGCTGCTCGACGAACTGTCCGTGCGTTCCGCGGCGCACCCGCAGGACGAGCGGCTGGTCGGGCAGCTGATGCTCGCCCTGTACCGGTGTGGCCGGCAGGCCGAGGCGCTTCACCGCTTCGAGAAGCTCCGGCAGGGCCTGGCCGAGGAGTTGGGTACCGATCCCGGCCCGCCGGTTCAGCAGCTGTACAAGCAGATCCTCACCGCCGATCTCGCGCTGGCCCCGGCCGTGGTTCCGAGCCTTTCCATCAGCGAGTCCCCGGTGCCGCATCAGCTCCCCGCGGCGCCGCGCGCGTTCACCGGCCGGGCCGGCGAGCTTGCGACGCTGGATGCGCTGCTGGCCAACGTTTCTGGCGACGGGCCGACCGCGGTCGTCATCTCGGCGGTGTCCGGTACGGCCGGGGTGGGCAAGACCGCGCTCGCGGTGCACTGGGGGCACCGGGTCGCGGAGGCGTTCCCGGATGGGCAGCTGTATCTCAACCTGCGCGGGTTCGACCCGAGCGGATCGATGGTGACGGCGGCCGAGGCGATCCGCGGGTTCCTGGACGCGCTGGGCGTGCCCCCGCAACGCATCCCCGCCGGGCTGGACGCGCAGGCGGCCCTCTACCGCAGCCTGCTTGCGGGCAGGAGAATGCTTGTGGTGCTTGACAACGCCCGCGACGCGGAGCATGTGCGGCCGCTGCTTCCCGGAATGCCCGGCTGCCTGGTCGTGGTGACCAGCCGCAACGAGCTTACCGGCCTGCTCGCCGTCGAGGGCGCACACTCGATCACCCTGGATCTCCTGAGCACCGGCGAGGCGTACGATCTGCTCGCCGATCGCCTTGGCGCGCAACGCGTTGCGGCCGAACCCGGTGCGACGGCGGACATCATCACCCGGTGCTCCCGGCTGCCGCTGGCGTTGACGGTCATGGCCGCGCGCGCCGTGACCCGACCCGATTTCCCTCTGGCCGTCCTCGCCAACGAGCTTGGAAACACCAACACCCCGCTGGACGCGCTCGCGGCCGCCGACCCCCGGACCAACCTGCGCGCGGTCTTCTCCTGGTCGTACCGCACCCTGTCCGATCCCGCCGCAAGGTTGTTCCGCCTGCTCGGGTTGCATCCAGGCCCGGACATCTCCGCCCCCGCCGCGGCAAGCCTCGCGGCGCTTCCCGCCGCGCAGACACGGGCCGTGCTCGCCGAGCTTACGCACGATCACCTGCTGGCCGAGGACATGCCCGGCCGCTTCAGCTTCCACGACCTGCTGCGCGCCTACGCCATCGAGCAGGACCGGCTTTTCGACACCGAGGCCGAGCGGACCCGGGCAACCCACCGGCTGATCGACCACTACCTGCACACCGCGCACGCAGCCGCCATGCTCGTGAGCCCGGCCCGCGATCCGATCGCGGTCGGCCGGGCCCGGCGCGGGGTCACCCCGGAGACGCCGGCCGATCGCGACTGGGCGATGGACTGGTTCGACCGCGAGCATCACGTCCTGCTCGGCGCCATCCGGCTTGCCGAGCGCGCTGGTCTGGCGTCCCACGTGTGGCAGCTGGCCTGGACGATGACGGTGTTTCTGGATCGCCGCGGGCATTGGCAGGACTGGGTGGACGCGGGGCTTGCCGCCCTTGCCGCGGCGGGCAAGCAGGATGATCCGGTCGAGCAGGCGCGTGCCCACCGCTACGTGGCGCGCGCCTGCACCCGGCTTGACCGGCTCGACGACGCCTACTCCCATCTCGAGCAGGCGCTGGAACTCTACGGCAAGACCGCGGATCAGGTCGGGCTCGCCGAAACCCACCTCAGGCTCAGCCAGGTGGTGGAACGCCAGGGCCGCAACGCGAAAGCCCTCGACCACGCGACCGAGGCGCTCGATCTGTTCCGGATGGCCGGATGGCTTCCGGGGCAGGCGAGCGCACTCAACGCCGTTGGCTGGTACCAAACCCTGCTCGGCGACCACCGGCAGGCGCTCGTCTCGTGCCGCACCGCCCTTGCTCAGCTGCAGGAGCTCGGCGACCGCCTGGGCCAGGCCGACACCTGGGACAGCCTCGGGTACACCCATCACCACCTCGGCGAGCAGGAGCAGGCCGTCGCCTGCTACCGCAACGCCATCGAGCTCTACCGCGAGCTGGGCGACCGTTACGACGAGGCGGTGAGCCTCACCTACCTCGGCGACGCGCACAACGCCGTCGGCGACGCGGCCGAGGCCGTCGCCGCGTGGCGCAACGCCCTGTCGATCCTGGAGGACCTGCACCACCCCGACGCCGAAAGTATACGTAGCAAATTAACGCCCTAAGTGGATGGAGAAGAAGGCAAGGATGTCGGCGAGCAGCTCCACCCCGCGCGACAGCGCCCGAAGGCTGTGCCCCACATCACCTTCGGACCTTATGAGGACCGGGTGACCGCTCACCGAGGCGTGCTGCAACGCCGCGCAGAGCTTGCGGGCGTGCAGCGGATCGACGCGGGTGTCGCCGTCGAAGACCGTGAAAAGCACCGCCGGGTAGGCGGTTGCGGGGCGGACCCGGTGGTAGGGCGAGTAGGACAGCAGCCAGTCGAGGTGCTCGGGGTCCGCGGCCGTGCCGTACTCGCGCCGCCAGGACGGGCCGAGCCCGAAACGCTCGTAGCGCACCATGTCCAGCAGCGGCGCCACGCAGACCACGGCGGCGAACTTCTCCGGATGCTGGGTCAGCGCGGCGCCGACGAGCAGCCCACCGTTGGAGCCGCCATAGATGCCAAGCCGGGACGATTCCGTCCAGCCGTCGGCCACGAGCTTGTCGGCCGCGGCCGCGAAGTCGTCGAAGCTGTTCTGCTTGCGGCCGAGGATCCCGGCCCGGTGCCAGTCCTCGCCTTCCTCGCCACCGCCGCGGATGTTCGCGATCACGTAGACGCCGCCCGCCTCGATCCAGGTGGGGATCAGCGGCAGGTAGTCCGGCGGCAGCGAGATGCCGAAACCGCCGTAGCCGGCAAGGATCAGCGGGCGCGGGCGGTCGGGTGCGCCGGCGGCCGAGAGGATGAACATCCGCACCGGCGTGCCGTCGTGGGAGTGGTAGACCACTTGCTGGGTCACGATTCCGGGCACCTTGGGCCACTCCTGGTCCAGCCATGGGCCGACCTGGCCGGTCAGCGCGTCGTACCGGTAGACGGTCCTCGGGGTGGTGAAGTCGGAGTAGTCGAACCAAGCCTCGTGACCGCCCTCGACCCGGTCCACCAGGTGCGTGACGGTTCCCTTGCCGGGCAGCGGCACAGTCCCGACCCGGTGCCCGTCCGCGAGGTCGTGCACGGTGATTTCACTGACCGCGTGGCGGGTCCGCAGGACCAGCGCCAGCGGGCGGTCAAGCGCCGGACCGTCAAGCACCGCGATGTCGGTCAGGACCGCCGGTGGGTCCTCGCCCACCACGTCCACCCACTCTCCACTGTCCATATCGGACAGCTTGGCGCGGGCGAGCCTGCCGCGCGGCGCGCCGCGATCGGTCAGCAGCAGGACCTTGTCGTCCGGGCCCGTCCCCGGCCGGATGTAGGGCACCGTCCGGGCGTCCACACCCTCTTGCACCACGCGCAGATCCGGCCGCTCCGGTCCGGTCCGCTCGAGGTCGGCGAGCCAGATGTCGGTGCGGCGAGCGGTACCGGCGGTGACGGTGATCCGCAACCAGCGCCCATCGGCGGACAGGCTGACGGCGTAGAAGTCGGCCTTGTCCCGCCCGTCGCCGAAGATGAGGATGTCGGCGCTCGGGTCTGTGCCGATGCGATGCAGGTAGACCCGCCGGTGGTACTGCCGCTCGCCGGGCGGCACGAGATCCGGGGCAAGCCGGCGCACATAGTAGAAACCGGTGCCGCCGGGCAGCCAGGCCACCATCGAGTCGCGGACCCTGTCGATCGGCCCGTCGACGATCCGGCCGGTCGCCACGTCCATGACCCGCAGCAGCGCCTCCTCGGTCCCGCCGCCGCCGAGCTGGTAGGCGACCAGTTCGCCCTCGACCGACGGGTGCCAGGCCTCAAGCGTGGTACTGCCGGTGGGGTCGATGTCCATGGGGGAGAGCAGCACTCGAGAAGTGCCGTCCTTGTCCAGCACGGTCAGGACCGCGTGTTCCTGTCCCGCGGCGCGATTGGCGTAGAAGGCGTGACCGTTGCGTAGCCGGGGCAGCGTCATCGTGTCCGCCCGCGCCAGCTCGGCCAGGCGAGCGCCGATCGTCTCCCGGCCGGGCCAGCCGTCGCGCTCCCGCCGGAACAGCTCGGCCTGGGCGGCGCCCCACGCCCGGGTTCTGGGATCGTCCGGGTCCTCCAGCCACCGGTACGGATCGGCGACCTTGCGACCGTGCAGATCCTCGACAAGGTCCAGCCGCTCGGCCGGCGGGTAGGAATCACTCATTTCGGGTCCAGCCGGAACGGCACCGGTGGGGTCAGGGACTTGAGATGCTCGGCCAGGTACTCCTCCAGCGGGTGGTCGCGCACAAGCTGGACGAGGCGTTCGGCGAGCAGCTTCTCGTGCGCCTGGAGTTCCGCGCCGCCACCGGCGACCGGCAGGTCGTCGCGGAACGCCGCCTCGTGCCGCAGCAAGGTGACCAGCCAGCCAACGTAGGTCATCCCCGTGCGGCGCTGGAACCCGAAGCTCAGGTGCAGGCTCGTGCCGCCGGTCCCGTGCACGCCGTGCCACCATCCGCGCGGCAGGTAAAGCGCGTCTCCCGGCTCCAGCACGCCGGACCACTCGGGCTCGGCGGGCCGGACGTTGTCCGCGTCGGTCTCGGCGTCAAGCGGCGACGGGGTCCCCGGACCGTAGACGTCCCAGTGCTTCGTGCCCTCCACCTGGACCGCGAGCACGTCAAGGACGTCCCAGTGCGGTGCGAACGCGGGCGCGTCGCCGCACGTGGCGTAGATGTGCGTCTGCACCGGCTCGCTCACCAGATCGGACAGCTCGTAGGCGGCCTCGGTGATCGCTGGGAGCATCTCGTCGACGCTGTCGATGACGAGCGTCGCTCCATTCTCCAAAATGGACTGTAGCCGGGCCGCGTCGACGATCGGAACCGTCTTGCGCCGCGGCGAGGACTTGCCGTCCATGTAGCGGGCCGGGTTGACCGGCCGCCCCGCCGTCTCCACCACGCGCAGGTGCGGCGGTCCCAGCCTGTGTTCAAGCAATAGGTCGCCCACGCCGTCCCAGGTGATCAGCGACTCCGCGTTGGCGATCCGGCCGTGCATTCGCTGCCTGCCGAGGGCGGACATCATGGCGGACCGGCCGCCCCACTGCTCAACGAGCTTGTCGAAGAACTTCATTGCGCTCCTCCAGTTGTTCGGATGTTCGCAGGGTGGGCAGGCACGCCAGGGTCGCCACGGCGGCGACCGCGGCCAACACCAGCCAGGTGCCGTTTTCCCCAAGGGCGCCAAGCAGAATGCCGGTCAGCAGCGGGCCGAGCGCCGGAAGTCCCGACATGAGCAGGCCGCCCGCGGTGGTGATCCGGCCGAGCAGGTCCTCGGGCGCTCCGGCGATGAGCATCTTGCCGATCAGGATCGCCGCGGGCGGGGCCAGCAGGTAGACCGCCGCCAGCACCGGCCCGACCACCCACGGCGACGAGGTACCGATCAGGACGGCGAACGTCAGCACCCAGCCCGCGCCCAGGGTGGCGAAGACCGCGGGAAGCGACATCCGCTTGAGGATCGCGGTCGCGACCAGCGCGCCGCACAGCGAGCCCGCGCCCACGCACGCGAGCAGCAGACCGATCGTCGTGCCGGAGTGGCCATTGCGCTGCGCGGTGACGACGATCGCGAGCACGGTGGACACCGAAATCAGGTTCACCACGCTGCCGAAGACCACGGCGACCCGCAGCTTGCGATGCCGCACGAACCAGCGGAAGCCTGCCGAAAGCCTGCGGTCCGCCGGTGTGGCATTGGAACCGTTGGGGCGCAACGGGGTCGAGATCCGTCCGATCAGGACCGCCGAGACGAGGTATGAAATCGCATCGCCGATGAACGGCAGGAGCCGGTGCATGGTGAACAGCCAACCGCCAAGCGCCGGGCCCAGCAGGCCCGCCGCGGTCACCCTCGCCTGGCTGGTCGCCATCGCCGCGGTCAGCTGCTGCGCGGGCACCAGGCGCCGGATCGAGGCCGCGGCCGCCGGCCAGAACACCGATCCCACAGCACCTTCGAGGATCGCGACAAAGACCAGATGGGGGTACCGGATAGGCCCGGCCAAGGCGGCAAGGGGAATCGTTGCCAGCGCCACCGCCCGGATCAGATCGCTTGCCACCATGACGCGCCGGCGGTCCCAGCGGTCCACGAGCACACCGGCGGGCAGGCGGCAAACCGTCCGCGCCACAAGCGATCCCGTCGCGATCCCGCCCGCCTGCGCCGCGCTGCCGCCCAGGCTCAGGACGAGCAACGGGAATGCCACCAGCGACAGCTGGGTACCGATGTCGGAGAAGACCTGGCCCAGCCAGTAGCGCCGGAAGTCAACATTGTCCCGCAGCGGCCCCGAGTCGAACATGGCCGGCCCGCTATCCGGCCGTACGGGCGGCGCCGGTCTTCATCCCCAGGCGCCCTTGGGAATGCAGGTAGTCCAGGACCCGGGTGTCAACCGCGTCGCGGAAGCGCGCCGCGGCCCGCGGATCCGTGTTGCGCGCGTCGTGGCCGCAGCCGACCCAGCGCCCGTTCACCTCACCGGCGGGCAGGTAGCCGCCGCCCGCGGTACCCACCTCCCAGCCGGGCTTGCCCGCCGTTTCCCAGCAGCTGTAAAGGATCCCGTCCGCGTTGGCGACAGCGCCCAGCCGCCCGTCGCGGTAGGTGCAGGTGCGGCACGGCTGGACGGGCCGGGGGCGGCCGATGATGAAACCGAGGTCGGAGGCGCGGATGGTCCATCCGACGACGTCGTCGACGAGTTCGGGATCGGGTTCGACGGTGTGGGTGAAGCCGATGCCGACGTCGTTGACGAGCGCGAAGCCGATGCGGCAGCGCGACGGGTCAACCCCGGCCGCGATCTGCTCGACCATCTCGGTCAGGCCGGCCCGGTTCTTCTGGCTGACGTTGATCCGGAAGTTCCAGCGGATGCCGGTCGCCTTTGCCGCGGCGGAAACGTTGGCCAGGATGTCGTCGAACGTCCCGCCGCCGGAGCGCCGCACCCGGCTCTCGTCGTGGTCTTCCCGGTTGCCGTCAAAGGTGATCTGCACGCTGTTGAGCCCGAGATCGGCGAGTTCGCCGGCGAGCGCGGGCGTGAGCAGGGTGCCGTTGGTCGTCATCTGCGCCGACACCATGCCGTAGCCGGCGGCCAGCTCCAGCATGTCGCGGCACCCGTCGGGGTTGAGCAGCGGCTCGCCGCCGAACAGGTGCACGTCGAGTTCCTTCAGGTCCGCCTCGGCCATCTTGTCGGCGACGAAGTCGAGGATGCGCCGCGCGGTGTCCCGCTGCAGCGCCACTCCCGCGATCCG
This sequence comes from Candidatus Limnocylindrales bacterium, assembly GCA_036377915.1. Taxonomy (GTDB): domain Bacteria; phylum Actinomycetota; class Actinomycetes; order Mycobacteriales; family Micromonosporaceae; genus Allorhizocola. The sequence continues at coordinate 11,366 of DASUXL010000073.1, forward strand.
GGGCGGGCGCGGTCCGCCGGTGGGGTCCTGCTCGATGTTCTGGAAACAGTAGGCGCAGCCGAGGTTGCACGTGGTCGTGGTGAGGACGGTCAGCGAATACGGTGGGGTTGGCCCCGGATCGTTCACCCCGGCCGCCCGCAGCCGCTCGTCCACCTCCGGGCGCAGCCGGCTGTCGCTTTCGTCGACCACGTTTGCGTTGAGCAGCAACAGCTTGCGCTCCGCCAGGTACCACCAGCCGAACTCGCCCCGCAGCAGTCGTGGAGCGGCGATGGTCACAGAATCCATGTCTGGCACCGTTTCGTTTCTCCGATCGGGGTTGGGGCCGAGGGCGCCCGGCGACAACCGGTCGCCTCTCGGCCCGGTTTACCGCTTGGCGCCGAGGATTAGACCTCGCACAACGTTGGGCAGCTGTGCGGCGTGGCCTCGTTCTCGTCCCAGTCGCTGTAGGCCAGGATGTCATCCAACATTTGCGATCTCCCTTCCTATGGGAAACGGTTGCTAGAGCGCCACCATGCTCGGGGAAGGGGATTCGGAAAAGTTTCGGCAAATGTTGGACAATCGTGAAATCCGCAGGTCAGGCGGATGTTCGGAGAGCCTGGAGGTACAGGGTGAAGCGGGCCGGGCGCGGCCAGAGCTCGTACTCCGGCAGCACCCCCGGTCCGCATGACGCGCTCCCCAGCCCGTGCTGCGCGATGTCGACGTGCACCCAGATCCGGTCCCCGGCGACGAGGTCGCTGGTGTGGCGGGCGGCGTCGAGCTGCTCGGTGCTCCAGGGCCGCACGGTCAGCTGGAAGGGTTCCTCGGCGCTGATTCGCAGCGCATCGCCGAGCACGGCCCAGCGCACGTCGCTTCGCGCGCCGTTCTCCTGCGGGAACACGTAAGGCGTCTGCATCGCGGCGACGGTGGAGCGGTAGCGGCCGATCCGGCTGGCCCGCCGCGAGTCCGCATAAGACTCTCCGGGTCCGCCGCCAAACCATTCAATTTCCTGACACTCCGGGGGTACCGCGAAGCGAAGTCCCAAGCGTGGCAAAGGAACCGGCCACCGGCCCTCCGGCCGCACGGTCAGGTCCAGCCGCAGGCCACGCTCGATCCCGCTCCACTCATAGGTGGCGAGCAGCGCCAGATCGGAGGCTGCCGGGCCGACCCGGGTCGTGACGACGTCGCCGGTGCGCGAGACGGTGCGGTGCCGCATCCGGTCCAGGCCGAGGTCTCGCCAGCGCTGCGCCAGCTTCGGTCCCCAGGTGTCGTTGTCGATCGGCGCCCGCCACACGTCCAGCCGCGGCGGTTCCAGCAGGATGCCTTCCAGCCGGTCGAGCTTCGCCACCTTCTTCGGGGCGGTCCTCGTCCCCGTCTTGACCTGCCAATGCCCCCACGCGATGTCGCCCGCGTGGACCGTCCACCAGGTTTCACCGTCCGGTGTGGACACTTGCGGCAGGGCAAGCTCGGCGGTCTCGCCGGGAGCCAGTGCGGGACAGGGCATTTCGCTCTCGTGCACCGCCTCGCCCTCCACCTCGCAGACGAGCCGCAGGGTGAGGCCGTCGAGCGAGCGGAAGTCGTACAGGTTGCGCACGGTGAACCCGCCGGCGCCCGAGGGCGTGATCCGGATCGGTTCGATGACCTTCTTGTACTCGATCAGGCCGGGTGACGGGGTCCGGTCCGGAAACACCAGGCCGTCGCAGATGAAGTTGCCGTCGTGCAGCGGTTCGCCGAAGTCGCCGCCGTAAGCGAAATGGTCGCCGACCCGGATGCCGTGGTCTATCCACTCCCACACGAACCCGCCCTGACACCGCTCGTACTTCTCGAACAGTTCCTGGTACTCGCTCAGGCCGCCGGGGCCGTTGCCCATCGCGTGGGCGTACTCGCAGAGGATGAACGGCTTGTCCGTGGTCTTGCCGATCTGCTCCACCTCGGCGAGTGACGCGTACATCCGGCTGTGCACGTCGACCTGCTCGTAGGAACGGTCGCGCTCATAGTGCAGCGGCCGCGTCGGGTCGAGGTCGCGGATGGCCGCGGCCATCGCGGCGAGATTGCGGCCCGCCCCGGCCTCGTTGCCCAGCGACCACATGATGACGCTCGGCCGGTTGTAATCCCGCTTGACCATCCTGGTGACCCGGTCGACGAGTATCCCCTCCCAGGCGGGATCGTCGGTCGGGTTGCCGCGCCAGTCCACCAGCTCGAAACCGTGCGTCTCGAAGTCGCACTCGTCGATCACCCAGAAGCCGAGCTCGTCGCACAGCTCAAGGAAGCGCGGGTGCGGCGGATAGTGGCTGGTGCGGATGGCGTTTATGTTGTGCCGCTTCATCAGTTCCAGGTCGGCGCGCATCAGTTCCTCGCTGGAGACCCGCCCGTGATCCGGGTGGAACTCGTGCCGGTTGACCCCGCGGAAAAGCACCCGGCGCCCGTTCACCTTGAGCACACTGTCCTCGATGGAGACGGTGCGGAAGCCGACCTTGAGCGTGGCGGTCGACCGGCCGTCGGACACTGTCACGTCATAGAGGTGGGGCGTCTCGGCGGTCCACGGCCGCACCGGCCGGGAAAGGTCCGGCCCGGAGACGATCTCGGCACCCTCGGCACCCTCGACGCCCTCGACGGTGAGGCTGCCGAGCCCGGTCGTGTGGTCGTAGCCGGCGCGCACGCGCACATCCATGGGCCGGCCGATGAGGACGACCTCGCGGAAGATGCCGGGCCACCACCACATGTCCTGGTCCTCCAGGTACGAACCCGGTGACCAGGTGTGCACCCGCACCGCCAGCACATTACCGTTGGCGCGCAAGACTTTTCCGACGGCGAACTCGTGCGGCAGGCGGCTGCCGAAGGTCACGCCCAGCTCGACACCGTTGAGCCACACCCGGGCGCACGAGTCGACGCCCTCGAACCGCAGCACCGCATCCTCACCGGTGAACGGTGCGTCGAAGGTCAGCCGGTAGTCGGCGGTCGGGTTCTCGTCGGGCACGAACGGCGGATCCACCGGGAACGGGTACGCGGCGTTGGTGTAGGCCGGTGTCCCGAAGTGCGACGGGATCGCCTGGAGTTCCCAGCCGCTGTCGTCGAAGGCGGGATCGGCGAAGTCGGTCGGGCCGTCAGCGGTGGGCAGCAGCCGCGACCGCCACATTCCGCTCAGGTCGAGGGTCGGGGCATCGCTGGCAACGGGGGTGCGCGGTGGCAGGCCACCTGCCGGGGCGGGGAGCTGTCGCAGGTACATCCGCAGCAGGCTACCCGCGGCAGTTGACCCGCGGACACCAGGTCTGCTCGCTGTCGCCGCCGGTGACCGGCACCCGGCCGCCGACGGCGTCGTTACGCCGGAGCCGGGCCCGTCGTGGCGCGTATCCGCAGGCTCGGCACCAGTGCCAGGCGATGCGGGGGCCGTTCGGGGTGCAGCAGCCGATCGATGAGCAGACCCACGGCGGCGGCGCCGACCTCGAATTTGGGTGGGGCGATGGCGGTCAAGGGCAGGTCGGCGATGGCCGTCACCTCGTCGTCGTAGCCCACGACGGAGACCTCCTCGGGTACCCGCAGACCGTGGGCCCGCAGCTGCTGCACCAGCTTGATCGCCTCCTGGTCGGAGTGGGCGATCACGGCTGTCATCTCGCCCGCGGCGATCCGCTCGATAAGCGAGGCGAGCGGCAGGAACGAGGGCGTGTTCAGCTTTACGGTGGCGGCGATTGTCAGTCCGAGGGCGGCCGCCGCGGCGGTGGCGCCGTCCTCGATGCGCGGGGAGGTGGCGGATTCGCGCAGAAACAGGCCGATGCGCCGGTGGCCCAGCTCGGCGAGGTGGGCCGCTGCCGTGTAACCGCCCTGCGCGTGGTCGGAGCGGACCTGCTCGATATCGGCCCGGCCCGGGCCGACGTCACGTTCGACAAGCACGACCGGGGCCTCGATCCCGGCCAGCAGCGACTCCAGCGTCTCTCCCGCCGGTTCCGACACGCTCGGGGTGATCAGGAGACCGTTGACGCCGAGGTCGCGCAGTTGCTTGGCGTGCATGGCATCGATGTCGGAGTCGTACTCGCTGATGGTCAGCGCGATGCGGGCGCCGCGCGACTCCGCCTCGGCGCGCGCCCCGCGGATGATCTCCCCGAAGTAGTACTCCGCGGTCGGCACGAGCAGGCCGAGCAGCAGACCTTCGGCCTCGACGGCCGGTTCCGGGGGCAGCTTGACGGCGCCGTGCGAGCGGACAAGCTCGCCGCGGCCGGCCAGCAGGTCGACGTCGCGGCGGATCGTCACCGCCGATACCCCGAGATGCTCGGCCAGATCGGTGACGCGCCACGAATCCTTGTCGCGCAGCGCATTCAGGATCGCCTCGTGGCGTTGCCCTGGCTGCATGCCTCATCCCCTCGGGTCCTGATCGATGCGATCATACGATCATCGCGTGTTCGAATGCTCTGACGATTATGCACTGCGGCAGAGTTGTTCGCGATGCACCGGGTGCAGAAAAGGTAGCCCGGCGGCGTAGCGGGCGAGTTCGGCGACGGCCAGATCGGCCATGCGCTGGACCTCGGTGCCGAACGAGCCGGCAAAGTGCGGCGTGAGCAGGACGTTGGGCAGATCGTAGAGGGGTGAGCCGGCCGGAAGGATCTCCGGATCGGTGGTGTCGAGCACCGCGTTGAGCCGCCCCGACGTCAGCTCGGCGGTGAGGGCCTCCTGGTCGATCACGCTTCCGCGGGCGGTGTTGATCAGTGTGGTGCCGTCGCGCATGAGCCGCAGCCGCGCCCGGTCGATCATCCGGTAGGTCTCGGGCAGTTCCGGCGCGTGCACGCTGACCACGTCGGAGGTGGCGCACAGGTCGTCCAGCGAGGTCTTTCGCACGCCCAGGCCGGTGGCTGCCGCCTCCTCCAGGTGCGGGTCGTAGACGAGGACGTCCAGGTCGTAGGGGCGCAGCAGCTCGATGACGCGCCTGCCGATCCGGGAAGCGCCCACCAGGCCGACGGTGCGGCGGTAGTTGCCCACGTCGGGGAAACGCTCGCGCCAGTTCAGCTCCTGGCCGCGGTGCGCCCGGTAGGTCTCGCGTACCTGCAGGATCCGCTTGTTGGACAGCAGGATCGCGGCGACGGTGAATTCGGCGACCGGTTTCGCGTTCGCGTCCGCCGCGCAGCTGGCGAGCAGCCCGCGCTCCCAGCACGCGTCGGTGACGTGCCAGCGCAGCGAGCCGGCCGTGTGC
>DASUXL010000074.1:0-11594 GCA_036377915.1 Candidatus Limnocylindrales bacterium
TCTTTCTGAAGGTGGTCACTTGCCGTTCAGCAGGTCGTCGAAACGACCCGCGGTACGGGCGTCCTCGATCTGCTCGGGGGTCATGCGCGCCATGTCGGCGCGCGTGAGCTGCGAAACCGTGGAGACGTCGTTGCGAGCGCCCCCGTCCGCACTGCCCTGGAACCGGCCGCCTTGCGCTGCGAGGTAGGGCTTCTTGCTGATGAGGTCGGCGATTGCAGCCCCGATCGCGTCGGAGTCCACGTCGCCGTCCTCGCTGACCTCGAAGGAGGTCGTGTCGATGTAGGCCAGGGCGTCGGCGGGATCGTTGAGCTTCCCGGCGGCAGCCGCCCGGAACTCGGCCTTGAGGATGCGTGCGTTGGCCGCGGCGAGAGCCTCGTCCTTGACGCGCTGTGCTTCCTGAGCCCTGGCGTGCTCGGCCTCGGTGCCGTCGACCTTGGCCTGGAGTTCGGCGATCTTGGTGTCGCGCTCCTTGGCGGCCTGCTCGGCGGCCTTCCATTTGGCCTTCATGGCGTCGAGGGCCTTCTTGCCCGCGTCACCCAGGGCGGCCTGACCCTGGTCCTCGGCGCCGGCGTCCGTTGCGGACTGGTCGGTCGCGTCGGTGGTCGAGGTGTCAACAGACGTCTGGTCGGCACCCTGATCGGTCGTGCTGTCGGTGGCCTGGTCAGCCATGGTTGCTCCCCTTGCGAGAGTCGGCCCGACGCCTTGCGCGGCGGGAGGGTTCAGCGCAGATAGCCCTGCTGCGTGAGCAGCTCGAGCGCCTCTGCGCGGTCCGAGGCCATCCGGTAGATGCCCTCGGGAGTCATGCGGCCGGCGCGCTCGAGGACGCGCCCGGATTCGGTGAGTCCGGCCTTGCGGCTGCGGACGTTTACGATCTTGTTGAAGTCGGCTCCGTCGGCGAGGGCCTGTTGATCGGCCTTCGACAGGCCGGTGACCTGGCCGGAGCGGGCGAGCTCCTCGACGTCGTAGGCCATGGAGTCGTCGTTCTCGCTGGTCGGCGTCATCGTGCAGTCGCAGCCGGGGTGGCGCAGAAACCCGTCGGACCAGCGGTAGACGCGGCCTGCCAGGACGGCGCAGCGGGAGCAGGAGGGAAGCGTGAGGTGCCGGACCCACCCAATCTCCGGGCGGACCGCCACGGCCGCTTGTTGGACGGCTCGCGCGGTCTCCTGGGTGATCGAGGCGACCAGACGCTCGAACTCGGCGTCCGTCTCGGTCTTCGCGGTCATCCGCTCGATCGTGAGCGGTGAGGTTGTGAAGGCCGGGAGGTTCAGGGTGGCCTGCGGAGGTGCCTCGATGCGCTGGTCGGCGAGCATCACGCCGATCGCCCGGTCTGCGAATGTGGCGGCGATGATCTGGTAGCGCAGGATGGTCTGGGCGAGTGCGGCGAGGCCCTTGGGGCGAGCTGTCTGTGCGGCGCGGGCGGCCTGGAGCGCCAGAAGCGCCGAGGCTGCGCGGTACTTATTCGCCGTCGGCGGCGGGGGTGTCTGTGTTGCCACTGCCGAGCTCGTTGATCAGGGCCTGGGCTACGGGGTCGTTCTGGTTCTCGCGAACCATGCCCATCACCCGGTCAATCTCGGCCGGCGGCAGGTTGTAACGCTTCTCCAGGATGTACTGCAGCGGGAGGCCGATCTGGGAGTCCTTGAGGGCCGCGTCTGCAACCTGGGCGTCACCGCGGTTCTCCACGTCCTTCCACAGCACCTTGCCACCGCGCACCGCTTTCGCCTTGGCCTCGTTGTCCTCGACCAGGGCGACAAGCTCGAAGACGTCGCGGATCGCGCGGCCGAAGTGCTGGGTCTTCTCCTCGGTGCGCTTCACGAGGCCCGTCTCCAGCGCCTTCATGGCATCCGCGGAGACGTTGGCCATGGTGCCGCCGATAAGCAGGTAGTGCGCCGGCGTGCGGGTCTGGGCGGCAACGTGGCCGATCATGATCTCGATGACCTTGGTGAACGGCTCGAGTTGCGCCGCCTGCCACTCGTGGGCCTTCGCGGTCGGGTCCGAGATGAAGCCGGTCCGGTCGCGGCGCCACTTGCGCAGGTCGATCGGCTTCTCACCGATGACGTTGCCGGTCTCGTCGAGGACCGGAACCATGGGCGGCTCGGCGCCGATGATGAGGCGCTGGCCAATGGTGGCCTCGTCGGCGACGGCGAACAGCTCGGCCCAGAACAGGTTGATGGCGTGCTGCATCGAAAGCGTGCCAGCGATGTCCGAGAGCGGCTCCCCTATCAGGCGGGGGCGGTTGGCGAGCTCGACGAGCGGGACCTTGCCGAGCGGGTTCGGCAGCGGCCACACGTCATCGGAAGCCGGTTGGCGAGGAGTCCAGCCGGTAGTCAAGGTGGCCATGGTCTTTTCGGACAGAACCAGGCTGGTCTGCACCCGCGCACGCTGGAACTTCCATACCTCATCGGGCAAGTAGAGGGTGGCGTACTCAAGGTCGTCGTCGGCCCACACCTTGGCACCCGCGATACGCTCGCGGGTCTCCGGGTCGTAGTCGACGATCGCCTGCGAGGGGTGCTCCCAGGTGATCCGTGCTTCGCCTGCGGTGTTGCCCCAGACCAGCGCGAAGGCGCGCTTGGCGATGATGGCGTCCAGCATGGCGAGGTCACACAGGGCATCGGCGTCGTTGTCGACCCAGGTTGCCCAGAGCCCGTCGTCGCCTGTCTCCTTGTCGCGGAGACGGATACCGATGGGCTCAAGGCGCTCGTGCGGGGCGTCCGCGACGATGCCAGTCCAGTTGTCGGAGTGACCCCTGTAGCGCTGGCCGTGGAACTCGTCGAAGTCCTTGGTGGCGTACTTCAGCTTGAAGTCTCCGCGGTACGCCTTCTCGAGCGTCTCCACGCCGTAGTCGTTGTTGCCGTCGTCCTGCTGGCGGCGCCGGAGCTCCGTGGTCAGTCGGTCGAGGATCTCCGCGGCCTTCTCGGGAGTCACCATGTCGCGTGGCCCCCTTCCGGTCAGGCTGAATAGGCGTAGTAGCGCTTGCGCCAGAGCTTGGCGGCGGTGACGTCGCCCCATGCCTCGTTGGCGAGGATGGAGGGAATGGTCTGGTCGATCTTTCGGCCGTCGCCGGGCTTGGCCAGGACGTAGCGGTTCTGAGTGCGCGGCGACTTCACCGCGGCGGCGATGTGGCGCTCGGTGATCGGGCAGTCGTCGTGCGTGAAGCCCGAGTCGACCTTGGCGACGTCGGTCAGCAGGCGCTCGGCCGCGGCGTGCATCTGGGTGACGCGGCGCGTGTACCAGCGGATGACGACCTTCTCGCCGTAGGTCTCGGCCCAGGCGTCGATCTCCGACTCCCAGTACGGAGGGTCAGCGTAGAAGCGCAGCAGGTCGTAGGTCTCCACGATGTGCGCCATGCCGGCCGAGACCTCGGTGCGCGGGACCTGGCCGCCATGCTCGGCGGGGTTCCAGACCATCGGGCGGCCGTCAGGGAAGGTCGGCGTGAACTGGTGGCCCTCGCGCGTCTGAAGCCGGAAGCCGGTCCAGTCGTCGGTGTCGGAGCCGTCGAACCCGCCCACTACCTGGGTACGGGGCTTGACCTCGACCGTGGCGATCCGGCCGGCCCACGCCTCAGGGGACATGTAGTGGCCGACGCCGGCGGAGACCATGTTGCCGTAGAACCGCTCCATCTCGGCGCGGTCGTTCTCGATGAACTCGACGATGTCCGCTTCGATGCCGGCGAGGTCCACGTGTGCGATGCCCTGGTAGACGTACTCGAGGATCTTGCGGCGCTCGCGCTTGTTGGCCAGGGAGAAGAACTTCCCGTCCGGCCGGCGCAGGGCCGGGTTCTTGGTCGGGTCGAGCCAGAACTTGAAGACGTCCGGCGCCTTGGTCTCCCAGGTGCGCTGTGCGACTGAGTCCTCGCCCGGGTCCCATGGGTTCGTGGTCTCGATGACCCGGCCACCCATGGCAGTGGAGCCGCGGCGCTGAGCGTTGGCGACCTTGCGCAGCTTGTTCTGCTCGGTCCAGGTGCCCGTCTCGTCGTGGCCGGCGAAGATGATCGGATTGCCCAGGCGGGAGAGCGCCGAGGACGTGACCGTCTCGATCTTGCCGTCGTTCGGGAGCCGGGTGAACTCCTCGCCCACGGTGTAGAGCTCGGCGTCCGGGCCGTACTGCAGCATGGCCTTCAGCGGCGTGTAGACGTTGTCCGTCTGGTCGTCGCTGGTGGCCGTGAGCTGGATGAGCGGCTTGCCCCAAGGCTTCCCCATGGGCTCGCCGGTCTCGTAGGTGTACTCCCAGCCGCACGGGCATCCGTGGTCGGCGCAGGTGTACTTCTCGCCACTGGTGGCCCAGCCGTCGAAGAGGACCGGGCCGGCGGCTTGGCCCTTGATCTTCTTGGCCATCCAGGGACCCTTGCCGCACTTCTGCGGGCCGACGTAGAGCAGCCGGCGGTAGAAGAACGCGGTGTTCAGCTGGCCGCGCTCGGCCTCGGGCTTGATCCGGTACCAGTTGATCGAGCACCACAGCTGCTGCGGGTACTCGACGAACGGGATCGGGTTGCCGTCGTCGTCACGGATGACGCCGCCCTCAGGGTTGGAGACGACGCAGTGCCGCTCCTCCCAGTCGATCGCGACCCACAGGACAGGGAAGTCGATCTGCCAGGCGTCAGGCCACTCAGGCTCCGTCGCCACTGGAGACGACCTTCACCCGGTCGCGCGCCGAGGACTGCGGCGGTATGGCCGCGGTGCGCTCCTCGCGCTTGACCTCGACCTCGTCACGGGCGATCGCCCAGCCGTTCTCCTTGAGGCCGGCCGGCGTCATCCCGATCTGGTCGGCGAAGCGGTGAATGGCGCCCTTGTCGGCCGCGGTCGCATCCGAGGACTCGCACACGACCTGTGTGCGGACCCACATCGCCACGGCGTTCCAGCGCCAGGACTCGAGAGCCCATGCGCACGCCTGCGGGTAGGTCCAGGCCTGTTTCCAGAGCTCGACCTCGCGCTCACGGAAAGCCTCGGTGGCTTCCTCGTCGAGCACCTGGTAGCGGCGCTTGTCCTCGTGCTCCCAGCGCATCACCGTGAAGCGCATGAGCGGGAACTCGGGGACCTCGCCGCGGTATCCCTCGCTCGGGAGAGCGGTCAAGACGATGCCGCGCTCGGCCGAACGAAGAGACTTCGGGTCAGCCTGCGGGCCGGAACGGTTGCGCGAGCCTCCACGGGCCATGTCGATCACTCCTCAGCAGCCTTGCGCCGCTTCTGGGTGCTCACCGTGCCTTGCGCGCGGGAGCGGACGTTCTGAACCCTCCGGACTTCCTAGAGCCCTTCCCCTCGGTCCTCTGTGGCAGGCCGAGGGGAGTCACCCCCCATGGGTGGGTGGGGTGCCGTCTCTGTGCGACGGGTGAGGACACGCCTGGCCCTTGTGTTGCTCGTTGCAACGAGGGTGCTCAGGGCCATGGATGACGCCTCGGTCATCCTCACAGTGCCCGTGGTGCCATGGTGCTAGTGGGCTGATGCGCTGCCCACATGACCAGCACACAGCCTTGCCTGCCGCGACCTTGGGCGCAGCGCTCAAGCGGTCCAGCTCGTAGGCCCTGTCGTATCCACGCTCTTGCCTCGTGCCACGTCGCTGCTCACGTGTGCGTCTGTGCTCAGCACACCGTGGCTCAGGCTGTAGCTCACCGCACCCGGGTACGTTGCACACCCGCATGCCATCACCTGCCAGCAACGAGCAAGGCCCCGACTCGTGGGTGAAGTCGGGACCTTGGAGTTGGTGGCCCATACGTCCACCGCAGTCATGTGCGTGGATGGTGTACCCCGATTCAGGGTGCACGTATCCCGCTACCCAGAAGTGTGACACCTCGGCCCCGAACTTCCAAGTGTCACGCGCTCTTGTTGGATGTTGTGTCGTGCATCAGATCCAGCGCATCCCCGATCCGGTAGACCGGACGCCCATCGACGTGCCTCGCAGCACGCAGCTTCCCGCGCTCGATCCACTTCCTGATGGTGGCCGCATTGATGGGCTCACCCCACCATGACAGCGCACGGCCAAGCGTGGCAGCGTTGACCTCACGATCCTCAGCCTGATCCAGCAGCCAGGCACGCAGCTCCTCCACGTTGTAGGTCGACCCACAGTGGCGGCACCGCACCTCGTGATGGCCACGCACTCCACGCAGTTGGGCCGTGCAGTCCTCGGTCAGGCACTCGCCATACGGCACGCTGTCAGGGTTGCGGTCGATGATGCGCCGGCAGTTCGCGATCGCATCGGTGATCTCGTCGAGCGCGTCCGGTCCGATGTCCCGCAGAGCCAGCCCATCGACCCGCCACAGCAGCCACGCAGACATGGACGTCAGCGTGTCGGTCGGGTAGTCACCGCGCAGGATGCCCTCGCAGCTGGCATGCCCGCACCGCTCATGGGTCGGACCATGGGCGAGGCGTCGTGTCCGGTGTCGCACGCGCTCCTCGGAGCAGAACTTCACCCACAGCACGAGCATGGAGCGCAGGTGGCGCTGCACCTCGGCGGCCTTGTCGTGCCACGGGATGAGCGCATGCTGGCACTTGTCCACCTCGTCGTCCTTGCATGAGCAGGTGGCCGACGCCGAGCCGTTGCCCTCGGTCGCCTTGCCGCGCTGTCGGGTGATGGTGATGGTGAGCTCCTCCTCGAGCTCGGGCACATCACCCAGCGCCTTCTTGAACTCCTCGCAGCACGTCTCGCAGACGTAGGCCACGTCTCGCGTAGGCCGGCCGCATCGGCACTCGTTGCTCATCGCTTCCCCTCCTCGTTCGCCCACTTCTCCAGCTCCCTGATCCCCGACTCGATGCGCCCCTGAACAGCCAGCGTCCGAGTGATGACCCCGGTCGCGATGTCCACCAGCGCCTGCCGCAGTGCCTGAAGGTTCACGAGTCCTCCTCGCGTGGCCAGCGGGCGAGCGGAACCTGTGACCAGTCAATGTCGCGGTGCATCTTGAGCAGGTGCTGGTGGCGCGCCTCCTCGGTCAAGTGCTCGCCGTAGAACCGGAGCGCAGACAAGGTCATCGCCTTGTCGACGAACCAGTCGGATGCCCGACGTGGCAGGAGGCGACCCAGCCACGTCGGCGTCAGCGTGGTGATGCACCGCTCGCCCTCATAGCGCTTCTCGTGCTTGCTGATCACCATCCTGACGAGCGCCTCCTTTGCGGCGTACCGCAGGTTCAGCGGCCCAGCCGGATAGTGCGTGTCATGGAAGTGCGTCTTCATGCTGGCCAACTCTCGATCACAGGACGCCCGAGAATCGATTCTCCCGGCCTAGCAGCCTCGCCAGGTCCCCCGGGTCCATCTGAGCCCTCCTCGTCTCTCAGCGCAGCCCCCGGCGTCCGCACAGGCAGCCTCCCCGAGGGCGTGTCCCGCAACTCAGCCCGCCGCGTCTCACCCAGGAACGCCCCGTGGTTGGCGCCCCAGTCGTGCCGGTCCTCATGCCCCAGCGGCTTCTTGCAGCGCCCCGGCATCAGGTAGTCGCCGTCCGGGTCCACCAGCAGGCACTTCTCGCGTCTCACGGGCGCTTCTGCCTCCAGGTCGTCGTTGTAGTCCACCGGTGCGGCCAGGTGTCCCCAGACGTGCGCACTGGCGGGCAGGTCTGCAGCGTGCGTGGTGCCGCGTCCGTCGAGGCCTCCGTCGATCTCGGGCGTGGGGTCGGGTTGGGTGCTGACGAGCCACCGCGGGTCGGTGATGGGCACCTCGGGCTCGGGGTTGGGCATGCTGTTGACGCGGGTCACGGTCATGACAGCACCTCCCTGGCTCGGCGAACGATGCGCAGGTGACCTCGCTCGGCCGCCGGACTCATTCCACCGGGGCAGTCCGGCCCGTACTGGCTGCGACCGTGGCTACTCATCGACCATCCGCAGTGGTCGCAGCATCCGGGATGAGCAGCGGCGAACAGGGAGATCACGGCGGCGGCGAATTCTCGTCCCTGGAGGACCTGCAGTTCCTCGCTCATCCCCGCACCTGCTTCCGGAGCTCGTCCGCCTCAGCCACGTGGTCTCTCTGAGGTCGGGCCTGATGTGTGGGGAAGTAGTCCGGGTCCTCGTGCCACCACGTCAGGCAGTCCCGGCGCGGCTTGTGCTCGAAGAACGCCGTGCCGGACAGGTCGACCTGCCTGATCGGGCGACCACAGACGCACATGTCAGTCATCACGAGCCCTCCTCGTCGCGCTCGGGTTCGGCGAGGGCACGAAGGTCAGACGCAGCCTGGTCCCAAGCGTCGGAGAGCACGTGGAGGTCGTCACGGTGCGCCGCATTGGCACGGGTGGTGAAGTGCTCGGCGGCCTCCAGCAGTGCCTCCCGACGCGCGGCAGCCTCCCGAGCCTTGACGATGCGCGTGACGATGTTGACCGCGTTCTGCACGCCGAGCCCGGCATATCCCGGATTGGGCTGCTCGGCATGTGCAGCGAAGTGCCAACGCAGGGACCGCTCCAACTCCTCGCGCTCAGCCTCGGCCAGTTCCACATGCTCACTCATGAGGACTCCCCGTACATCGCGGCGCGGATGATGTTGCGGGCATTGGCGGGCACCTTATGGGTTCCATCCTCATTGCGCAGGCGCAAACAGCGCTCGATGATCCTGTGCGCCTCCCGACGCGCGGCAGCCTCCCGAGCGGCGACGATGTCGTGCACGGCGGCAAGCAGCGGCGAGACGTTGTTGGTCCCGGTCGTCCGCGCGAAGGCGTTGAAGATGGCGCTCTGCTCGACCTCGGTCAGGTCTTCGGTCTCAGGCATCGTGGGTCTCCTCGTACTCGGTGGGCTTGGTGGCGTTGGCGACGCAATCGGGGCACTCACCGGGCGGCATGGAGTGCTCGCACCATTCGCGGATGACCTCAGCGAGCGCGATGTCCCCACAGGTCAGGCAGTCGGTGGGCTCGTTGTCGATCAGGCGTCCTGCGACGCGGGCTGACGAGGGGAGTACGCATCGGCCACAGAGCGACTTGCCACCGCGGAAGTAGTGGCTCTTGCCGTCGGGCTTGGGGAACGCCCAGCCCTCCGACAGGTGCGGGTGGTCCAGGTTGGTCCGGGTCATGCTTCCTCCTGGGTGGCAGCGCTGGTCTTCTTCCGGGCCTCGGCGATGGCTGCCTTGGCCTTGACGTATGCGGGCCGGTGGTTCTCGGCCTTGGGTCCCGTCTGTGGCTCCACGGGCGGGTCGATGCTGACCAGGTGGATGCCGGCGGCGTTGAAGCGGGCCATGACGGCGTTGGCCTGGAAGCGGGCCATGACGGCGTTGGCCTGGTCGAGCGTGGCGCCGGTCTCCTGGATGAGCCGGAGCGCCTTTGCGTGGTCCGCGGCGGAGGTGGTCATGAGCGGGCGTCCTTCCGCGCCGCCCACCACGCTGCCAGTTCGGCGTCGTAGCGCTCGCGGGTCATCTCCGGGTTGGCGTGCTCCAGCTTGCGCTGAGAGCGTCCGCCGATGCGCTCGAAGTCGACGGTGGGCTCGGACCAGATCTCGTTGAGGGCGTCGGTGATCTCGCCGTCGATCTCGTCCAGGCTGTTGCCGGTGACGGTCAGCGTGTAGCGGTACTTGGCCACTGGCGGTTCGGGCGTGCTCATGACGCCTCCAGCGCGGGCGGCTCGTCGTCCCCGTTGGCGATGCGCATCTGCTCCTCGTGCAGCCAGTCGGCATAGGCCCCGGTGTCGTCGGGGTCGAGGTCGGCAGGCGGCTGGAGCGGCCCGTGCTTCTGGATGTGAGCCTCGAGCCGCTCATACCGGATGCGCTTGACGCCGCTGATGACGTCGAAGGGCATCATCCACTCGCGTGACCGGCGGTAGTGCTGGATGATCGCCTGCTCGCAGTCGGCCAGCCGGTAGCCGTCGAGGGCGGCGGCCCATGTCCGGGCGGTGACGGGGTCGGGCTTGCGGTTGTCGAATCCGGCGGCGATGGCCAGGACCTGGCTCGCTTCGGCGGGTGTCATGTCACTGTCCGATCTGTCGGTCGATGGGGAACACGTTCTGGGCGTCGGCTTCCTCCTGGCGGAGCTGCTCGACGAGGGCCATGTGGGCGGCCATGTTGGAACTCATCTCGGGGATGGGCGCGGGCTGGCGTGCAGCGCGCTCGTCGTTCCAGCACTCGCCGTGAAGCCATGTGGTCGGGTGCTTGGTGAACGACGGGTGCTTGCCCTCGGACTTCTGCCAGCCGACGTACTGCGTCGCGGCGGTGATGATCAGGTCCTCGGTGACGCCCGGCTTCTTGATGGCGGCTGCGTATGCCTTCTCGGCCTTCTTGCGGTCGACCTTGCGGTCATAGGCGGCCCAGAACTCATCGAAGCGATTGGGCGCCAGCTCCTTCTCCGAGCGCGAATGCGCGAGGGGGTTCTTCCCCTTCTCCCCTTCTCCCCTTCTCCCCTTCTCCCCTTCTCCGGGGGGCGACATGTCCGGGAGTACTCCGGTAGTACTCCCGGAATCGGCCCGCGGCACAGCGTTTTCGCTGGTCGGAGAGGGGTAGCGTCCCTTGGACGCTTTCTCGATGCGCTGGTGCTTGGACCAGGCCGAGATGTGCAGGTAGGGCTTGCCGTCGACCAGGTACCGAGTGATCTGGGAGTGCTCCGAGAGGTGCGAGAGGGCTCCGGTAACCCTCCGGTAGGACTCCCGGAAGTCCTCATCGAGAGCGAACAGGGCGGCCGTGATCAGGCGCGCGTCGT
Organism: Candidatus Limnocylindrales bacterium; assembly: GCA_036377915.1. GTDB lineage: Bacteria > Actinomycetota > Actinomycetes > Mycobacteriales > Micromonosporaceae > Allorhizocola. The sequence goes on from DASUXL010000074.1 coordinate 10,580, forward strand.
CGCGCCCTACGCCGTTGTCGTCCACGTAGGACCACAGGCCGATGTAGACCAGGCGTGTGGGCCAGTCCATGGCGGCGACGTCCTCGGACGTCCAGAACTCCGGGCGGATGGAGCGGATGCGCATCAGGCGACACCACCCAACTGGGTGGTGTCCATGCGGACGGTGGGCATGAAAGACTGGGTCACGAGTCGACTCCTTGTTAGTCGGCAAGGCCCTGGGAACCACGGTGCTCCAACACCGCCCGGGGCCGTTTCATTTGTGTCCCAATTGTACTGCGCCGGGTACCCAGTTTCGGTGTCTGACGTGGGGTTTTGCGCGGGTGTTCGAGTCGTCATGCGGCTACCTGCTTCTTGGCGTTCTTGATGTCCTCGACCAGGACTCGCATCCGATAGGAGGCGCTGGTGTCGCTGTCGTCCCAGAGTTCGGGCCACTGCGGCTCGGGCTCAGGAGGTGCCGGCGGAGTCGCAACCCACACCTGGACGCGCCGCACGGGGTCGAGCTGCCAGGTGCCGAGGTCGTCGAGGTCGTACTTGGACTCCGCGATGTTGCGTTTCCCGGTGTCGTCCCTGATGGCCAGCATGCAGCCGTAGCAACGGCCGTCCTCTCGCGTCGTCGGCTCGATGCTGCACTCGGAGCAGATGACCGCGCTCATGTCGCCTCCTCGTGGATGGTGACGTCGGCATCGAGGCGGATGCACGTGTCGATGCCGCCCGCCCAGTAGAGGTAGGCGCGGGTCAGCGACAGAGTGACGCCGACCAGCCGCTGGGGTGTTGACGCTCCAGCATGGGTGGCGACGCAGCCGACATGGTCAGGGGTGAGCGCACGTGCCTTGATGGTCCTCATGCCACACCGTCCTTGCTCACCGGGCGATTTCCGCCGACCCGGTCATAGCGGTCGTCGATGTTGTCCCACCACAGCGGCGGCTTCCAGTTGTTGCGCTGGGCGTGCTTGCGCGCGCGCTCGGACGGTCCCGGCGTCATGCACAGTTCGCGGAAGACGGCGTCGACAGCGCGA
>DASUXL010000075.1:0-26924 GCA_036377915.1 Candidatus Limnocylindrales bacterium
CTATGCCGATCCGGCTGGGCACGTCGCGCTGGGTGAACGTGATGGTGCCGAGTTTGCCGGGCGGGATGAGCCGTCCGCGGCCGGCAACGGAGTCGTCGGCCGATGCCGGGGACGACGCCACGAACACCGACGGCGTTACGGCGGTGGCGGCGGCGCCGAGCATCAGCCCGCGCCTGGTGATCCTGAACATGAACAATCCCATCCCTTCTACGGCAGGCCGATGCCGGCGCCGCCGAATTCGACCCAGTTGAGGTTGAAGAAGTTGTTCCCCGGACCACCCGCGGCCGGCCGGAAGACGAGGTATATCCGGTGTGCGCCTCCGGGATCGGCGATCGGGACGGTCTGGCTGGCATACGTGTTCGCGTCCGCCGTCGCCGCGATCGGGACGGTCATCCACAGTGGACCATCGACGCTGTCAAGATGGATTTCCACAGTGCCGGATCCACCCGACGTCCGGAACGTCAACGTGTCAATGTTGACGAGTCGATATGAGCCGTTCAACGCGATCCAGTCACCGTTGCTGAGACCACCGCGCTGCAACCCGCCCCCGACATCGGTGGTCGGCGAGGTGTTCGTGCCCGACTGCTCGACCGCGAACTCGACCTCCTGGTGCTTCTGCAAGACGGTCACCTGATCGATTTTTGTCAGCGGGGGTACCCCGCCCGGCCCGCCGAGGTCGGTATATGACGCGCTGACGATGCCAAAGACGTTGCCGCCGTGTGAGGCATCCGAAACGAGCGTCGGCAGTGTCCCGCTGCACCCGGTCGCGGTCGAACCCGGGTGGCCGTGCGAGTCGTGGCCGAGCACGAACGTCACCTGCACGCGTCCACAGTCGATCGGCCCGTCCTCGGGGTCGCTGACCGTCACCGCGAACGGGATGTTGTTGCCGAAGGCGAACAGGCCACCCTCCAGCGGCACGGTCACCTCGATCGACGGGGAGGTGTTGCCGACGGTGATGGTGGTGTTCGCCGACGCCGTCTTGCCGCTGGAGTCGGTGACTGTCAGCCGCGCCGTGTAGACACCGTTGGCCGTGTATGTGAACGACGGGTTCGGGTCGATCGAGTCAACCGTCCCGTTGCCGTCGAAGTCCCAGGCGAAGCGGATCGAGTCACCCGGATCCGGGTCGCGCGAACCCTCGCTGGAGAACGCGACGGTCAGCGGCGCCCGCCCGTCCGTCGGGGTGGCGTTGACCACCGCGATCGGTGCCCGCAAACCCTTGACGTAGCTGAACTTCACCAGCGCCGCGTCGGGGTTCACGTTGAAGAACCCGTCCCCGTAGGTCAGCAGGTAGAAGTGGCCGTCATCGGACCACATCATGTCCATCGGGTTGTCGCACAGGAACGGCCGTGCCGGGTTGGCCGGCGCCGGCCCGCAGTTGAGCAGATTGTTTATCTTGAAGACTGAACCTTTCGAGTCAAGCCGGATCTCACGCAGGTAGTCCCGGGTGAACTCGCCGAAGAAGATGGAGCCGTCGTAGTAGGCGGGGAACTTCGTCGGGTTCGGGTTCGCCCGGTCGAAGTCGTACTTCGCCGCGCCGTGCGGCCCGACGCCGCCCGTCCCCAGCTCCGGGAACAGCTGCGGGCACGTGCCGGGCGGGCTCTGCCGGTAGTTGGCGGGGCACGGCGTACCCAGCGGATTGGTCGGGTTGTTGTCCTCGTAGGAGTACCAGATCTCGGGCCGCGCGATCGGCGGCGAGAGAGTCAGGCCGGTGTTCCAGCGGGAGGTGTTCTCCGGGCCGTGCGCCGGGTTGTCACACTCGTACGCCTGCGGCGGATCGTCAAGCGGCGTGCTGGTGTTGAAGTTCCACCGGTAGTACGGCAGATCCGGCGAGTAGCAAAGCGGCCAGCCGTAGTTCGCGGGCTTGCGCACCGCCATCACCCGTCCGGTACCCGCCGGGCCGCGGGACACTTGCGGCGTACGCGAATCCGGCGAGTAGTCGGTGACGAAGGCGACGCCGTCGTCGTCGACCGTGATGCGGAACGGGTTGCGCAGACCCATCGCGTAGATCTCGGGGCGGGTCAGCGGGGTACCGGGCGCGAACAGGTTGCCCGCCGGCACGGCGTACGAGCCGTCCGCCGCCACCCTGATCCGCAGCACCTTGCCGCGCAGATCGTTGGTGTTCAACGCCGACCGGCGCGCGTCGACGTGCGGCGCGTTGAACAGCCCGGCCGTCGTGATCATATCGTTGAACGGGCCGAACCCGCCGGAGTTGCCGCCCCCGGCCGGGGTGTCGTCGCCGGTCACCAGCCACAGGTTGCCCTGCCGGTCGAAATCGATGTCTCCGGCGACATGGCAGCAGGCGCCACGGTTGACCGGTACCCGCAAAATCTGTTGCTCTGAAGCCAAATCCAGGGTCGGCGCGGGACCGTCGACGAGTTTGAACCGCGACAGCTGGAAGTATCCAAGCCACGGATCCCAGACCGACGGGTCCGCGCCGGTGTTGGGCGCGTTCGCCGCCGGGGTGCTCAGGGGCGGCGAGTAGTACAGGTAGATCCACCTGTTGGCGGCGAAGTCGTTGTCGACCGCGGGGCCGTACATGCCGTCCTCGCTGGCCATGTAGACCGGGATCTGGGCGAGCAGGTGGGTGGTGTTGGTCGCCGGGTCGTGCAGGCGCACGCCGCCGCGGCGGTCGGTCTGCACCACGCGCCCGTCGGGCAGCACGTCAAAGCCGATGGGCTCGCTGACGTTGGGCGGCGCCGCGATGAAGTCCATCTGGTAGTTGGCCAGGACGGTCGCGCCGCAGTCGCCGTCGGTGACTCCGGCGGCCCAGCCGATCGCACCGCCGAGGTGGCGCAGGAACAGTGGCTCGAAGAATGACGAGACGGTGCCGCCGAGCCCGGTGTAGAACGAGCGCCCGCCCTGATAATCCTTGCACCAGGTGATCGGGTGGTCGAAGCCCATGGTGCCGCCGGCATAGGTCGACTCGTCAACGGTTGACAGTACGTGTGAGAAGCCGCGCACATTGGCGGTGTAGTTGTACCAGCGGTCCGTGCGGTTCCAGCGCTCGGGCAGGTTCGCCGACGCCGGGTGGACCCGGTCGGCCACCTTGATGGTGGCGGGCCTTGCCGTCACGGCACCCGCGGCTCGCGCGCCGAGCGCCTCGGTCAGGAAGGTCCAGGCCGGTTCGGCTTCGATGGCGGCGTGCACGCCGACGAAGCCGCCGCCGTCACGGAAGTAGGCCTCGAACGCCGCCTGCTGCGCATCTGTCAGCACGTCGCCGGTCGTGTTGATGAAGACGACGACGCGGAACTGCTTCAGGTGCGCCTCGTCGAACTTGCTCGGGTCCGCGGTGACGTGGGTGCTGAACCGCAGCTCGTTGCCGAGCTGCCGGATGGCCTCGACACCGGCGGACGTCGAGGCGACCGGCGTCCCGGCGGTGCGGGTGAAGACGAGAACCTTGTACTGCATGCCGGCGCTGTCGGGGATGGGCTCGGCGTAGGTGGGGACGGGAATCAGGAGTGCGAGCAGGCCCAGAAGGCTCGCGAGCGCACGCCGATGAAGAGGTCGCATGGCACCTCGCTCTGTCAGGGACGTTTTCAGGGCGTAGGGCTCAGACCGGTGATTTCGCCGGCCTGATTGCGGGATCCTCGGGATTGGTCAATTTCGCCAGTGGTGTTACGCGCGAGGTGCGTACTAATTACGTACGAGTTGCTAACAGCCGACGATATTCGTTACATCGATCGATAGGAAGACTCGATGAAGCGAAACTTTGCCACTTTGCGATCTAACTTCTGTTGGATCGTCCAAAAGCCACACTACCCGCGCACACCCGCAGGTCTTGTTACCCTGATCGACATGGGCAGAGTCACCTGATGGCAGCGCTGATCCTGCTTTGCCAGGCGGTGCTGATCGGCACCTTCGGGCTGTCGGTAGTGTCCAAAGTGTACGATCGCGGGATTTACCTCTCATTCCGCCGCTCGCTGCCCGCGACCCTGCGGATCCCGGCGCGGCTCGCCCCCGCTGTCGCGGTCAGCGTTGTCACCGCCGAGGTGATCACGGCGTTGCTGCTCGTGGCCGGCATCGCGCAGGGACCGCTGGCCCCGGGCGGGTTCCTGGTGGCGGCGGCGCTCATGGCGGCCTTCACGGCGGCGATCGGGCTGATGCTCAAGCGCCGGGTCACCGAGCCGTGCCACTGCTTCGGCGCCTCGGCCCGGCCGCCCAGCCCCACGGACCTGTGGCGGTGCATCGCACTCCTCGCGATCGCCCTCACCGGCGCGGCCCTGTCCCGATCCGCGGAGGACGGCGGTGTCGTGGGCGGCAGCTTCCCGGCGGCCCTGGCGATCGGCCTGGGCATCTTCAACGCGGTCGTGCTCGTGGTGATCCTTCGCCTGCTGCGCAAGCAAACCCGCCTGCTCCTGCTGAGCATCGGCAGCGCAGCGGACCGGCAGGCAATGGTCATGGTGGAGAACGGCGGCAGGGTCGGCCGGTTCGACACCGAGACCGTCGACGGCGAACGGGTGACGCGGGAGAGCCTTCGCGGCACCACGCTCGTCGGCTTCCTCTCCCCCACCTGCGCGGCCTGCGCTGACAGCCTGCCCGGGTTCATCCTGCGGGCCCGCCGGCGCGGCCGCGACCAGACCCTCGCCGTGGTCGTCGGCGAACCCGATACCGCCCGGGAGATGCGGGACAGCCTGCGCGACGTGGCGAGGGTCGTGGTCGAACCGGAGATGGGCGCGGTGGCGCGAGCGTTCAAAGTGGACGGTTTCCCGGCGTTCGCCATCCTGTCCGGCAACACGGTCGCCGGCAGCGACTTCGACCTGCACCGCCTGCCCGAACCGGCTTGAGCACCTGGCTTGAGCACCTAGTGGGTCAGTGGCGGTCCAAACGCTCCTGGCACGGCACGCAATGCGTCGCCCACGGCATCGCCTCCAGCCGCGCCTTCGGAATCCGGTCCTCGCACGTGTCGCACACCCCGTAGTTGCCCGCCTCGAACCGGTCCACCGCCTCCTGCAACTTCACCACCTGCTGGCGCAAGGCCGCGGTAACCATGTCGAGCTCCTCCGCGTCGGCGACCATCGTTCCCAGGTCGGCCACGTCGCCGGTGCTCAAACCGTTGCCGCGCAACTTGATTGCCTCGGCAACCTGCACTTCGAACTGGTCGACGGCGACCTGATGCCGCTCGCGCAGCAGTTGCCCAAGGGGGCGTGTGCTTCTGGCGGTAATGCTCACGATGGGCCTCCACTGGTCGCGATCCAAAACGGGTGACGCCCGTATTGCCCACCGGAGCCGGGCGCTAAACCGGTCTGCATGGACGTACAGACAATTCGCAATTGCACGTAGGCTCATGTATGAATGCCTACGACCGTAAATACGCCACTCGACTAAAGGAGGCACAGTGCGCACATCACCCCGTGCGTTCACGCGAACAGCCGCGTTCCTGGTCGCCGGCCTTGTCGTGTTCGCCGCCGGATCCGGCGGGCTGGCAAGTCCACAGTCAGGGTTCCAGACCGAGACGGCCAAGGCCCCTGGAGACCACGCCACCACCAAAGTCAAGGACAACCGGGCCGCCAAGGCCGACCCGACGCTGCGGCAGAGGCAGCGCGCCGGCCAGCTCGCCGCCACGGTTCGCTGGAACGCCCTGGGCACCCCGGCCGTCCTGGCGTCCACCGGTGCGCCGCTTGCCACCGGCCTAGCGGCCAACCCCGCGCAAGCCGCGCGGGACTACATCAACGCCAACCGCGAGGTGCTGGGCCTGACCGAAAGCGGCGCGGCCGCGCTCGAGGTCCTGACCGTCGCGCCGCTGGGCCTGGGCTCGGTTGTGTTGATGCGCCAACGGTTCGGCGGTCTTGCCGCCGCCGTCGACGGCATCGTGTCCATCGGCGTCCGCGACGGCGCCGTCTGGTATGTCAACTCCTCACTCGCCCGTGACGGTGCGGCGCCCGAACCGGCGACCCTGACACCCGCCGATGCCCAGCGCATCGCCCGAGCCGACGCGGGCACGCCCGACGCCACGATCGCCGCGACCGAACTGGTCGCCGTGCCCACCGCCGACCGCGGCGCGCGGGCAGCCTACGAAGTGGTGCTGGGCGCCGATCTCAGCGGTGCCGAGCCGATCGCCTATGCCACCTTTGTGGATGCTCGCGACGGGACCATCCTGGTCCGCGAGGACCTCGTCGACTCGGACGTCGACAACCCCGAGTGGGAGGTCTTCCCGTTCGCGCCGCCGGTCGACTACTCCTCCACCGACACCCGCGTGCACTGGTGCTTCACCTCCGCACCCGGATGCGACGAGGTCGTCGGCACCTCCGCGTCCCCGCGGGCCTGGGACGTCGACCCGGTCACCGGCGTCACCACCCAGACAACCCGTGGCAACAACGCCATAGCGGTACACAACTGGTTCAGCAACAACGCCAATTCTGTGGGTACCGAGACCGCGACCGCGCGGCCGGACCGTGACTACAGTTACGCCTGGACCAACCAGTGGTTCCGGGACGGATGCCATCCGGACACGTTCACCTCGCCGCAGCGCGCCGACATCGACGCCGCGCGGGCCAACCTGTTCGCGATGCACAACCGCATGCACGACTGGTCGTACCACCTCGGCTTCACCGAGGCGACCTGGAACATGCAGCAGGACAACTTCGGCGGAGCCGGCCTCGGTGGCGACATCGAGCAGGGCAACGCCCAGGCCGGCGGCGTCAGCGGCGGCCCGCCCGGCTTCGCGGCGCGGGACAACGCCAACCAGATCACGCCGCGCGACGGCCTCGCTCCCACCACCAACATGTACATGTGGCAGCCGATCGCCGGTTCGTTCTACGCCCCGTGCGTGGACGGCGACTACGACATGTCCGTCATCGGCCACGAGTACACCCACGCCATCACCAACCGCATGATCGCCGGTCCGAACTCCGGCCTCAGCTCGCCGCAGGGCATGAGCGAGAGCTGGTCGGACCTGCTGGCGATGGAGTACATCAACGAGCACGGTTACGCACCTCCCGGACGGCAGGCCTACACCATCGGCCAGTACGTGACCACGGACCCGATCGCCGGGATCCGCAACTACAACATGAGCGACAGCCCGCTCAACTACAGCAGTGTCGACTACGACTTCGTCGGGCTGCAGGTACACGCCTCCGGCGAGCTGTGGTCGGCGACCAACTTCGACATCCGCCGGGCGCTGATCGGGCGGTACGGCGCGGGCTCGCGCGAGCTGCAGAAGTCTTGCGCCAACGGCGCCACCCCGGTCACCTCGTGCCCGGGCAACCGCCGCTGGATCCAGCTGGTGTTCGACTCGTTCCTGCTCATGGCCAACAGCCAGAACAGCCAGGTCGACGCCCGCGACGCCCTGCTGGCCGCCGACATGATCCGCTTCGGTGGCGCCAACCAGGACCTGCTGTGGAACGCCTTCGCCAAGCGCGGCCTCGGTGAGACCGCGGTCAGCAACGGCGCCGCCGACGCCAACCCGACGCCCGGGTTCACCTCGCCGCACGCCAACGAGGCCACGATCAGGTTCCGGCCGGTTGACGACGACGCCGTCATCGCCGGCGCCGAGCTGTTCGCCGGCCAGTACCAGGCCCGCGCGGTCCCGGTCGCCGACACCAACGCCGCGACCCCGCTGACCGACTCGGTCAGCCTGGTCCCCGGCACCTACGAGTTCATCGTCCGCGCCCCCGGGCGCGGTCTCGTGCGCGTCGGCCCGATCAGCCTCAAGGCCGGGCAGGTGCGCGACCTTCCGGTAAACATGCGGCTCAACCTGGCATCGGCCGCGGCCGGGGCAAGCGCCACCGGCGACGGCATCAACCTCGACAAGCTGATCGACGACGACGAGGCCACCAACTGGGCCTCGCTCAACAGTGCGGTCGCCGGCAAGCAGGTCACGGTCGACCTGGCCGGTGGCACGCAGACGGTCCGGCGGGTCCAGGTCAGTGCCCAGCTGCGCCCGACGATCAGCACGGATCCGGACAGCGCCGCCCAGAGCCGGTACTCGGCACTGCGGCAGTTCCGGGTGCTGGCCTGCGAGGCCAAGGGCGCCGTAACGTGCGCCAACGCGGCCGACTTCCACACCGTCTACACCAGCCGCCGGGACGCGTTCCCCTCGATCAAGCCGCGCCCCCGGGCGCCGGAGCTGATGATCAAGTCGTTCGACATCCCGCGGACCAAGGCGTCGCACCTGCGCATCGAGGTGCTGACCAACCAGTGCACCGGCGCGCCCGACTACGCCGGTGAGCAGGACAACGACCCGAGAGCCAACACCGACTGCACGACAGCCAGTGTCCAGGCCCTCAACGTGCGCATCGCCGAGTTCCAGGCGTTCGCGCAGTAGCAACCCTTTCGCGGGTGGGCGGCCGTGCCGGCTTGGGCACGCCACCCACCCGCTTTGCTGCGCGCAGCCTCGTGGCATGAAGCGCATGAAGGCGGTGTGAAAGCGCCTGAAGCCGGCATGACGTCGGCTTCAGGCGTTCACGTGTTTGAATCGCCGAACACCTTTCCGGACAGATCGGTTCCCCACTGGGGCGTGCCGTCTGGTGCGCGTGTGTCCAAATTAGACGAGAGGAACAGTATGGAGCCAAGCGTGTTCAATCGCAGGGCCGCCGTTTTGCTGGCCGCCGTGGCGGCAGCTTTGATGATCGCCCCGAGCGCGGCGCAGGCCGCGCCTCCGACACCGGCTTTCGGTCCCGCGATCGACGCCTATGCCGCCTACGACGGGCAGAACACCTGTGATCCCACCGCCAAGCCGGGGGTCGTGGGTTTCAGGGATCTGCTCAACCGGACCTACGGCACCCATACCTCCGGCATCAGCCGTGCCTGCGATTCCGGCGGCACGAGCGAGCACAAGGAGGGACGGGCACTGGACTACCACTTCAACTACGGCAACCCCGCGCAGCGCGCCGACGCCGCCGACTTGCTCGCCTGGCTGCTCGCCACGGACAGGTACGGCAACCGTCATGCCATGGCCCGGCGCCTCGGGATGATGTACATCATCTGGAATCACCAGATATGGGAGGCATACCGGCCCGGTGCCGGTTGGCAGGCCTACACCGGTCCCAACCCGCACACCGACCACATCCACTTCAGCTTCAGCTGGCGTGGCGCGCGGAAGCAGACAACGTGGTGGACGGCCGCGCGCCCGGCCATGCACGACTTCAACGGCGACGGCGACGCGGACGTGCTGGCCCGCCACGCCTCGAGCGCAGACCTGCACCTCTACCGGGGCAACGGTTCCAGCGGGTTCGACGGCAGCGTGGTCATCGGCAACAACTGGTCCGCCTTTGACACGGTCTTCTCACCGGGCGACTTCTCCGGCGACGGCCGGATGGACGTGCTGGCTCGCCACGCCACGACCAAGGACCTGTTCATGTACCGCGGCAACGGTTCGGTCGGCTTCTCCAGCAGCGTGATGGTGGGAAACAACTGGGGCGCTTTCGACATGATCTTCTCGCCGGGCGACTTCTCCGGTGACGGCAAAGCCGATGTCATCGCCCGCAACGCGAGCACCAAGGATCTCGTCCTGTATCGCGGTGATGGTACGACGGGCTTTTCGAGCAATGTCGTCATCGGCAACAACTGGGGAGCCTTCAACGCCATCTTCTCGCCGGGTGACTTCTCCGGCGACGGCAAGGCGGACCTGATCGCCCGCAACGCTTCCACCAACGAGCTCGTGCTGTACCGGGGCAACGGCTCCAACGGATTCCTGGCCGGCAGCACGGTGATCGGCCATGGCTGGGGCGGGTTCGACATGCTCTTGTCGGTCGGCGACTTCTCCGGCGACGGCAACGCCGACGTCGTCGCCCGGCATGCGACGACCAAAGACCTGCACCTCTACCGGGGCGACGGGGCCGGCCACTTCCAGGCGGGCAACACGGTGGTCGGCAACAACTGGGGTGCTTTCAATGCCATCTTCTAACCTTGCGAAGGTCGGCCTCGCCCTGGCAATCGCGGTCGCGACGGTGGCCGCCACTCCGGCGGCGGCCCTGGCCTACCAGGTGGCGCCCTGCTCCTCCAGCGGCCCGAGCGCGGCCGACGGTGTGGCCGCGGCCAGGCTCAACCCGTTGCTACAGGCCAAGATGCGCGGCCACATGACCGCCTACCGGGTCTCCTGCGCCCGCAAAGTGGTGCAGGCGGTGGCCGCGCGCGGGTTGCACCAGCGAGCGGCGGTCATCGCCATGACGACCGTTATCGTCGAGTCGTCCATCGACAATGTCAGCGAGACGGTGGACCACGACAGTCTCGGCCTGTTCCAGCAGCGCGCAAGCTGGGGGTCGGTGTCCCAGCGGCTCAACCCGACCTGGGCCACCAACGCGTTCCTCAACCGGATGCTTGCCCTCTATCCGAACAATTCCTGGATGAACACGCAGATCGGCGTCGTGTGTCAGGCGGTGCAGGTCTCGGCCTTCCCCGAGCGTTACCAACCGCAGGCCGGTGACGCACACACGATTGTCGACCTGTTGTGGGGCAGACAGTCACGGGACTTCGACGGTGACGGGGACGCCGACGTCATCGCCCGAAACGCCGCCAGCAAGGATTTGGTGCTGTACCGCGGCAATGGCGCCAGCGGTTTCTCCACCAGCACGGTGATCGGCAACAACTGGGCCGCTTTTGACATGGTGTTTTCGACGGGTGACTTCTCCGGCGACGGTAACGCCGACGTCGTCGCCCGGCATGCGACGACCAAGGACCTGCATCTCTACCGGGGCAACGGGGTCAACGGGTTCACCGGCAGCGTCATGATCGGCAACAACTGGGGTGCCTTCGACCGGATCTTCTCGGCCGGTGACTTCGACCGCGATGGAGATGTCGATCTGATCGCGCGGCATGCGACGACCAAAGACCTCCACCTCTACCGGGGCAACGGGACCAACGGATTCAGCGGCAGCACCATGATCGGCAACAACTGGGCCGCCTTCGACATCCTCTTCTCGCCGGGCGACTTCTCCGGCGACGGTAACCCAGACGTCATCGCCCGGCATGCGGCGACCAAGGACCTGCACCTCTACCGGGGCAACGGGGCCAATGGGTTCAGCGGCAGCACCATGATCGGCAACAACTGGAGCGCCTTCGACATGATCTTCTCTGTTGGAGACTTCAGCGGCGACGGCAGAGCCGACGTCATCGGCCGCAACACGGCCAACAAGGACCTTTTCCTGTACCGCGGCAACGGTCTTAACGGCTTCACCGGTAGCGGCATGATCGGCAACAACTGGAGTGCCTTCGATATGATCTTCTAGGCGCGGGTAGCCAGGGGTGAGGGCTCCGCAACGGCGCCCTTCACCTCTGGCATGACCCAATGGTGGGCCCAATTTCTTCACACGACGCGCACACTCGTGTGGTTGGCTTGCCGGATGGTGCATGATCGAATCAGTTATCTCGACGAGGCGGCGGCCAGCGATGCCGGCCGTGACTACAAAACCCTGCTGCTCGACCGGCTCGAACTGGGGCCTGGACTGACCGTGCTGGACGTCGGGTGCGGCCCCGGGACCGACCTGCCGAGCATGGCCGGCGCGGTCGGAGACTCCGGCGCGGTGATCGGTGTGGACAACGACGACGCGATGGTGGCCGAGGCGACGCGCAGGATGGCGGCCGATCCCCGGATCGAGGTGCGCACGGGCGACGCGCACGCGCTGCCGCTCGATGACGCGAGTGTCGACCGGGCGCGCACGGACCGGGTCCTGCAACACGTTGCCGATCCGGCGAAAGTGCTGGCGCAGCTGCACCGCGCGGTCCGCCCCGGCGGGTCGATCACGCTCGCCGAGCCCGACTGGGACACGCTGATCGTCGACGACGGCGACGTCGAGACGAGCCGTGCCTACAGCAAGTTCGTTGCCACACAAGTCATCCGCAACGGCGCGATCGGCCGCCAGCTCGCCCGCTTGGCCGCACAGGCGGGTTTCACGGTCCGTGCCGTCGACGTCAAACCCGTGGTATTCCTCGATTTTGCGACAGCGGACCGGATCCTGCGGCCGGCCAGTGTGGCGGAGCGGGCGGTGCGCGCGGGCGCCATGGCCGAGGATGCGACGTCGCGTTGGCTGGGCCGGCTCACCGAGGGCCCGTTCCTGGCCGCCTTCAACCTGTTCGTGGTCACCGCCGAACTCGCGCGGCCGCTGTGAACGGCCGCGCGAGCGAAACGGTTCAAGAGGCCGGATAGTCCACGATGTAGACCGGCGCGCCGATGCGGGTCGTGTCGGCCGGGCCGCCGACGCCGTTGACGACGTGGTCGATGGTTCCGGCACTCAGGTTCACCGTCATGATGTGGTGCAACCTGATGCCGGGGCCGTCGGGAGTCTCGAAGCCGTTCTCGGTGTGGATTGACGGGTTGTTCTGGTTGAAGACGTAAACCCCGCCGCCGTAAAGGGTGTGCGTGCGCACGTGGTCGCCGACCTTGTAGCCGGCGTAGCCCTCCACGTCGCCGTTCATCCAGTCGGCCTGGGTCGGCGGGTCGTAGGGCAGCTCGTTCTGGTACAGGATCGTGGTGCCGCCGTCGCCGTTCCAGACGGTGTTGTACCTCTGGAAGTGCTCGACGAACAGCCCGTTGGCGGTGACGTTGTCGCCGTTGACAATCACGCCGTACCGGCCGGTGTTGGTGTTCCACCGCTGGGTGTCGGTGAAGCCTTCCACGCCGTGGTCGGCCCGCCAGACCCAGATGTGGTCGATGAGCACGTTGTCGCTGTTGACCTGCAATGCCGTGTCGGTCTTGCCGATGTGCGGCCCGCCGACCCGGAAGTACACATCGGACAGTGTGGTGGGGTTGGCCGCCGAACCCGAGTTCCGGCCGTGCTTCTTGCCCACCCGCATCAGGACGGGCGACTCGGACAGGCCCGCGTCGACGGTGACGCCGGCGATGATCACGCCGGGGACGTCGGCGATGTCGAGCGGGGTCGATCCGCCGACCGCGGTGAGCGTGGCGTGCCCGAGGCCGAGGACGACGGTGCCCGGCCGCTTCACCTCGATGCTGCGGGCGATGTCGTACACGCCGGGCGTGAGCAGCAAGTGCTTGCCACGGGCGAGCTGGTTGTTGATGGTCTTGACCGAGTCGGACGGCTTCGCCACGAAGAAGTCACCGATCGGGACGGTGCGGCCGGCGGTCATGCCTTGCGCCCACGAGATTCCGCTCGTGTTCTTCTGGGCGAAGGGCACGCGGACCTGGTACCCCCGAATGTTGTCAAAGAAAAGGTAAGGCTTCTCGCGGCTTACCGGCGTGGTGGCCAGGGTCGTATAGGGCGGGCTCGGGAACGCCTCGTCGCTCGGGGCGCCGGTGACACCGGTGAAAACCTGGTTCCACACGGCGTTGGACCAGCCGCCGATCTCGCTGTTGCGGATCAGCCACTGCTGCTGCGAACCGTTGACGGTGAACGGAAGCCTCGAGTCGGCGATGAAGCCGCCGCTGGCGTACTGCGGCCCGGCGGTGCAATAGTCCATCAGCGACAGGTTGGCGCCGGAGATGTTCAGGCGGCGCATGGAGACCGCCTGCGAGACCGCCCAGAAGTTGGCGGAGGCGCGGCAGCCGTCCTGGCCGGCCGTGTTGACGGTCAGGGACAGGTTGGAAATGGTGCGCCAGAAGTTGACCAGGGCAAGGCAATTGCTGGTGCCGCCGTCGGCCAGGCAACGGTTGTAGACCTCGATCTTGCCGTTGATGACGACGTCGGTGGGTGAGGCGCCGAGCCCCGAAATCTCGGTGTAGTAGCCCACCTTGAACTGGAGGGGCCGCTCGGGTGTGCCGTAGTTTCCGGGCTTGAACAGGTAGGCGTGGCGGGTGGTGCCCATCTCGTTGTTGACCTGCGCCGCGTGCGCGGCGTCCAATATGGACTGGATCTGGGTGACGGGCATGCTCGGGTCGAAGACGGTGACGTTCGTGCCGAGGTCGGGGGCGCCTGTCACGGGCGCGGACGCGACAGCACTGCCGCCGGCCGCGGTCATCGCGATGGTGGTCGCGGCGACCAGGCCGAACGCGAGAATCCGTGTGCTGGTCATGCGTGTGGTCCTCTCTGCGCCGCTGCCGCGAGGAGGCATGCCGAAGCCAGCGGCGGCGCTGCGGTGCGATCCGGTTTATGGTTCGTGAGAGCGCTCTCTTACCGACCATATTTCTACTCCGAGCCGCCGCTCCGCGCCATCGATAGCGGCATATTGCCCGGCGGTAGTATCGTGCGGCCGTGGCAGACACCAAATGGCCGGACTGGACGCGGACCGTCCAATCCAACGCCGCAGGCCGCACCCACACCCGGACGGTCCGGATAACCTACCCCCACCGCCGCCCGCCCAGCCCCGAGGACGAGCGCGGCATCGGCGTGACCCTGACCGTGTTCACCGTGACCGCCGGGACCTTCCTCGGCGCCGGCATGCTGCTCATGTCGCTGACCCTGCCCGACAGCGACCTCGGATCGATCGCCTGCCTCATCATCTCCGCCGGGCTCCTGGTCTACTGGTGGTACATCAGCCTCGGCACCCTGATCCGGGGCGTCCTCAACCGCCGGCGCCGCCACGTCGTGCGCGGAGTCGTGGTCGACCGGACCGACCGCTGGTGGGAACCCTATGAGTCCCAAGACTTCCAGCTGTGGTACCTCGCGGTCGACGACGGGACCCGCGATGAGGTGACCGGCTGGGAGGTGCCGCCCGAGACGCACGCGTTGCTGCCCGTCGGCACCGCGGTCGAGGCCCAGGTCTCAGGAGACGGCCAGTACCTCTACTCGATCACCCGCGCGTAGCGCAGAAAGACCGTGCCCGAGTCGAAAACCCGGTGCTCGGTCAGGCGCAGCGGGATACTCACCCCTTCCGGGAAGTACTTCTTGCCCCCACCAACCATCGTGGGTACCACGAACGGGCAGAACTCGTCGATCAAGTCCACGATGGACGCCGCCAGAGCACCCCCACCCAGGCTCAGCTCCCCATCGGTTTCCCGCTTGAGCCGCTCCACCTCGGCGCGCGCGTCGGCGCGGCGCACCAGCCGGACACCGTCCGGCACGTCGGTAAGCGTGTCCGAGAAGACGACCCGGGGCGTGGCAACATACTCGCGAGCGAACTCCGCTTCGACCTCCGGCAGGTTCGCCTGGTTCGCCGCCGCCTCGGTCCACGGCTTCTCCATGGCCTCAAAGAGCTTGCGCCCAAACAGGAAAACGCTTGCGTCGCGGGCGTGCTCGTTGGCGAGCCGGTGCGCCTGCTCGTCCGGCGCGGAGAACCCGATCTCGCCGTTGGCATCCTCGTAGTAGCCGTCCGCCGATATAAGCATCCCGTATGTGATCTTGCCCATCGTCCCATCCTACGACCCGTAGGCGCTGACCCGATGCTTTGTCCCGCCGAACAGGTCATCGAACTGGTAGAGACTGATGTCGCCGGTGAGCACCCGGTAGATACACTCGGTGGCCGAGATGTCGAACTCGGGCCAGCCGTCGAGGTCGGCGTCGACGAAGACCACACTCCAGTCATCCGCGGCCACCTCGCGCCGCGCGGAACTGCACCCACGCGTCCTCGCGCTCGGCCACCAAACTCGCGATGTTGGAGTAGCTCACGTCGTTGTCCGGGCCGTACAGGCAGAGCCAATCGTCGACAATTATGGCCCAGGTCCGGTCGATCAGCGACTTGTAGTCCGCCCCGGCGCGGACGTACGCTTCTCCACCAACAGGTTTCACGAGACGTGGCATGTGCTGTCCGACTGGCGCGGTGCGCGCGTGCTCGGCAGACTGTTGTGGGGCTTGGCCTTCCAGCGGCGCGAAGGGGCTCTGCTCGTCATCGACCGGCCGTTCCTTGACCCGAACCCGTTCGACGCCGCGCCCGCCAGCTACACCAACGACTTCCGCTGGCCGACCGTCCTGAAGGGACGGTCCGCTGGCACACCCACGGGCTCGACCTCGAGCTGGCCCGCGAGCGCGCACTCGCCGCCCGCCGGGGAGGTCTCCGTCGCCCGCCAGGCCCGCACGCAGGTCGACCAGCTTCTCCCGCCCGCAGACCTTGAGTGGGCCATCTGGTCTCACGCCGCGGTCGTGCGCCGGGCCAGAACGATCAGTTAACCGGGCGCCTGGGAGTAGACCTCCGGGATGGCGTCCTTGATCCGGTGCACGGTTTCAGCGACGTCCAGAGCGGTCGCATTGATACCGACGTATCGATAGTCGGTTTCGGTCGCTTGCCGGATCGTTCGGTCTTCTGGAATCAGGTCAACCATTTCACGCCACTCTTTCGTCGACTGCTTCGCTCGGGTCACTCGCCGGCCGTCCCGCACGTCCTTGTCGACCAGAAGCTCCACCAGAAACACCGCCGTCGGCGGCGTCAGCAGCCGGCGGAAGGCGAGGTAGTCGGCGTGATGGCGCAGGAAGCTTCCGGCGATGACGTTGACATAGCCGGCGGTCCAGAAGTTGCGCACAAGGTCGGCGACGTTACGGCGAAGCAGATGGAAGAACTCGTCGTCCATCGGGCACGGATTGGTCTGCCCGATGTCCTCCGCGTCGATCCGGGCGCTCCGGGGTGTGTGAGGCAACAGCGCACGGATGATCGTCGACTTGCCGGCGCCCTCGTCGCCGCTTATCACGACCAGACGGTGCTGAGCAGACATCGGCCGGGTGTCCGTCATCGGCAGGTCCAGCCGCCGTCGATGAGGACCGTCTCGCCGGTGACCAGTGAAGCGGCCGGGGAGACGAGGAAGACCACCACCCCGGCGACCTCGATCGGCTCGCCGATGCGGTGCAGGGCCGCCACCCGTTCCAGCACATCCGCGCGAAACCCGTCGTCGGCAAGCACGCCAGCGGTTCCCGGCGTGCGCACGAACGTCGGCGCCACCGCGTTGACCGTGATCCCGTACTTTCCCCATTCCACCGCAAGGCATTTTGTCAGGTGCGCGATGGCGGCCTTGGTCATGCAGTAGATCGCCTCGCCGGGCAGCGCGACGGCGCCCGCCTGCGAGCCGAGGTTGACGATCCGCCCGTAGCCCTGCCGGATCATCACCCGGCCGGCGGCCTGGCTCGCGAAGAACGTGCCCTTGAGATTGACCGCCAGGGTCCGGTCGAAGTCCGCCTCGACCACATTCTCCGCGAGGTTCTCCGGCGCGATCCCGGCATTGTTGACCAGGATGTCCAGCCGGCCGAACTCCTCGACGGTTGCCGTGACGGCCCGTTCGACCTGGTCGGTCTGGGCCACATCCATCTGCAACCGCAGTGCCCGCCGGCCGCGAGCGGTGACTTCGCCGGCCACCCCGCCGTCGGCGTTCACATCGCGCAGGCCAAGGGCCACATGCGCACCGGCCTCCGCGAGCGCCAACGCAATCGCCCGGCCGAGA
Organism: Candidatus Limnocylindrales bacterium; assembly: GCA_036377915.1. Classification (GTDB taxonomy): domain Bacteria; phylum Actinomycetota; class Actinomycetes; order Mycobacteriales; family Micromonosporaceae; genus Allorhizocola. The sequence goes on from DASUXL010000075.1 coordinate 17,195, forward strand.
CCGCGGGCCGCGCCGGTAACCAGGGCAACCTGGTCGCGTACATCGAAACGGGGAAGGGCAGGATCCGTCATCGGTCCAGATTAGGGGTCATTTGAGGCCCGCCCGGTAGGCAAGCGCCACGAGCTGCGACCGGTCGCGGGCGTGAAGCTTGGTGAGCAGCCGGCTGACGTAGGTGCGCGCCGTGGCCGGGGTGATGTGCAGCCGCGCCGCGATCTCGTCGTTGGACAGGCCACCGCCGAGGTGGAACAGGAACTCGCGTTCCCGCTCGGTCAGGCCGCTGATGAGCTCCGGGTTCCGGGGGCGCTCGGCGGAGCGGGCGGCGGCGTCCATCACCCGGCGGGTCACGGCCGGCGACAGGAGCGCGTCTCCGGCGGCGACGACGTGGATTGCCCGGCGCAGCTCGTCCGGCCGGGTGTCCTTGAGCAGGAAACCGGCGGCGCCGGCCCGGATCGCCTCGAGGATGTGCTCGTCGGTGTCGAACGTGGTCAGCATGATGACGTGGGTGCCGGTCAAGTCCTCGTCGGCGGTGATGCGGCGGGTCGCCTCTATGCCGTCGGTGCCGGGCATGCGGACGTCCATGAGTACCACATCGGGCCTTTGCGCCCGGCAAAGCGCCAAAGCGTCGGCGCCGTCGGCCGCCTCGCCCACGACCGTGATTTCCGCCGACCGTTCGAGCAGGGCGCGCAGTCCGGCACGCACCAGGTGCTGGTCGTCGACGATGGCGACCCGGATCATCGTGCCCCCTCGACCGGCAGCGAAGCACGGACCACGAAACCGTTGCCGTCCGAGGTTGTGGTGAGTGTGCCGCCGATCAGCTCGGCCCGTTCCCGCATGCCCGTAAGCCCATGTCCCTCACCGGGATTCGGATTCCCGTCGCCGTCGTCCTTCACGGTGACGGTGACAGTCTCAGGCTCGTACCGCACATACACCTCCACCCGGGTCGCATTGGCATGGCGGACAGTGTTCGTCAGCGCCTCCTGCACGATGCGATATGCGGTCACGTCAACCACCGTCGGCAATGCCACCCGCTTCCCTTCAATGTGGACGGTCACCGGCAGCGGCCCGCTCTCGGCCATCGCGGCGGTGAGGCGGTCGAGGTGTTCAAGGCTTCCCACGGGTGTGCGCGATGCCTGCCCCGACGGCTGGCGCAGCAGGGAAACCGTGGAGCGCAGCTCCTGGGTGGCCTGCCCGCTGGCGGAACGGATCACCTCCAGGGCGGCTTGTGCGGCGCCGGTGTCGCGGTCGTCGAGCGCCTCGCTCGCCACATCGGCCTGCATCGAAATAATCGTCGTGGTGTGCGCGAGGACGTCGTGCAGGTCGCGCGCAAGCTGGAGGCGTTCGTGGGCGATGCGCCGCGCGGTCTCCTGCTCGTTCGCCCGCACCAGGTCCTGCTCCCGCTGGCGCTGCTGCGCGTTGCGGATCCGGCGGCTGCGCACCCCGTCGCCGAGGGCGATGGCACCGGCCATTATCGCCACCGACCACGGCAGCTCGTACCCGACCAGGTACGCGAACCCCTCACCCTCCCGCAGCCGGAAGAAGCTGGAGGCCACCAGCAGCAGCACGGAAACACTCGTGGCGAGCAGCAACTTGCCGTACTCGGCCGCCGAGTAGAGCGCGGCGGCGACGGGCACGGCGAGCCCGATCGGCGGGTAGTCGGCGATGTAGTACCAGGCCAGCCCGATCGCCGTGGCGACAAGCGCCAGCGAGGCGTGGTGCCGCCGCACGAGCATGAGCAGGCCCAGGCCGAGCGCGAACATGTACGCGCCGACGTCCGGTCCCCGGGCGCCACCGACGTTCGCGGTGATCGCGACCGCGACGACGAGGGTCACCACGCCGCCGAGGCACGCGTCGACCACCACCTGCCGTCTGCCCATGACCAGCCAGAATAGTCGAGTCACCGGCGTTGCCGCATACGTCAGATGTCGACAGGCGATTGTCGACTCAGCGCGGACGACGCCCGGCCACCACCTCCGTACCGTGGTGAATCATGAAAACCCTGGGCGTGGCCGTGCTCGGCCTGTTCCTCGGCCTGATCGCGGGTGCGCTGCTCACCTCCGCGATCGCGAGGCCGATGGTGTCGGGAGACGGCGCCGACATCCCCATCGCGGCGGGCATCTTCCTGGGCATGCTGATGCCCGTGCTGGGGGTCGTGGGAGCGGTCGTCGCCGTGTGGATCGAGCGTAAGTCACGAGGGCAGTCGTGACAGGGGCGGTGTGGTCCCTGCGGATCCTCACCAGCCTGGTCACGCTGCTCGTCCTGGTGCAGCCGGTGCTCGCCGGACTGTTCGTCACCGGCGACGTCGGCATGCTCACCGCGCACAGCATCACCGCTTCTTTCCTTGCGGCGCTTGCCTTTTTCCAGATCGTCGCCGCGATCGTGGTGTGGCGCCCCGGGCGTGGCCCCGCGTGGCCGATCTGGGCGAGCGTTGCCTCCTTCCTCCTGCTTGAAATTCAGGCTGGACTCGGGTACGCCCGCGCCGTCGGCGCGCACATCCCGTTCGGCGTGCTGCTGTTCGGGCTTTCGGTGGCAATGCTCATCGGCGTCTGGTCACCACGGCTACGGCAGCGCCGCTCATGACACCGAACAAATGGTCTCGGCGCAAGTTCCTTGGGACACTTGCCGCCGCGAGCCTGGCGGGATGCGGGATCCCATCCCCCGAACGCGCGGGAGCGCTGCTCACCAGCCGCCTGCCGCTGCCCGAACCGTTCACCGTCGCGCTGCCCATCCCCCGGGCCGCCACGCCCGGCCCCGACGGCACGTACGAGCTTGTCCAGCGACCGGCCCAGGTGGAGATCATTCCGGGTACCCGCACCGGGATCTGGGGGTACGACGGCAGGTTCCCCGGCCCGACCTTCGATGTCCGGCGCGGCCGGCCGATCCGCGTGCGCATCGTGAACACTCTGCCCGTGCCGACCTCCACCCACCTGCACGGCGGAGTGACACCGGCCCCCTTCGACGGGTATCCCACGCATCTTGTTGTGCCCCAACAGCTTTCCGGAAGCTTCCAGCAACACCATCACGGGAGGCTGACACCGCACGAATTCACCCACGAGTATCCACTGGACCAGCCGGCCGCGACACTGTGGTACCACGACCACCGGATGGACTTCACCGCGCCGCAGGTCTATCGCGGGCTGGCCGGCATGTTCCTGCTGCGCGACGACATCGAGGAGGCGCTGCCGCTTCCGCGCGGCGAGCACGAGATCCCGCTGCTCATCTGTGATCGCGCTTTCGATGAGGATGGCTCTTTCCGGTACCCCTCAAAGGATTCAACGCTCCTCGGTGAACCCGGAGTGATGGGTGCCTATCATCAGGGAGTCGAAGGCGACGTGATCCTTGTCAATGGCGCGCCGTGGCCGCAGCTGGAGGTCGCAGCCGTCCGCTACCGGCTGCGGATCCTCAACGCCTGCAACGCTCGCCGCCTCGGCCTGAGGCTTGACCCGCCCCCGCCCTCCGGCGCCGCGTTCACCCTGATCGGCAGCGATGCCGGCCTGCTGGCCGCGCCGCGGCCGGTTGACGACTTGCTGCTCGCCGGCGCCGAGCGCGCCGATGTCATCCTCGATTTCAGTGCGTATCCGCCGGGCACTCGGGTGGTCCTTCACAACTTTCTGGGTACCGGATACACGCGCGACGTCATGCGATTCGTCATCACCCGCCGAAGCGACGACGACAGTGCCATTCCCGCCAAACTCACCGACGACTTCCGCACACTCACCCGCGCCGAGGCGGTCCGGGAACGCCGCTTCGACTTCAGGCTCAGCGGTCCCGGCCCGCACGGCAAGATGTGGATGGTCAACGGGCAGCCGTTCGACCCCGGCACCGCGCTCGCCACACCGCGACTCGGCACGACCGAGCTTTGGACACTCACATCAGACTTTCACCATCCGATCCACCTGCACCTTGCCCACTTCCAGGTGCTCAGCCGCAACGGCCGCGCGCCGCGACCGTCCGACGCCGGTTGGAAGGACACCGTCGACGTCCGGCCGTACGAGGTTGTCCAGGTGCTTGCGTGCTTCGAGGGCTTCCGCGGCCGGTACGTCACCCACTGCCACAACCTTGAGCATGAGGACATGGCGATGATGGCCAACTTCGATGTCGTCTGATGTCTCGATGTGTGGTGACGGTGTGGAGGTCCGGGGCGGGCACTGTGCAAAGCGTCGCCCCGGCCCGGCCTCGCCCCTAGCGTCCGAGGTGTGCAAACAATCGACGTACTGGTGGTGGGCGCGGGCCTGGCCGGCCTGCACACCGCCCGCCTGCTCGCGCGGCGTGACCTGAGCGTGATGGTGGTCGACCGGCGCAGGTCGCTGTCGGTGGGCATCCGCACGACGGGAATCTTCGTGCGCCGTACCCTCGATCACTTCCACCTGCCCGATCACCTGCTCGGGCCCGGTGTCCGGGATGTGCTGCTGTATCCGCCGTCGCGTCGGGCACCGATCCGGCTCGCCAGTGACCGGGACGAGTACCGCGTGGCCGACATGCCGGGCGTCTACGGATACGCGCACCGGGCAGCGCTCGCAGCCGGGGCGCAGGTTGTCCTGGGCGTGCGGTACGCCGGGCGGTCTTCCCAAATCGTGCGGCTGGAAGGGGCGGAACCCGTATCGGCCCGGTTCATCGTCGGCGCGGACGGCGCCCGCTCCCGGGTCGCCCGCGACCTCGGCCTCGACGTCAACCGGCGCTTTCTCATCGGCGCCGAACTCGTCCACCCCATCGCGTCGGGCACGACCACGCCCGCGTTCCACTGCGTGCTGGACCCCCGGGTCGCCCCGGGCTATCTCGGCTGGGTCATCGACGACGGCCGGCACGCACACGTCGGTGTCGCGGGCTATCCGGAGGCGATGCGCACCGGCATCCGCCACCTCCTGGACACGTTCGCCGCCGACGCGCCCGGCCTCGTGAACCCAGACGCGCCCGGCCGCGCGAACCCAGACGCGCCCGGCCTCGCGAACCCAGACGCGCCCGGCCGTGCGGACCCGGCCGGTCCGGTCGAGCGGCGGGGCGGTCCGATTCCGGTCGGCGGGGTGCTGCGGCGGCTGGCCTGCCCGGCCGGGCTGCTCGTCGGGGACGCGGCGGGCGCGGTGTCGCCGCTGACGGCCGGTGGGTTGGACCCTTGCCTGCGCATGTCCGAACTTGCCGCCGCGGTCGCGGCCGAATACCTGCGCACCGGCGACCAGCGCGTACTGCGCCGCTATGACGGGGACGCGCTGCGCAATCGGTTCCGGGGCAGGCTCCTGCTGCGCCGCCTCTTCGCCGGAATCCGGTCCCCCGCCGCGGCCGAAGCGGCGGTGGCCCTGCTGCGCGGCCGGGCCGGTCGTGCGATGGCGGCGCGGATCCTGTTCGGCGACGGCTCTTTCCCCGATGTCGATGTCGAAACGAGGCTCATTGAGGCCGTTGCTTCTGCCCCGCCTCCAGCAGCGTGATCATCTCCGCGATGCGGCGCGCCCGCTCCTGCGGCCGTCGCTTCGTCCCGTCGATCCACCGCAGGTATGCCTTGCGATAGAACTGGGCCAGTCCGTCGAAGAACGCCCCCGCCCGCGGGCTCGCCTGGAGCGCGGCGGCGAGGTCGGCGTCGAGGTCGCCGCGCTGCGGCCCCTCCGGCACGGCCAACACCTGCACGCTGTCGCCGACACTCACACCGCCGCAATCGCGCAGCCAGGCCGGTCCGAGAATGAATCCGGGGGTACCGTCGTGGGTCTCAATCACCCCACGGAAGGTGCGCCCATTGATCGTCCCGCCGACCGGATGGCGCGGTTTGGTGCCCCACACCGCATCCGGGTCGAAGGGCACCGCGACAAATCCGCGGCCCCGCGACAGCGGCTGCAACCTGGCGGCGAATCGCTGTGGTTCCACGGCCCTCACGATAGAGGCTGCCGCAACCGCACCTCGGGCAGGCGGTAGGCCTCCTCGACCCGGGCGCCGCCGTCGGGCAGCCACCCCTGCTTGGTGTAGAACCGGCGGGCCGCGTCGTTGCCGGCGAACACCCACAGCGTCGCCTCCGCGTAGCCGGCCTCGCGCAGCCGGGCGGTGGCCGCGTCGAGCAGTGCCCGGCCGAGCCCGAGCCCTTGACCGGCCGGGTGCACGTACAGGCTGAAGATGTGCCCGGCCGTGGGCTCGTCGGGGTCCGCGCCGAACCGGGTCACGCCGAGCACCCCGTCCATCTCGGCCACCAGCATTGACTCCAGGGGCGTGCGGCGCCACATCTCGCGCGCCGTGTCCAATGTGTACAGGCCGCGTACGTCGGGCGGGAGCAGGTTCGCGTAGGACTCGTGCCAGCACGCGAGGAACGTCGCCGTCACCGCATCCAGGTCCGCGGCACGGGCCCGGCGCACCCGGATCATGCTAGGTGGCAGGCGACGGAACGGTCGTCGCTCAGGATCCGCAGCTTCGGTTCCTCGGCGCGGCACACGTCCTCGGCCAGCGGGCAGCGGGGATGGAACGGGCAGCCGGACGGCGGGTTGGCCGGATCCGGTACCTCGCCCACGACCGTGGCCTGGATCTGTTGCGCCAGAAGGGGGTTCGGCACCGGCACGGCCTTGGCAAGGGCCGAGGTGTAGGGGTGCGCCGGGGCGTCGAGGACCGGCTTCCAGCCGCCGAGTTCGACCACCCGGCCCAGGTACATCACCGCGACCCGGTCGCTGAGGTGCCGCACCATCGCCACGTCGTGGCTGATGAACAGGTAGCTCAGCCGCAGCTCCGCGCGCAGGGTGCTCAGCAGGTTCATGATCTCGGCGCGCACCGATACGTCAAGCGCGGAGACCGGCTCGTCAAGCAGCAGCACCTTCGGCTCCACCGCGAGCGCGCGGGCGATCCCGACGCGCTGGCGCTGCCCGCCGGAAAGCTCGTGCGGGTACCGGTCGGCAAGCTGCGGCCCCAGACCGACGAGCTCGAACAACTCGGCGACCCGGCGCCACCGGCTCCGGGAGTCGCCGCCGAGCCCGTGCGTCACCAGCACCTCGTCGAGGATCTGGCCGACGCGCTGGCGCGGGTTCAGCGACGAGTAAGGGTCCTGGAACAGCATCTGGATGTGGCGGCGTTGCTCGCGCAGCGCGCGGCCGCGCAGCGCGGTCAGGTCCACGCCGTCCAGCTCCACCTTGCCCGACGTCGGATCCTCCAGGCGTACCAGCAACTTGGCGAGGGTGGACTTGCCGCAGCCGGACTCACCGACGATGCCGAGAGTCTCGCCCTCGGCCACCTCCAGCGAGACGTCGGTGAGCGCGTGCACGAACCCGCGCCCGCCCCGTACCGGGTACCGCTTGGTCAAACCGGTGGCACGCAGCATCATTGCCTCCATTCCGCGGGCGGCACGTGGCACGCGACCAGGCTCGACCCCCCTGAAGGGCGCAGGTCGGGCCGGGTCGCGCAGACGTCACGGGCCTGGGCGCAGCGCGGCCGGAACGGGCAACCCGCGACGTCCTCCGTGGACAGCGGCGGGCGCCCCGGGATCTGGGCCAGCGTCGGCCGGGTGTCGTCGGTCGGATCGGGCAGTGCGGCGATCAGGCTTGCCGTGTAGGGGTGTTGCGGCGCTTGGAAAATCTCCCGCACCGGCGCGTCCTCGACCACGTGCCCGGCGTACATCACCACCACCCGGTCGACCAGCCGCGCCACCACCCCGAGGTCGTGCGTGACCCAGATCGTGGTCATGCCCAGCTCGCGGCGCAGCTCGTCGATGAGCGCCAGGATCTGCTGCTGGATTGTCACATCCAGCGCCGTCGTGGGTTCGTCGGCGATGAGCAGCCTCGGCCGCATCGCCAGGGCGGAGGCGATCATCACGCGCTGGCGCATGCCGCCGGAGAACTCATGGGGGTACGCGCGGGCGGTGCGCTCCGGGTCCGGAATCCCCACGCGGGCAAGCAGTTCCAGCATGCGCGCGCGTGCCTCGGCCTTGTCCACCCCGTGCGAGGTCATCGCCTCCATCACCTGCGTGCCCACGCGCATCAGCGGGTTGAGCGAGGTCATCGGGTCCTGATAGATCATCGCGAGTTCACGCCCGCGGATGTCGCGCATTTCGCGTTCACTCAGACCGGTCAGCGGCCGCCCGTCCACCGTCACCTGCCCACCGGAGACGCGCAGCTGCGAGGGCAGCAGGCCCATCAGCGAGAGCATCGTCAACGACTTGCCCGAACCGCTCTCCCCCACCACGCCCACGGTCTGCCCGGCCGGGACCTCCAACGTGATCCCGTGAACGATCTCGCGCGCTCCCGCCGATACCCGCAAATCACTTACTTCAAGAAGGTTTGTCATGAGACTTTCCCGACCAGTCGCAGGCTCGTGGGCGCGGCACGCACCGGTTCGGGCAGGCGCAGCGGCCCCGCACCGGGCACGATGGCGCCAAGGACGCGGCCGCCCGACGCCCCGGTCGCCGACGGCACCGCGCCGGGCAGCCCGTGCGCGGTGCACCAGCCGATGAGGGCGAACGCGATCGCCTCCTTCGTCGCGGTGGGCGCGCCGAACTCGGCGGTCGTGGTCAGCCGGACACCGGGCAGGCGATCGGCCAGCATTGCCATGAGCGTCGGGTTCTCGCAGCCACCGCCCGCGGCGACAAGGGTGTCGACACCGTGGCGGCGAACCTCGTCGGCGACGGTCTGCGCGGTCAGCGCCGTGACCGTTGCCGCCACGTCCGCGTGCGCGATGCCCGGGAACAGCGCCAGCGCCTTGTCCAGATAGTCGGCGTTGAACAGCTCCTTGCCCGTGGTCTTGGGCGCGGCGAGCGTGTAGTAGTTGTCCTGCAACAGATGCGCCAGCAGACCGTCGTGAATGGAGCCTGACGCCGCCAGCCTGCCGTCGGCGTCGAAGCTGTCCCGCCCGCCGGAGGCCCGCAGCGCGGCGGCGTCGATGAGCGCGTTGGCCGGGCCGGTGTCGTACGCCTGCGGCACCGGGCGCAGCACGGTGATGTTCGCTATCCCGCCGAGGTTCAGCGCGGCCGGATTGCCGGGCAGCGAGGCGAGCAGCATCGTATCCATAAGCGGCACAAGCGGTGCGCCCTGCCCGCCCGCGACGATGTCGCGGATGCGTACGTCCGCCACGACCGGAACCCCGAGGCGCTCAGCGATCCACGCCGGTTGTCCGATTTGGAGGGTACCCAGCACGTCACGACCCTCAACCCAGTGGTACACGGTCTGACCGTGCGAGCACACCAGATCGACCGGACCGGCACGCTCGACTGCTTGCGCCGCCACCTCGGCGAACGCCTGGCCGATCAGCGTGTCAAGCGCGCACGCCTCCGCGAACGTCAGCGGCGCCGGGGGCAGCGCGCGGACCAGACGCTCGCGCAACTCCGTCGGGTACGCCGTGCTCGCTGTGTACTCGACCTTTCCGCCGAGAACCCCGTCAGCGTGAGTGAAGTCGACGATCGCGACGTCGATGCCGTCGTGCGACGTCCCCGAGATCATGCCCAGAACTCTCATCGCGCCGTCGCCTCCATCGCCTCTCTCAACCTGCCCGCGTGCTCGGCAAGGACTTCTGTTGCGCCCTCCACAGTGGACTCGCTGCCCAGCATCATCACCGCCACCTTGACGTCCAGTCCCGCTGCGTCCAGCGCCGCCTCGGCCTCGGGACGCGAGGCGCCGCTGATCCGCTCGACGATGCGCAGCGCCCGGTCGCGCAGCTTCCCGTTGGTGACCCGCAGATCCACCATCAGGTTGCCGTAGGTCTTGCCCAGCCTGACCATCGCGATCGTGCTGATCATGTTGAGCACCAGCTTCTGCGCGGTACCGGCCTTGAGCCTGGTGGAACC
>DASUXL010000076.1:0-15849 GCA_036377915.1 Candidatus Limnocylindrales bacterium
ATCCCCGGCCTCGACCCACCGCTTGCCGGTGGCGGACCAGAACGGGTGACCACTGGTCGCGGTGACCGTAGCGGTCGCCTTACCCCCGTCGGTGTCGGTGTTCACGGTCACCTCGACGAGGTCCTTGTCCCCCTCGCCGACGATGACGTCGGTGACCTCGAAATCGCCGGTGCGGCCGGTCGTCGGGTCGGTGGCGAGCACCTTCTCACCGATCTCGACCTGGTCGATCCGCTTGGCGGACCCGTCGGCCATGCGCACGAGCGTCCCGCCCTCGAAGCTGTTGCCGGTGGCGCACGAACCCATGTCGGCGATGTCGTCGCCCACCTTCTTCGCGTCGTCGATCAGTTTGGAACCGCCGCGGACGGCGCCGGCCACGTCGTCGGCGTGCTTGACGGCCAGGCTCGCGGCGCGGGCGGCGCGTACCGCCCCACCACCGGCACCGCCGAGGGCGTACCCGGCGATGGTCGCCGCCGTCCAGGCACACGCCTCGAGGTCGCCCTTGGTCACGCATTTGACCAGATCGGTGACGCCTACCGCCTCGGCGGCGACGCTCAGCGCGGTCTTCACGTAGGGCGCCGCGGCCTGGGCGAAGTCGACGACCGCGTCGGCCGCCTTGGAAACCGTCTCCACCACCGTCCCGGCCGCCCGAACCGCCGCCTGGTAGATGGCATTGCTGGCCTTCACCACGTCCACGACCACGTCACGGACCGTGGACACCACGGCGGCCGGTATGTGCGCGGCGGCCGACACCACCTTCTTGATGGTGTTCACGACCGGCTTGAGCACGGCCGCCACCACCTTGACCGGGTTGTGCTTCACGGCGTACTCGATGGCGTTGCGCGCGGTCTCGGTGATCCGCCTCTTCGCCGCGATCACCGCCTGGCGGGCCTGCTCGGCCTTCTGCCTTGCCCATGCCGCCGCGCTGGATACCGTCGACGACACCGCCCGGTACGCGCTGGAGACCTTGCTGCTGACCCAGTGGTAGGCCTGGCTTACCTTCTGGCCGACCCAGCTGACCGCCGAGCGAGCCTTGTTGTAGACCCATTTCGCGGCCGACGAGACGGCGCTTGCCGCCCGCTTGACGGCCGAACCGACCCAGCTCGCCACCGACTTGACGCCGGACCACACGTAGCTCGCGGCCGACCGGACGCCGGACCACACGTAGCTCGCGGTCCGTTTGACCCCGCTCCACACGCTTGACGCGGTCGACTTGACCTTGTTGACGACCGACTTGCACCAGCCGCAGGACGGCCAGTGCCCGTCAGGATCGGTGTGCGCCAAGGGATCGCCAGCACCATAGGTGTAGCGGTTGGCGAGGATCGAGTCGCCCGACCCGTAGCCGACGGTGTCGCGGGAGATGAACGCCCCGGTGCCCGGCTCGTACCAGCGGGCGCCCATGTCGACCTGGCCGGTGACCGGGTCGGTCCAATCCCCTTGGAAGCCAAGGTTTCCGGTGTCACCCTCGGTCGCGGTCACCTTCCCGAACGGGTCATATGCTTTGGAGTCGGTGACGCGCGGCAGGCTGGTGTCGGCCGGGTCGATCCCGGCCACCACGTCGCCGTGCCCGTCCCGGATGGTCAGCAGTTCCTCGCCGCCCTTGGCGACGCCGACGACCTCGCCGGACGGCCCGCGGGCGTACTGGCCCGTGCCGTCGGAGACCACGTCGTCGCCCATGCCCGCGTACCTGAAGGTGGTGCCGTTGCGCGAGGCGACCCGGTCCAGAGCGTCGTAGGTGTAGGTCACCCCACCGGCCGTGGTGAGCCGGTCGAAGGCGTCGAAGGTGTAGCCGTCGGTCAGGCCCGAGCTGGTGCGCGAGGCGAGCGTGCCACGTGCGGTGTAGGTGTAGCTGAAGTCCGTGTCCGACAGCAGCCGGTTGCGCTGGTCGTAGGTGAAGGTCTTCGACCCGGCCCGGGTCCGGTTGCCCGAAGCGTCCCACTGGTAGGCCACCGTGCCCTGCGGCCCGGTCCACGAGGTGAGGCGCCCGGCCATGTCATAGGCGTAGGAGTTGGCTCCGGCGCCCGCCGTGCCGGTCGTCGTCTTGCCGGTCAGCCGGTCGTCGACGTCGTAGCCGTAGCTGATCGACGCGACCGGCTGGCCTACCGCGTTGCGGGTGGTGTCGATGGCGACCCTGGCCAGGGTGTCGTAGGTGACGGTACGGATCCGGCCCGACCCGTAGTCGATGCCGGAAAGGAAACCGGCCGCGTCGTAGGTGTGCTTCTGGGTCGTGCCGGTGACGCCGTCACGCACCGCCGCCAGCCGGCCCTTGGTGTAGGTGAACGTGCTCGCCCCGGCCTCGTCGGTACGGCTGGTCAGCCGCCCGTCGGCGTCGTAGCCGAAGCCGGCCGAGCCGCCCCGCCCGGCGGCGGTGAGCAGGTTGCCCCGGTCGTCGTAGGTGAACGTGTCGGTGCCGGCCGGGGCGGTGGCCCGCGTCATGCGCCCGGCCAGGTCGTAGACGAACGACTGCTGCGGGGTACCGGCCCCGGCGCCGGTCTCGGAGGCCAGCCGTCCGGCCGCGTCGTAGGTCTGGGTGAGCGTCACCCCGCCCGGCGCGGCCAGACGCACCGGCTGCCCCGCCGCGTCGTAGGACAGGGTCCAGGTCCGATCGGCGGCGTTGGGGTGTGCGGTGGTGGCCGGTTCGATCTGCGACTCCATCAGGCCCCAGCTGTTGTAGGTGGAGATGGTGGAGTTGCCGCGCCCGTCGGTGTACCGGGTCGGGTTGCCGTCGATGTCGTACCCGAAGGTGGTGGTGATGGAGGTGGTGGCGGTGACCGGCTCCACCTGCCGGACCATGCGGTCGAGCGCGTCGTACTGGTAGCTGGTGGTGATCCCGCCGGGGCTCGTGGCCGAGGTCATGTTGCCCGCGGCATCGTAGGTGTAGGTCTGCGTGCGCAGGCTGGTGCCGTCGGGCGCGAGGTCGGACTCCGCGGTCACCTGCCCGAGCGGGTCGTAGTCGACCCGTTCCGTGCGGCCGAGGCCGTCGCTGACCCGCACCTGCCGGCCGGCGTTGTCGTAGCCATAGGTGACCGGGACGCCGTTGGGGTCGGCGACTCGGGTGAGCTGCCCCTGCGTGTCGTAGGTGTTGGTGGTGACGGCGCCGCTGGGCGAGGTGATGGTGGTGACGTTGCCGGCGTCGTCGTAGGCGAAGCGGGTCGTCAGCACGCGGGCGGTCGGGTGGCGCTCGTGCACGGTCGAGGTGATCTGCCGGTCGAGGTCGTCATAGGTCGCCTCGGCACGCTCCCCGGCCGGCCCGGTCACCGACAGCAGCTGCCCGGTGCGGGTGTAGCCGCGCGTGGTGATCGCCCGCTCGTCGTCGGTGGTACCGGGCTCGTCGGTGGTGATGAGCCGCCCAAGCTGGTCGTAGGTGTACCGGATGGCGTGCCCCAGCCCGTCGACAGACTCGACGATGTTTCCGGCCGCGTCGTATCGGGCGGTCGCCGTCGGCTGGATCGCGGTCAGCGAGCTGGGTGCCCGGTACGACGGCGCCATGCTGGTGACCATCCGGCCCAGCCGGTCGTAGGTACGGGTGGTGATGTTGCCCTTGGCATCGGTGAGGTGCACCGGCTCGTCGAAGGTGTTGTAGCCGGTGACCGCGGTCGGGCTGGTCGTGGTCGGGGCGCCGCCGTTCTCCTCGGTGGCGACCGGGGGCGAGGTGGTCCGGATCTGGCGGCCCAGCTCGTCGTAGGCGTAGCCGGTGGTGCGCCCGAGCGGGTCGGTGGAGGAGGTGAGCAGCCCGCGCCGATCGTAGGTGCTGGTGCTCACGCGCGTGGTGGAACCGGCGGTGACGGTCTGGCGGATGGCGTTGCCGGTGTCGTCGTACGCGTAGTCGGTCTGCTCGGGGGTGGTCGACATGGCCCATGGCACGTTGGACGCGCGGCCGCTTCGGGTGGTGCGGGTGACGTTGCCCATGGCGTCGTAGGTGTAGTTGACGGTCAGCGCCTGACCGCCGGGGTCGGTGACGAGGCTGGCGATGTTGTTGACCTTATTGAAGGTCCGCTGGGTCACCTGGGTGCCGTTGGCGGCGGCCTGCCGGGTCATGTTGCCGGCGGCGTCGTAGGTGTTCTCCTCCACCACGTAGTCGCGGGTGGTGCCATCGGGGTTGCGGAAGTTCTTCAGCACTATGCGATGTAGCAGATCGTCGCCGTAGTACAGGTACTCCAGCCGGCGGCCCATGGCATCGGTGTCGCTGGCCAGCCGCCCGGCGTGGTCGTAGGAGTAGCGATGCAGCACCAGGTAGTCGCCGGTGGTGGGCCCGCCGTCGCCCTTGTAGTTGCGCAGCCGCACCTCGGCCAGCGAGTTGCGGGCGGTGTACGCGTAGTCGTACCGGTTTCCGTTGGCGTCGACCACCATCGTCTCGTTGCCGAACCGGTCGTAGTTCTTCACGGTCTCGTGCCCGTCCCCGTCGACGATCCTGATAGGACGGCTGAACTGGTCGTACTCCCAAGTGGACACGCGCGTGGCGTCGCCGCCGGTGACGTCGCCGACCTCGATCCGGATCACGTTGCCGTCGGCGTCATACGTTGTCGTGGAACGCTTCTGGTGCGCCCGGCCGGTGACCGCGTCGGTGGTCGCCGGTTCCGTCGTCGAGACCGGCCGCGACAGCGCATCGTAGGTGTAGGTGGTAACCACCCCGGACGGGTAGGCGTCGGAGATCTCGGTCTCGCCGGTGAGCCGGCCCAGGGCGTCGAAGGTGTGGGTGGTCTGGAGCCCGGACGGCTGCGTGACCCGGTACAGGTCCCCGTTGTGGTAGTAGGCGTAACGGGTGATCTTGCCACGGGCGTCGGTCGTCGTCAGCGGCAACCCGGCCGGCACGTTGCCGCCGCCGAACGCCGCCTCCCCGCCCGTGGTGTAGGTGTGGCTCACCGTACTGCCGTCCGGATTCGCTTGCGTGGCAAGCTCACCGAAGAGCGTGTAGGCGTAGGTCGTGCGGTAGGTGCTGTCGGTGGCGCTGGACGATCGGGCGTCGCGCGTCTCGGTCGGCATGTCGTTGCGCGGGTCGAACGGGTCGGTCACGGTCGCCGGGTAGGTCATGTAGTCGGTGTGGCAGACGGTCGCGCTGCGGCACGTGCGCTTGGAGGTGACGTTGCCCCGCGAGTCGTAGGTCATCCGGACGGCGTCGCCGTTCTCGTTGCTGACCACGGTCTGGTTGCCGGAGTCGTCATACTCGAACGTGCGGATCGCCATGCCGTCCAACGGATGCCGGACGAACACCGGCCCGCCCGCGTCACCCGGGATGGTCGTGCAGAAGGACGGGTCGTTCGGGTCCGGTGTGGTGCAGACCTCGGTCGGTGGCGGCGTCGGCGGGGTGCTCGGCAGCGGCAGGTCCTCCTCGCGCGTTTCCAATCCCAAGGGGGTACCGGATCGGAGCAACTGCCCGGTCAGGCCGTCGTACTCGAACAGGTGCGGCCGGTTCGCCGGATCCAGCACCTGCACGCTGCGACGTAGGTCGTCGTTGCCGCCGAAGACAAGCGACGCCCCGATCTGCCACGTGCCGCCGTGCCGGTCGGTGTGCTTGACGACCCGGTCGGCGCCGGTGTCGTAGCCGAACTCGGCGGCCACCTTGCCGCTGGGCAGCTTCACCGACGAGAGCTGGCTGGCGCCGGCACCGTAGTTGTAGTGCGCGGCGATCGCCGCCTGGCCCAGCGGGTGGGAGTAGACGGCAACCTCGTCGATCGCCCCGGTGAAGTAGCGCCGCGCCGCCGAACCCCAGCCGGGCCAGGACGCGGGCGTGGTGGCGTAGGCCGCGCCCACCTGGTTGAAGGTGAGCAGCGAGTGCTCGATCGTGGTGCCGGTCCGCTCGGCGACCCTGGCACCGTCGAGCCACAGCGTCTGCACGCCACCCATCGCCGACAGCACGGTGTGGTGCCAGCGCCCGTCGTTGACCGTGGTGGTGGACGCGAGCGGCGCGATCGTCGAGCCGGCGAACTGGCCTCGCAGTTTCCCATCGGTACCCACATAAAGCAGCGGAACGCCGGTCCCAGAGGCCGCACCCAGCTCCTTGTCCTGGTAGCCCAGCAGCGGTCCGCCGCCTCCGGTGGCAGCGGATTTGAACCACAGCTCGATCGCGGTGTCCCGCGACTTCTTCAGCGCCCCCTTGGGCAGAGCCACCGTGGAGGAGGTTCCGTTGAAGCTTGCGGCTGCATTTTGGGTACCGGTCAGGGCGCCCGCCGCGCCAAGGGTCACGTTGGCGTAGGTGGCGGCGTCCTTGCCCAGGTTCACCGCGACCTCACTCCCGGCCGCCGCGCCCTGCGCCTCACCGAGCCGCCAGTAGGATTCCGGCTTGGCGTCCAGAACGCCTGTGCGGTAATGGGATCCGGCCGCATAAGTGTACTGTGTACACGCATTGCCCGGCGCGCAGACCGACGTGAGCAGGTCTCCGCTGTAGGTGTAGGTCCACGTCGGGGTGGTGCCGCCGACCGGATCGGTGGCGACGCTTGCGATGTGGTTACCCGACCAGGTAAAGACCAGCGAGCGCCCGGCGGTGTTGGTCTGGCTGTTGGAAACCCTTGCGCGGGCGAGCTTTCCGTTGGACGTGTCGTAGGTCAGCAGGATCGAGCGCAGCGCGGCATCGGTGATCTTCATCAGGCGCCCGGCGGAGGAGAACTGGTAGGTCATCCTCGCCTTGTCGGTCAGCGTCCACAATGTACCGTTCCAGGTCAGCGACGCGCTGCGCCCGGTGGGCGCGGCGAAGGTGCCGTCCGGGTTCTTGCCGAAACGCACCTGCTGCCCGTCCGGGTAGGTGACCGTGACGTTGCCCGAGCCGTCCTCGTCGGTGACGACCCGCATGTCGTAGCGGGTGGACCAGCCGGCTCCGAACAAACCGTCCCGCCGCGGGTCAAGGCTGTTGTACGTGCGGACGAGGTTCAGCTCCGGCCCGATCGTGGTGACCGTGGCGTCCATCGCGGTGGTGGAGACGTTGCCGGTCTGCGCGTCGAACTCCCTGTCCCGCGCGGCCGTCGCCGCACCCGCGATCCGCGACGTGATCTCCGGCTGCGGGACGGAGGTGAGGATAGCCGAACGCGGTGACGCCACCTCGGTCGTACCGTCCTTGACGATCACCCGCCACATATAGGTCTTGCTCCACAACAGCCGTCCACTTGGGACAGTCCAGGCCGTCTTCGCCTGGAAGCCGGAGTCGAAGCAGCCGGAATTGTTATCGTCACACACCTCGAACTTGTAGCTCAGCGACGAACCGGGCGGCGCGTCGATGTCCAGTGCCCGCGCCCACAGCTGGGGCGAGAGCGTCTGCGCCGAATAGCCGTTGGGCGGGTACAGCTCCTGCACCACCGGCGGGATGTCGACCACCTCCAGCACCATCCGCGCGGGCGGCACCTGGTGGTCGGTGAAGACCACGCCACCGGTCTTGACCATCGTAAAGTCGAGGAAGTACCGGCCCGGAGGCATCGCCTTGATGGTCGCGTTGAGGGTCGCCCGCGCCCCGCGCGCCACGGTCCCGGTCAGGTTCGCCGCGCGCTGCTGGCCCACCGCCGCGCCGGTCCGCGCGTTGTAGGTGCGGTAGGCCAAGTAGTAGCCGCCCACCGCCCACGCCTCGGCGCTGCGGTTGGTGACCGTGACGTTGACCTTGCCGTCCTGGTTCTGCAACACCGGCGGGTTCGGCACCGGGTTCGGGATGCGGTAGTCGGCGTTGTACGGGCTGTGTGTCACGTAAAGCCGCGGCGGGTTTGCCGTGGACGGGCCGGTGAACCGCTTGCCGCTCGACGCATCCGTTGACGCGCGCAGGGACAGACCGTTGTTGGCCTGCTCGCCGTTGACCCACCGCTGCACCAGGTCCGCGCCGGCACCGCCGAGGTCGAACGCCTCCGCCGCCGCCGGGCACCTCGACTCCCGCTCGCCGAACGCCACGAAACCGTGCGCGAACGACTCGCTCGCCACCGACCCGCCCACGGCCGGGCCCGGATAGGAGTGGCCGGTCCCCGCCGTCCACGCCGCCGTCACCGGGTGGACCGTCACCGCCCGCGCCGAGCAGGAATCGGAATCGTAGTTGACCACTTGCAGCTGGGCGCCGTAGATAGTGTGGTACCGCAACCGGTCCACCAGATCGCCGAACTTGAGGTAGGACGCGGCGTTGGAGCCGTCGACCGTCCCGACCCGCAGTTCGCTGGAGCCGGAGGCCGAGCCGGATCCATGGACGTACATGGCCGAGTCGGCGGCGCCGCTGGCCACCGGCAACTGCACCGTCGGGTCAAGCCGGACCGGGAAGACCCGGGCCGGATCGCGCAGCCAAGCCTCGTCGACGCTCACCCGCAGCACCGGCCGATCGGCGGCGGTGAGCAGCTCGTATCGAACTGCCGTCGAGGTCGCTGGTACGGCCGCCGAGTCGGCGACGTAGCCGGGCGGGATGACGGCCCGCACCACGCCGGCGGGGTCGGACAGGTCCACCGCGCCGTCGCGCAGCGAGGCGGACAGCCCATCAAGGCGAAGCGGGAAATCGAAGCTGCGCAAGACGTTCGGCGAGTGCAGCACGAGCGTCTCCTTCAGCGCACCCGGACGCGACTCCAGCTCGAGGTCGACGCCGGGCAGCACACCCCGATAGGTGACAAGCGAACCGCTGGCCTCGCCCGGGACCGCCGCGGCTCCCGACAGCCCGTAGGAGATGGCATGCCCGCCGGGCAGGGCGAAACGCGCCACCTCCGCCGCGCCGGCGTGACCGGCAAGCCCGATCCGCACCGTGTCGCCGAGATTGCGCCAGCCGAAGGTGGGGTCGCCGGCCAGTCGGGTGTCGATCGCCTCCCACTCCCCCGCGCGGTTGAGATAGTTGACCGGACCGGCGGCGAAGACGGTGGTCTCCGTACCGTCCGAATTGGAATAGACCTGACGCGCGGCGCCACGCCGTTCCGGTAGCTCCCGGCTGCCGCCTGCCTCGAAACCCTTGACCGGCTGTGCCGGTGACCCTGCCGGTGGCTCCTCCACCGTGGCAACATTGGCTGGCGCCGACACCTCTTGCGGCAGCACATGTTCCGGGTACCTTGACTTCTGCGACGCTGGGATGGTGCGGTTTACGTTCTGTGGTGCGGCATCGCCGGCAACCGCCCCGCCGTCCCAGTTCTGCCTGGGCGGCTCGGCGGCGACGACCGCGCCATCGCCGTCGCGGCCCACCGGCCGGGGCAGCCCGGCCACACCGGACGCCGCGGTGTTGAGGGCAAGCACGCACGCCAGCGCGAGGGCGACCGGGCGCTGTGGGGACCGCCGAGCGGTCCCGAGACCGCGAAGCAGCACCACCTTCTGGCGGCCGGGTATCGCAGGATAGCCGTCACGCATCGAGACCTCCGCGCCCAAGTCGTCCCCGTCGCATCGCGCCTGCGATGCCCACATTGGATATCTCGAGGTGACGAGGTGAAATTGGTGCTATACCAATTTGTTATCGACAGGCGGTGTTCAACCGCCTCCCGCACCCGGATGAACGCCTCATGACCTTGCCCCAGTGCCGTCCGCGGCGGTCGTGGAACCCCTCGAGAACGCCCATACTGAAGATCCTCCAGGAGCAGCCGTGAGCGAACCGGAACCGCGACCCAGCATCGCCGTGGCGGTCGTGACCGCCGGAAACCGCGCGCTCCTCGTGCGGCGGCGGATCGCCGAGGGCGCCCTGTCATGGCAGTTCCCGTCCGGGGCGATAGAGCCGGGCGAGAGCGCACTGGATGCCGCGCGGCGCGAGACCCTCGAAGAGGTGGGCCTCGACGTCACAGCGGCCGAGATACTCGGCGAACGGATACACCCGATCACCGATCGCCATATGATCTACGTGACGTGCGAAGCGCCGGAGCCCAGCAGCGCCAGCGTGGTCGACACCGAGGAGTTGGCCGAGCTCGCATGGTGCACCTGGCCAGAGGTGCAGAACCGCATCCCGTCAGGAATCTCCGAGCCGATCGCCGCCTACCTCGCAAGTTTGCCGGACTGACTGGTATTGGATCATGACCGATGCCGCTCAGCCGTTGCATCCCTCCAGCACTGAATTGTTGATCGGTTCGCTTGGCAGGGGCGGCGGTGGCGCATCCTCCGATTTGGACCTCATCGCCGTCCCGGGACCGCTCCGCCGGCGCGCTCTTGCGGGCGCTCGTTCACGAGATCCAGGTCACCGGCCGAGACAAGATCAAACCGTTCTTCCCATAAATAACGGAACCCCAGGCATAGAACCTGGGGTTCGCATCGTGACCGACTGGGCTCCCCCAGATCATCAGCATACGAACCAGATTAACGTTATTGCGGGAATCCCGGTACTACTATCAGCTACGGGCACACGCAGGCCGCGTCACCGAGCGGAGTAATTGCGGCGCTTGTGGCGTCACTGCGTCGCATCCAGCCGATCCCACAGATATGGAGCCCGATTTCAACAAACGACGCTCACGACACCAGTCGATCATACTGACCGAACCCGTACTTCTTGAGATGACCGAGACCGAGCGCGTCGAAGTAGTTACGCTACTCGCAAGACTCGTCGGCAACAGGCGAATCCCGAGGCACGACCCAGATGGCATTGAGAAAGGCCAGCATCGAGCACAATCCTGCACCGACTGAAGCCATTCCTTCATGGCCAGCGACGCACACCGACACAAATCGCCTCAACAACTGGGGTTTCGTTCTCGTGAACCAACCTAGTCCGGTCACCGCGATCTTCTCTCGGACCGGAAGCCCATGGCATCCCGCCCGGTGGTGGTGCCCAGGCGGGATGCCGTGCAGCGAGCTGATGGGGTTCAGGAGCCGTTGACGGCGCCGAGCAGCGGGACGGCGCCGTCCGAGCCCCAATAGTGGATGCCGTGTGTGCTACCACCGCGACTGATCGAGACGTGCCAGCGCATGGTGCCGTCGGCTTCCCTGCGGACCCGGACGAACTCGGTCTTGCCGTCGCCGTTGACGTCGCCGAGCAACGGCACGTCATTGACTCCGGTGCCCCAGTTGTAGATGCCGTGTGCGCTACCGCCACGGTCGATTGACAGGTACCAGGCCAGGTTGCCGGACGCGTCCTTGCGTACCCGGACGAAATCGGCCTTGCCGCCGCTGGGTTGCTCGCCCGCTCAGCCGATCCCACAACCGCAACGAAAACCGAACCTTCACACCGGGTTCGGGCCGCTTCTGCGGCGGCTGCACTTCTACGCCGGCATCCTCGTCGCTCCGTTCCTGTTCCTCACTGCCTTGACCGGCTTGGTCTATGCGTTCACCATGATTGAGTCGCCCACGGGCCGCTTGCGTCAACAGCAGAGCTACGCCACCAACAGGTGACCTGCTCTGGCTTCTTTCATCCGCCCCCAATCTCAACTTTGCTGGCGTACGTCTTCGGTGACCGCGTCGGCAAGCGACCTGGACGCTTTGCACCACGTCTTCTTCGCTAGGCCTACGGAGGTCGTCCGGGAGTTCTTTCACGTGGCGCAACACGATGCCCGCCTCCTGTCCATTGCGGACGGCAAACGCCGCAGCGTCGCGTAGGCGCAGCAGAATCGGCGTCAGCGACTCGGCTGTCAGGCCGATCGCGAGCAGACCGTCCGGACGTTCGATCACATCGTCTGGGGCATACGCCGCAACGACTTCGACGAGCGCAGCGTGCAGCGGAAGGTCGGACAGGTAATACAGAAGATGCGGTACGGCATCGAATAACCGTCGTAGGAAAGCCTGAACGTCCGGGTTGAATAGAGGCGAGGCGTCCGGAAACTCGGCCTGCGGGAAGCTGATGGAGCAGACGCTGCGGAAGGCACGAACGGCCGTCGGGTCCCGTTCCACCAGTTCGAGCCCCGCCCGGAACCTCGCCAGCCCTTCATCGGTGCGGCCGTCAACGGGGAACTCGAAGTTCCGCTGGGTTATCGGCGCGTCCAGCTGATCCAACGGTGCCCGCTCGGCTCGCGGCCGCAGCGTCAACATCTCGATGTCGGGAAGCTCCTGCTGAATGAGCTGGCTGACCGCGAATACATAACGCATCGCGTTGACCAGTTCGATCTCGTCCAGAGTCCAGGTCCCGCCGAGCTTGACGAGCGCGGCGCGGCCGTCCGCGAGCTCCTGGGACGGTGGGAAGAACGCCGGCATTAGCATCAGCTTGTTGGCGTCGACGGTGTGCAGCCGGCCGTAGATGAGCGGATCGAGCGGTTGAAAGAGTTTGTCTGACACGCTTTGCTGAAGGTTGGCCATGACCCGTGTCAGCACAGGATGGACGCGCCCCTCGGCGGCGACGTTGGCCGAGGTTCCCAAGTACAGAGCACGACAGTCCGCAGAGGTGACGACCTGTAGGCCGAGCTGGTGGTTGTAGCCATAATCCAGACGCGAGGCACGCGCACGGAACGCCTCGAGCAGGACGGGAAAGACGGTCTCCGGCTCTCGTGTCAGCAGCGCCAAGTTCGTCAGCAGCGGTAGCAGATGCATCGCATTGGCGCCCAAATACTCGGCGGCCACGTCATAGGCCAGCCGATAAGGCTGGTTGTCGACCTCGCGGTCAAGAATCAAGCCATACGACCCGGGGGCGAGCTGCCCGAAGGCGGCCGCTTCTGGATCAGGAAAGCCGAACTTTCCATGATCGATCGAGGTGTTAGGCCATGCGGGCCTACGCGGTCGAGCGTGGAGAACAGCGGCTCCAACGCTTCTACAAAGTCGCCGCGATGCGCATAGACACCATCCAAAGTTCGATGCGCTCGCGCGGCGGCCACCACAATCTCGAACAGCCGCACCGAGAAGTCGTACCCGAAGCCGGTCAGGCTCAGCTGCAGGACGTGCGCATGTTCATGAACGATGGCCTCGAGGGTGTACCGATCCCGCCAGGTCAATTCGGCGGGTGAGGACACACTGGCTACGCGCTCGAACTCGGTGTGCGGGATGAAGAACCGTAACATCCTGGTCGCCCAGTCCAGGTCGGCGATCGGTGGTTCGCCCTCGACCTCGGGGTAAAGGACTTCGGTTGGGACGAGGAACCTCATGCCGAGACCAGAACGATGGTCACCGCCGCCGCGGTCGTGAGAATGCCGCCCACCTCGAACACAGCCGCAGCGACAAGCCATCGCGCTTTGATCTCGTTGGCCCGGCGCCAATCTTCCAGCATGTAAACCCGAGCAAGCGCCAGTTGAGCGTCGGCTGCGGTGCCCTCCTTCGACCATTCCTCGGGCGCGGCGAGGGCTCGCAGATCTTCGGCTTGGATCTCCAGGTACCGGCCCGGCGCATTGCAATAGACGCCGACGCAAGCCGCGATGGCATAGAACGCCGCGGAGGTCGCCAGTACGATCAGGGTGGCGGTGCCCGGCGTATAGGCGTCGGCTCCGGTGACGACTGCTCCGAGCGCGAGCAGCAGCGAAACCAGCACGCCGGAGCTGGTGATGACCGCGAGCGTCCGAGCTCAAGCGAGCTCTTGCGGACGCGCTCAGCTGGCATGACATCGTCAAGCAGACTTGTCAGCGCAGCGCCGACGGTCCGGTCGGGCGCGGTCATGGGACATCGTCCCCAGGCGGTGGACCGTATCGCTTGGGCTGTCTTATCTCCAGGCCTTTGCGCAGCCGCAGCTTGTATGGCCCAGGCACGATCTTTACCGACCGGATCTGCCGTGGGTGCCGGCGGTGGCTGCGGCTCCTCCAGCGGCTCCTTTGATTGCGTCTGCTCATCTGCGGTCATCGGCGGCCCTCCATCAATGCGCTGATTCGGTCATCGTGCCACCGTCGGCCACGCTGCCACATCGCTCCAACGGCTGGCACCGGGTCCAAAGACGACCCGGAGCAGTTCGCGATCATTGTCCGGTGCGGACTTCTGGACACGGTCATGGCTCACTCAGCGGCGCGGCATCCCCATGAGGTATTTGGGCTACTCAGCAGCATTGTCATTCGATGGCACCCCTGCACGAGCACAATTCCTCTGAAGGTGATCGACGATCATGGCAGAGAGGATACGGACGACTTCGCGACGCTGCTCCTCCGTCATCGGAACGACCTCGGGCTCGGTCAGCTTCAGGCGCAACGCCGGCTCGAGCCGCCGTCTTGGCCTTGCCCTGGTTCCGCAACCATGTCCACAGTCTCAGCACTCCGACGCACAGGCAGCAGGCATGCAAGCTGCAATCACACGTTCGAGTCGCGCTTTCCTCTTTCCTGGTCCGAGCCGCGCAGAAACCGACGGCAGGTGCCTGAGTTCGGAGTCCCACCAGCCCGACCGGTTCGCGCGTAACCCCGAGTGGACCGACCCGAACTCGTTCAATCTCGCCGATCTTGAGTGAAGTCAGTTCCACACCACCGCGAGGCGGCGGTATCCGAACCAGATACCAGCTCGCCGCGGCAGAGCCCGCCCGGTCGCACCCACCAACCAGATTCCGACCACCAGCCGACATCGAAACACGTCTCACAAACCACAAAACCCCAGTTCAAAAACATATTCATGTTTTTAAGCGGAACCGAGAGGACTCGAACCCCTGACCCCCACACTGCCAGTGCCAATACTGAGTCCCGGCTCAGGAGGCCGTCCTCGCTAGCAGGGTATTCGCATGTGGACACTGACTTAAGCCACCCCTATCCAGTATTCGATTCCACCACGACTGATCCACGGACGACGACTGCGAGCCGAGAACAGCATGAAACGGGGCATGGTCAGCTGCGCTAGCGGTACCTCAGCCCGTGGCCCTCGCTGTCAACCTTCATCTGTTGACGAGCTGGATACCGAACGGGTCGAGGTGGTCGTCTGCTGTTCGTACCATGCTGGCAGGACCGGGCGTTGCCGGTCTGCTTGTGCAGGCCATAGGCGCACCCCTGGCGATCCTGGCCAATGTGTGTTCCTACCTCGCGTCCGCGATCGCCGTGCGGCGGATAAGGGCCGCGGAAAGCCGCCCAACGGTGGCGGACGCGCGGACGTCCATCGGTAGCGAGCTCCTTCTGGGGTTTCGATACATCTTCCGCAGCCGCTTCCTGCGCTGGCTCATGACGGCCTCGGCGATCTCAAACATGGCGGTCTCGTGCCTTCAGGACATCTATTTCATCGTTGCGCTGGACCTGTTTGGACTCAGCATCGCGACCGCCTCCACACTTCTTGCGGCATCGGGTATCGGGCACCTTCCTCGGTAGCATGCTCGCTGCCCCGTGGCGGCCAGACTCGGCCCCTACGGCAGCATGTTCGTGGGATACCTCATGGTCGCGGCCGGCGCCGCCGCCATCGCCACGGCATTCGGGCATCGGTACCTCGCGACCGCGCTCATCGGACTCGGCTATTTCATGTGAGGCATCGGAGTCGGCATGTTCAACGTCTATGCGGTGAGCCTGCGTCAGCGCGTCATCCCAAGCGAAATACTCGGCCGCGTTGGGGGCTCCTACAAAAACTGTGTTGTTCGGGATGAAGCCGGTCGGCGCCGTCATGGGCGGGCTGGCCGCCGAGTTCATCTCGTACCGCGGGCCTCATCGCCTGCGTCGCCCTCAACGTCGTAGCGGTGGCCGCGCTCAGCCTTTCCCTCACGGGCGCCCGCGAGGAGCTTGCCGCGGTGGACAAGTGAGTCCAGGCAAGCCCAGCCCGCAGGCGATTCTTAACGGTCGAGCAAGGACAGCACCGCACCAGCGTGAGCGAACTCGTCCTCCGTGTCCACCTTGGTGAGAAGAAGTTTGGTGACACCAAGCGATAGATACCGGCGGAGGTAATCAGCCACCTTGCGGTAGCCGCCGACCAGCAGCGGCGCCGCGGTCCGGCCGGTGCTGTAGAGCCCGGTCCAGTAGACGCCGTCGTAGACATCGGCTTCGAACGCCAATTGCGCCACTCGCCGGTTCCAATCCGACTGCGACTCGCGCTTGAGCAGCGTCCGCAGACGGGCCGCCCGGTCCAGCTGATGGCCCTCTAGTGCCGCCTCCCATGCCTGCTCGTCGGTCTCCCGCGCCACCAGCCCGACCCGGATGCCGATCTTTC
>DASUXL010000077.1:0-3080 GCA_036377915.1 Candidatus Limnocylindrales bacterium
CGCAGGTGGCGAACCCGTTGGACAACTCGGTGAACCCGATCCCCGCTTGGGTGGCCTGCCGTTTGGCCCACTCGTGGACCCTGTTGGCTTATCTTCCGACACGCCGCGCGGGGTGCTGGGGCATCGGGACCTGTGGTGGTCGGGTCTGTTCTGCGGTCGTCTTCCCCCTCTTCCCCGTCTCCGAGTGCGGCCGCAGACTGGATGGTGTCATGTCGTTGCAGCCGAGGTCGTGGCCGGAGGTGCCGGGCGAGACAGCCCGGATCGCGAAGAAGGCGTTTCGTAAGGGGTCGTTGGCGATCCGGATCCGCGATGAGCTGGGCGGCTGGTGTGATGATGCGGAGTTCGCCTCGGCCTACGGGGTGCGGGGAAAGCCGGGGATCTCGCCGGCCCAGTTGGCGGTGGTGACGGTGCTGGCCTTCACCGAGAATCTGACCGACCGGCAGGCCGCGGACGCGGTGCGGGCCCGGCTGGATTGGAAGTATTGCCTGGGTCTGGCCCTGGATGATGAGGGGTTCGACTTCTCGGTGCTCAGCGAGTTCCGGACCCGGCTGTTGGCCGGCGGCCTGGAGGCCAGGATCTTCGAGCTGTTGCTGACCCGGCTCAAGGAGGAGGGGCTGGTCGAGGCGGGCGGACGGCAGCGCACCGACTCCACCCACGTGCTGGCCTCGATCCGCTCGCTGAACCGGCTGGAACTGACCGGAGAGACCCTGCGTGCGGCGCTGGAGGCGCTCGCCGCTGCCGCGCCGGACTGGCTGAGAACGGTGATCGACGGTTCCTGGACCGAGCGTTACGGCGCCCGGATCGATAACCTGCGGCTGCCGGGGAGTGAGACCAAGCGGCGGGAGTTGGCGGTGGCCTACGGCCGCGACGGCTACCACCTGCTGGACGCCCTCGACGTGCCCCAGGCGCCGCCGTGGCTGGGCGAGTTGCCCGCGGTCCAGGCGCTGCGGCGGATCTGGATCCAGCAGTACTACCGCACCATCGACGAGCACGGGCAGGAGGTGGTCCGGCGGGAAGCCAACGAACATGGTCTCCCGCCGGGCAGGCTACGGCTGATCTCGCCGTACGACCTCGATGCCCGCTACAGCGAGAAGCGCGGCACCGGTTGGGCCGGGTACAAGGTGCACTTCTCCGAGACCTGTGAGGAACCGGCCTCCGACGGATCCCCGCCCGCGCCGAACCTGATCACCGCGGTGGCCACCACCGCCGCGACGGTGCCCGATGTGGCGATGACCGAACCGATCCATGACCTGCTCCAGGCCCGGGGCGTGGCCCCCGGCGAGCACGTCGTGGACGCCGGGTACACCTCCGCCGACCTGCTGCTCGCCGCCCGAGCCCGGGGCATCACCCTGGTCGGGCCGCTGCTCGCCGACGTCTCGCCCCAGGCCCGCAACGGCGGCTACACCCTCGACGCGTTCACCATCGACTTCGACAACCAGCAGGCGACCTGCCCGCAGGGCCAGACCAGCGCCTGGTGGAACCCGTGCACGCAGCGGGGCACCGAGGCAATCGTGGTCAAGTTCGCAGCCGCCGACTGTGTCGGCTGCCCGGTCCGGGACCGGTGCACCACCGCCAAACGCAGCGGACGGCAACTCACCCTGCGCCCCCGCGAGGTCCACCAGGCCGTCCAGGCCGCCAGAGCCGAACAGAACACCGACCAATGGGCCGACCGCTACAAGATCCGCGCCGGCGTCGAGGGAACCATGCGCCAGGCCACCCACGTCACCGGCAGCCGCCGCGCCCGGTACCGAGGCCTCGCCAAGACCCGACTCGAACACGCCATCGCAGCCACCGCACTCAACCTGCTCCGGCTCGACGCCTGGTGGAGTGGCCACCCGCTCGACCGGACCCGGACCACCCACCTGCAACGCCTCGACTTCACCCTCGCGGCATGACATCGCGAATATGCCAACAGGGTCCGGGGGTGGGGACGGCACGGTGCGACTCTGGGACCCCAGCACGGGCCGCCCGCTGGACGAGCCGCTTCGCGGACACACCGGCGACATCTACTCCATCACGTTCAGCCGCGATGGCGACCTCCTCGCCTCCGCCGGATCCGAAGGCACCGTCCGGCTGTGGGACCCCCGATCGGCGACCCGAGCCGGTCCCCGATCCGCGCCCACCAGGGCAGCGTCGCGGCCCTGGCCTTCAGCCCCGACGGCAAGACGCTGGCCACCGTCGGCGGTGACGAGACCGACCCCACCATCCGGCTGTGGGACCCCGGCACCCGCGAGACGATAGCTGAGCCGATCCGTCACCCTGGCGGCGCCACCTCGGTCGCGTTCAGCCCCCACGCTCAGCTGTTCGCAACAGGTGGCTACGCCGGCACCGTCCGGTTCTGGGACCCTGACAGCGGCACCCCGGTCCGTCCACCGGTGAAACACCCGGGCGGAGTCATGTCGATGGCGTTCAGCCCCGACGGGCGCATCCTCGCGTCCGCCGGATTCGAGGGATCCATCCGGCTGTGGAACGTCGCGACCGGCGGCCAGATCGGCGACCCCCTCCAAAGGGGGACGGGCGGCATCGCGCGGTCGGTGGCGTTCAGCCCGAACGGGCGGCTTCTTGCCTCCTCCGATGACGTTGGGGCGCACCTTTGGGACCCGGAGTCCGGCGAGCGGATCGGATCGCCGATGCGGCACCCCGACGGTGCGTCAGCGGTGGCGTTCAGCCCCGACGGGCGGATAATCGCGTCCGGCGGCAGCGACGGAAGCATACGATTGTGGGACCCGACTACCACCGAGCCGGTCGGGATGCCGCTCAGCGGGCACGCCCGCCCCGTGACCTCTCTGACATTCAGTTCTGACGGACGGCTGCTGGTCTCCGGTGGTCAGGACGGGACGATCCGGCTCTGGGATCCCGCTGCCGGGGACCCCGTGGGGGGCCCGCTCGCGGCGCACAAGTACGGCGTCGCGGCTGTGGCGATGAGTCCTGGGAGCAACCTGCTGGCCTCTGCTGGCGGTGACGGCACCGTGCGGTTGTGGGACTGGGACTCCGACCACGCATGCGAGGTCGCCGACAGCTACGTTGCCTCCAGTCAGTTGGACCCCTACGTGCCCTCCGGTTGGCAGTTGTCGTGCAGG
>DASUXL010000078.1:0-24524 GCA_036377915.1 Candidatus Limnocylindrales bacterium
GTTCGGTACCGGGTCCGGAAATCCGCGTCACCAAAGGCGATGTGGTGGAGGCGGTGCTGCGCAACACCGACATCGACGAAGGCGTCACGCTGCACTGGCACGGGTTCCCGGTGCCCAACGGCGACGACGGGGTCGCGGGCATCACGCAGGACGCGGTCCCGCCCGGCGGGCAGTTCGTCTACCGGTTCCTCGCCGACCGGCCCGGCAGCTTCTGGTACCACACGCATCAGGTGTCGCATGTGGGCGTGAAGCGGGGACTGTTCGGCTCGTTCGTGGTGGTGGACGGGCAGCCGGACGCTGAGGTGGACATCGCGATCCCGGCGCACCGCCTGCTGCTGGAGGACACTGACGCCGCGGTGCGGGATGTGCCGCCGGGGGCGCGGGTCAGGCTACGGCTGGTGAACGCGGACGACAATGCGCACGGGTTCACCGTTGTGGGTACCCCCTGGAGGTTGAAAGAAATCGATGGAATGCCGGTCGCCGATCCCGAACAGGTCAGCGACCGCCTGCTACGGCTCGCCGCGGGTGGCCGCTACGACGTGGTCTTCGAGATGCCCGCGGCGGCGGCGGGCGGGGTGCGCGTCGGGGTGAACGGCAGGACCCGCCTGATCCTGTCCGGCCCACCGGTGGAGGCGGTCCCGACGGTCCCGACCGCGCTGCCGCAGCTCGATCCGCTGGCCTACGGCCAGGCGCCCCAGCCACCGCCGGAGCCGTTTGACCGCACGCATCTGATCGTGCTGGATCGGCAGGTGCGCGTGGTGAACAGGTTGCCGCAACTGGCATACACGGTCAACGGCCGCGCCTGGCCGGATGTGCCGCCGCTGACCGTGCGCCAGGGTGAGTGGGTCAAGCTCACGGTGGTGAACCGGGACCGGGAGTCGCACCCCATGCACCCGCACGGGCACCATGTGCTTGTCCTGAGCCGCGACGGCGTGCCGGCCAGCGGCAGTCCACTTTGGATGGACTCGTTCGACGTGCTGGCCGGCGAGACGTGGGAGGTGGCGCTGCGCGCCGACAACCCGGGGGTGTGGGCGGCGCACTGCCACAACCTGCCGCACGCCGTCAAGGGCATGATGCTGCACCTGCTTTACGAGGGCGTCAACAGCCCATACCACCCCGGCGGGCACAACCATCCCGAGTGAGTCACGCGGGCTGCTGCTGTTGCTGCGACTGCGGCTGCCTCCTCCGGGTGAACTGGCGGATCAGGAAGAAGACGAAGCCGATCGCGGCGGCAAGACCGGCCAAGCTCAGGGCCAGCGTCAGATAGAACGTGCTGGCACCGCCGCCCTTGGTGTACACACCATTTCGCGCGCCGGTGTCGACCGCCTCGACCGAGTCGCCCTGCTTCAGCGAATCCGGCTCGTCGTAGAGGATGACATCGGTCCGGGTCTTGCTGCCGTCGGCCGCCTGCCAGTCGCCGTACCACGAGCAGCTGCGCCGCCCGCAGTCCTCCCGCTGGGCGGTGAACGTGCCCGCGGTGCCCTTGCCGCCCTGCGCCTGATACGAGGGGACCAGGTCCTGCGCGCCGAAAACCAGGCCTATCACCGCGATCGCGGGCAGGCCGATCCACAGGAATACCTTCGTTCTCCAGTTACCCATGGGGCGGCAGCATACCCACGTCCGGCCGGTAGCATTGCCCCGTGCTGGATACCAAGGCGCTTTTAGCGGCGTATGACTCACAGTTGCGTGGCCGAGACGACATCGAGGTGATCGGCGGCGCGATCGTTGAGCGCGACGGCCCGCTGGTACGCCACGCGGGCGGGCCGACCGGCGGATTCGTAGACTACCGGGACCTTGGCGGGCTGGAAGGGGCAGCGCTTGACGAGCTGATCGCGCGGCAGCGCGACTTCTTCGCGGCGCGCGGCGAGAAGTTCGAGTGGAAGACGCGCGCCCACGACCTGCCGCCCGATCTGCCGCAACGGCTTGCCGCCCACGGCTTCGAGCCGGAGGAGCTGGAGACCGTCGTCATCGGACTCGCCGCCGGACTCGCCGCCGGACTCGCCGGTGGGCTCGCCAACCCCGAGCCGAAGCTGCCGCCCGGACTCGTGCTGCGCGAGACCACCTCGGACGAGGACTTCGAGCGCATCGCCGAGCTGAACACGGTGGTGTGGGGAGAAGACCTGTGCTGGCTCGCCGGCACGCTGCGCGCCGACGCGGCCGCCGGCCAGACCAAGGTGTATGTGGTGTCCTCCGGCCAGACGGTGGTCAGCGCCGCCTGGATCCGGTTCATGCCCGGCACCGACTTCGCCGGGCTTTGGGGCGGCGCGACCCTTGAGGAGTTCCGGGGCCGGGGCATCTACAAGGCGCTGGTCGCGGTGCGGGCGGCCGACGCGGTAGCGCGCGGGCACACCTACCTGCAGGTCGACGCGTCCGACGACAGCCGCCCGATCCTTGAGCGCCTTGGGTTTGTCGCCGTCACCACGACGACGCCCTACATCTGGAAGCCGGCGCCGACCTCATAACAGGACCTGTCCGAGGGTGTGGGTGGCGATCGCCGCCATCATCGGGTTGTCGTCGGAATGCAACTGAAACGCGATCCCCAAGGCGATCGCCCAACCATGAGCCCTGGCCCAGGTGTCGGCGTCGGGCGCCGCGTGCGAGCGGAACACCTCCCGGGCATCGGCGTCAAAGACCAGCCAGCCCGCGGCGAGATCGGTGGCCGGATCACCGGCGTTGAGGTCACCGAAGTCGAGCACCGCCACTAAACCGCCGTCATCGATCAGCATGTTGGCCGGGTGCGGGTCGCCGTGCAGCCACACCGGCGGACCGGGCCAGGCCGCGGTGGCGACCAGCCTGTCCCACAAGGCTTCCAGCGCCTCGGCGTGCGGCACATTGCCGGAGGCCAGGCCCGAGCGAACTCCCGGATCCCGTTGCGGCAAAGGGATGCCACGGACCGGGCTGCGCGGAGCCTCCGCCGGGGCGGGGACGTGCCAGCCGGCCATGAAGTCGCCGAGCTGAGCCGCGATGGGGGTGCGTTGCGCCGGCGGCAGGTCGACGGCGACCCGGCCGGTGAACCAGCGGGTGACCGTCCACGGCCACGGGTACCCGAACTGCGGCACACCCTGGCGCAGCGGCACCGGGATCGGCGTGGCCACGTTGGCGGCCAGCTCCGGCAGCCACCGCTGCTCGTTGACGATCAGCTCGACCGCGACCTTGCGCCGCGGCATCCGCACGCACAGATCCTCACCCAGGCGGTAGATTGCGTTGTCCCAACCGTTCGCGACAAGCGTCAGCGGCCGGCCGGCGAGATCCGGATGCTGCGCCCGGATAAGCTGGGCCACAAGGACTTCGTCGATGTCGACCTCGGCGGCTGGAGTCAGCATGCGGCGATCATCCCATAAGCCGGCGGGTCGCAAGCCACGCGCTGTCGCTCAGGTACGGGCGGCAGCGGGTAAACAGCCGATCCAAAGCCTCGCCATACTTGGCGCGCATCGCCGGATTGACGATCAGCAGATCCAGCTCGTTGGCGGCGGTCAGCTCCACCAGATCCCGCCGCTGCCCGGCATCGGGAACGTCGACCACGCCGGTGAACCGGTCCCGGAACGGGCCGTCCGCGTCGGCCAGGCCCGGATACGAAAACTTGCGATCGCAAGCGGCGTAACGGTAAACAATCGCCTCCGCCTCCTCGCCCAGCGCGGCACGGACCCTATCCCGGTCGGCGAGGCCCACGAGGGCGGCGGCGAAGCCGTCGGTGCCGTAGAAGGCGTGGCCAAGCCCTGCCGTGCGCAGCGCCGGGCGTGCCCCCCAGCCGTCGAGCAGCGCACTGACACGTTTCAAATGGCTCAGGAGGGTACCCCCGGGATGGTCGATTTTTCCGGCACCGCAATCGATCAGCAGTGAAATCGCTGGATCACCCATGGTTGGCCATACTAAGGTTCGCCGCATGCGGATTGGGGGCGGCACGGGCGCCGCGACCGTCGAAGTGAGCCGGATCACCTTGGTACGCAAACGTTTCCGGCCGGTCCAGGAGGACAATCCGCGGCATTACGCCTATTGGCGGCGGGAGCTGCTGGCGTACGCGTCCGATCTGCTGCCGACCGGTCCGGGATTGGCCGCGCCGCACTGCTTCGCGATCACCGAGGATGCGGTGTACCTCGAGGACGTCCAGGGGCCGGCCGAGTCGCCGAGTGTTGCGGCGCAAAGGCTTGGGGCATGGCAGGCAGCCCCGCCGCCGGTGCCGCCGCTGCCACCGCTGCCACCGCCTCTCGCCCCGGCCGCAGATGTGCCTGGGCTGGCTGGGGACCACCTGGCGCAGCACCAGTTGGCGCAGCACCAGTTGGCACAGCACCGGCTGGCGCAGCGGGCTCCGTGGCTTGCCGGGCACCAGCTGGCGCAGCGGATTCCGTGGCTTGCCGGGCACCAGCTGGCGCAGCGGGCTCCGTGGCTTGCCGGGCACCAGCTGGCGCAGCGGGTTCCGTGGCTTGCCGGGCACCAGCTGGCGCAGCGGGTCGCGGCGAAGGACCTGGACTGGACCGGCATCGACGTCGACGCCCGGCTGCGACGCTGCTGGGAACGGCGCGACGAGCTGCTGGCCCGGCTGGAGGAGGCCACATTCGTGCTCAGCCACGGCGACTTCCACATCGGACACTTGACGGCGACCGCGAGCGACGTGACCACCGTGGTCGACTGGGCGGGCCTGGGCATGTCACCGCTCGGCGCCGACCTTGCTCACCTGGCGTTGAGCACCCTGACCGACGGCCGCCTGCTGGACGACTATCTGCGCGGGCTTGGCGGCACGGAGGCGGAGGTCGCGCCCGGATACGCGGTCACGCTGGGGTTGACGGCCGCCAGCCGGTACCACTGGATGCGGACCCGTGGCGTGCGGGTGCCTGACGGCTACGTCGACTTCGTGCTCGGGCAGCTCGATCGAGCAGCCAGGACGTTCAAAGCCGTGGCGGGCTAGGACTCGGGCTCAGGCAAGGGTTCCCCGCCACGACATGGGTGGTCTCGCCCGGTACACCCTCGGGGGTCACCGCCTCGACCCACCACTCGATCGAGCGCCCGATAAGGGGCGACCTGGTGACGTTGGCGTGGGTCCGGTCGGTCTGCGTCATCGGGACGCTTTGCAGCGCGCCACCCTGAATACGCCAGAACAGCCGCGGGCTCGTCATGGTGGCCAGCGACAGAACCCGCACTGACAGGCGGTAGTCGATGGCGCCGATACAGGTCATGGCGCTGAACGTGACGACGATTCGCAGGCTCGGCGGCGAAGGCGGGGGCGGTGGCGGCGGATCGATAATTTTCGGCAAGCCCTTGGAGGGCGAGGCGGAAGGGACCGCACTCGGCTCGGGGGAAGGTACCTGGGACGGGGTCGAATCCGGTGAAGCCTGCGACGGGGAAGGCAAACTCGTGGCCTGCCAATTTAAGTGCGGGATTTCGGGGGTACCGGTGGAAGCCCACTGATTCAGGAAGCTGGGCGTGGCGCAGGCGGCCGCGATCAGGAGCAGGGCGAGGAGAGCCGCCGTCAGGTTGCGGCGGCGCTTCTGGCGACGCTGCAACGGGAACCCGGACCGCCGGTCGAATCGGATCGGGCTGCCGGGATGGCGCGGGCCGGTGCCGGGCCGTGGTGGTTGTGCGGTTGGGTGGAGAGCTGGCTCTGCACCCAAAGACGCCGTAGGCGAGGTGGGCGTGGCCGGGGCGGCGTGGGCGTCCGGGCGGCCGGGCGCAGCGGGTTCAGCTGGGCGGCCGGGCGCGGCGGGTTCAGCTGGGCGGCCGGGCGCGGCGGGTTCGGCTGGGCGGCCGGGCGTCGTGGGCGTCGCAGGTGAGGTGGGCGAGGTGGGCGAGGTTGGGGGGCCTGGTGTGGGCGGCGCAGGGGGCGCGAGATCGGCCGGGATGTCCAATATGGAGCTGTCGGGGGCGGGTGCCGCCACACCGGCATCGGGCGGCGTCTGGCTCAAGGCAGCGTGCGCTACCCCGCCCAGCGGCAGCAGGCCGTACAGCACGAGCAGGGCACTCGGGCTGATCAGCTGGGCGCGCCGGGCCGTGCAATCCGCGCAACCGTCGATGTGCCGGCCGAGGCGCTTGCGCAGCTTGGCGTCGAACCGACCGTCCCACTGCCGCAACTCGGTGTCGAGTGTGGCGCAGGTGGACCGGCCGTGGCGGGCGACGAGCAGTACCCCGATGGCCCGCTCAAGCTGGGCGCGGGCGCGGGAGAGCCGGGCGTGGACATGGTTGGGCGCAAGGCCGAGGACGGCACCGATGTCGGCGACGGAAAGCCGATGCCGGATGGCCAGCTCGATGATCTCGCGGTCGTTGGTGCTCAGACCGGTCGCGGCGGCGTTGACCAGCTCCCGGATCTGTTCGGCGTGCAGGCCGGCCTCCGCCTCCGGCTCGATGGGGTCGGCGGTCACGGCGACCGTCGCCTCCTCAAGCGGGGCTTGCCGGCGCCTGGCCCGGACATGCCGCAGGCACTCGTGCCGGGCGATGGCGAACAGCCAGGCCGGGAGGCGGTCCGCGTCGCGGAGCTGGCCGGCCCGCTGCGCGGCGAGCAGGAACGTGTCCTGCACGGCGTCGGCGGCGGCGTGACCGTCGTGAAGCAGGCCCACACAGTAGGCGAGCAGGCGGGGCGCATACCGCCGGTAGGCCTGGTCGAGGCCCCACGGATCGCCGGCCACCAGCGCTGCCACGATCGCGCGGTCACCTTGCCGGCCGTCCATGGCCCGAAACGGTACCCCCGGAAAGGGTTTTATCGATCCTGATTGTCGGAAACCATCCAGGCTCAGCTATCTCAGCCTGGGGCGACGGGAAACGCCGGATCCGAAAAACGACGACGGTGCCCGGGGGCAGCCCCCGGGCACCGTATCATTTGCTACAGCGTGGTGACGTTGGCCGCCTGCGGACCCTTCTGGCCCTGCACCACGTCAAAGTTGACTTTTTGTCCTTCGCTAAGCTCCTTGAAGCCGGAGCCGGCGATTGCCGAAAAGTGCACGAAGACGTCCGAACCTCCGCCATCCTGCGCGATAAAGCCGAAGCCCTTGTCAACGTTGAACCACTTCACGGTCCCGGTTGCCACGATGATTCTCCTCTATGTGAGGTCCAGGGACCGCCTGCGACTTCTGCAGGCTCTACACCACCTTGGAAAGGCCTCACACGCCTCCGACCGTAGCATGCGGCAACGCCTCCGAAAGGTTCGATTCTTCTCATGGCTCGGATAATTGCCGAAACGCTCGATGAGCTGCATCTCACCCAGGTACCTCTGGTACCCGAGATCAGGCTGCATCTCGCCCAGGACGCCATCATTTTCTGGGCCAGGCTGGAAGCCGAGGCAAAGACGCATGTCCCGGCGCCCTTCTGGGCTTCCGCCTGGGCCGGCGGGCAGGCACTCGCCCGGTACGTGCTTGATCACCCTTGGGTGGTGAGGGGCAAACGAGTGCTGGATGTGGCGTCGGGTTCCGGACTTGCCGCGATCGCCGCCGCCCTCGCCGGGGCCGCCGAGGTGACCGCCAACGACATCGACCCGAAGGCGGTGGCGGCGATCCGCCGCAACGCCGCCGCCAACCACGTGCCGGTTGCCGCGCTGCCCGGTGACATCCTCGGTCTCGACACAGAGATCAACAGTTTTGATGTCATCCTTATGGGGGACGGGCTTTACGACTCCGAGGTCGCTGAGGCAATGCTTCGCTTCCTGCGCCGCCAGATCGACGCCCACGGGGCCGATGTGCTCGTCGGCGACCCGGGCCGCGGGCACCTGCCCCAGGGCGAGCTGCGGCGCCTTGCCACCTATCCGCTGAAAGAGATGTCCCTCGCCGACTCCGTCATCAAGAGCGCGGCTGTGTTCCGGCTGGCGGCAGGTTCGGCAGGTTCGGCAGGTCAAGGCCGTAAAGATCGTTATTCGGGTCGAGTGGACTGACCAGGACCCGCCATCCCTTGCGGCGGTAGAGCCGCGGCGCCGCCAGGTCCCGGTCGCGATACGTGGTGAGCAGGGCCACCCGGTGCGGCAAGTCCTCAAGCAGCAGGTCGTGCAGAGCGGTCCCGATCCCCCGCCCCCGCACCGCCGGGTCGACCGCCAGCTCCACGAACTCGAAATGCCCGCCGAGCCACCGCTCGGCGATCTCGGCCGGGGCGAGCCGGGCCACGCGATCGGTCCACCACTGGCCGAAGTCACCGGTGTACCCGTAGGCGAAACCGACAACGCGGCCGGCGTCCCCGGTCTCGCGGGCGAGAGCGAATCGGAAGCCCTCCCGCTCAACATGTTTGGGCAGCTGCCCGGTGCGGAAGTGTTCCGCCGCCTCCGGCGGCTCGCCGAACTCCTCGAACGCGATCCTGTAGACGTGGGCCAGCTGATCGCGCAGATCGTTGACCGTGGCGCGGTCGGCGACGGAAACATCGATCGACTGCTTCATCGAAACCATATTACGAAACGCCTGGTACCTTAGCCGCCATGATCCAAAGGATAAGACCCCGGCAGTTCCACGAAAGCGCAGGCGTTGAGGACTGGCGGGTATTGGGCGAGGGAGCTTGCACCTACTTCCGGACCGGCACGTTCGGCGCGGGAGCCCGGCTGGTGCAGGCGATCAGCGAGCTGACCGGAACTGACGGCCGCTACCCGGACGTCGACGTGCGAGCCGATGGCGTGACCGTACGGCTGATCACGGTCACCGAGGACTTCTACGGCCTGACGACGCAGCACGTCGAGATGGCCAGGCAGATCTCGGCCGTCGCGCGCGAGCTGGGGATCGCGGCCGACCCGTCCGCCGTGCAGACAGTCCAGGTCACGATCGATGCGCTGGTCACCGCCGAGGTTTTGCCGTTCTGGCGCGCCCTGCTGGGCTACGACAACCGGGCGGGGAGCCCCGAGGACCTGATCGACCCGAACGGCCGTGGGGCGCCGTTCTACTTCCAGCCGATGGATGCCCCGCGACCGCAGCGCAACCGGGTGCACGTCGATGTCTTCGTGCCGTACGACCACGCGGAGAAGCGGATCGCCGAGGCGATCGCCGCCGGCGGCCGGCTGGTGACCGACGAATACGCGCCGGGTTTCTGGGTTCTGGCCGACCCCGAGGGCAACGAGGCATGCGTCGGCGCGGCCGGCTGGATCGGTCCCGAACCAAACGCCTAAGCCGAGTTTCATGAGCAGGTTCGCCGCTCGGGTGATCCCGGGAAGCGACGGGGTGTCGTTGATCGACAAGTGGCGGTCTTCGGTAGATGGTTCGTCGCTCGCGAGGCGGCTGGACGACCAAGCTGCATCCGGGCTGCGAGCAGGGCCGCAAACCGCTGGCGCTGCTGGTCACCGGTGGGCAGTGGCTATGACCGTCAACGGCATTGTCACGCCCTGAGCGCAATTACTCGCGCCGACGCCCTGCCTGTTGGCAGGCTACCGGCATGGGGAGCGACTTCAGCGGTGAGACAGCCACCTACTACGCGAGGTACCGGCGCGGGTACCCGCCGGCCGCCATTGACGCCATAGCTGAGGCGTTCGGGCTCGGCGTCGACGACCTGGTGGTGGACCTCGGCTGCGGCACCGGCCAGCTGAGCTTGCCACTCGCGGCGCGGGTACGGGCGGTCGTGGGGGTAGACCCAGAGCCCGACATGCTGATGCTCGCGCGGCGAACCGCCCAAGAGCACGTGGTGGCCAACGCCTCGTGGTTGCTGGGCGCGGACACCGATGTGCCCACGCTCGGCCACCTTTTGGGCGACCGGACGGTCGGCGCGGTGACGATCGCCCTCGCGATCCACTGGATGGACCGGGACACGCTGTTTCGGGCCATCCGGCCGCTACTGCGACCCGGTGGCGGCATCGCCGTGGTCACCAACGGCACACCGCTGTGGCTGCAGGACACCGAGTGGTCCCGAATTCTGCGCCAGTGCCTGGAACAATGGACCGGGAAGCGGCAAACCGGGGCGTGCCAGACCGACGACGCAGGACGCCAGCTCAACCAGGAAGCGCTGACGTCGGCCGGATACCGGGTCGTCGAGTCCTCAGTGGACTATCAAGCCGAGGTGACCGTCGAACAAATCGTCGGCGGTATCTTCTCGGCGATGTCAGCCGACCGGCTGTGCTCAAGGGCAAGCCGGGAAGAATTTGCCGCTCAGGTCCGCGATGCGCTCGCAGGGCACGAGCCCCTCGACGAGCAAATCCGCGTTTCGCTCCAGTTTGGCCACATCGCCTGACGCCTTGACCGGGTTACCCGTTTGGAGCTTGCCCCAGTCACGTACTTCTGAAAACACGGCCTAAACGCGGGTGAGGACGTAGCGCACGGCAGGCTCGT
Source organism: Candidatus Limnocylindrales bacterium (assembly GCA_036377915.1). GTDB lineage: Bacteria > Actinomycetota > Actinomycetes > Mycobacteriales > Micromonosporaceae > Allorhizocola. Next base: position 10,209 of record DASUXL010000078.1, read on the forward strand.
CCTCGCCCGGGCCTGCGCCGGCACGCGGTTGTTTGGTCATGCCGAGCTTGTCGGCATGCGGTTGTTTGGTCATGCCGAGCTTTCCGGCATGCGGTCGCTCGTCCTCGCCCGGGCCTGCGCCGGCATGCGGTTGCTCGGTCATGCCGAGCTTGGCGGCGACCCGGCGCGACGCGGCGTTGTCCGGGTCGATTGTCGCCGCGATCGCGTCAAGCGGTGATATCGCGAAGACATAGTCGAGCATGGCCCGACCTATCTCAGTGGCGTACCCGAGGCCCCAGAACCGTTGGTGGAAAACGTAGACCAGCTCATCGTAGTCGCGCTCAGGGGCGCGGACGACGCCGCAGTACCCGACGAACTCACCCGACGACAGCTCGAAGACGGCCGATGTCCCGTAGCCCCTGTCCGCGTACTTTCGCTGGCAGACCTCAATCCAGTAAGCGACATCGTCGCGGCCGAGGGTGCTGCCGTCACCGACGAAGCGCATGACGACCGGGTCGGCGCACAGCGCCGCGAAGTCGTCGAGGTCTCGCGGCTCGAAATGGCGCGCCATCAAGCGCTCGGTCCGGAACATCGGTTCGATCACGGAGACGATCTTATGCGGGCGAGCGGGCGAGCGGGCCGAGCGGGCCGAGCGGGCGAGCGGGCCGAGCGGGCGAGCGGGCCGAGCGGCCCGAGCGGCACTTGCGGACCGCCGCCGCCCTTATTGTCTTCTTCCGGGACGGCAAAAGGTGAATGATTGATGCATGACCGACCGCAAGCCGATGATCGCTGTCCTGACGGGCGCGGGGATCTCCACCGACTCCGGCATCCCGGACTTCCGCGGGCCCAATGGGGTTTGGACACGGGACCCGGCGAAGGAGAAGCTGTTCACCTTGCAGAATTATCTGCGCGATCCCGAGGTTCGCAAGGCGTCTTGGCTGGCGCGCAGGGAGAATCCGGCGTGGAACGCCCGGCCCAACGCCGCGCACCTTGCCCTGGTCGAGCTCGAAAAGGCGGGTGTGGCGGTCCGCATCCTGACCCAGAATATCGACGGGCTCCACCAGGCGGCCGGGTCCAATCCGGACAAGGTGCTGGAGTTGCACGGCACCATGTTCACGGTGCATTGCATAGCTTGCGGCGACAAGACGACGATGCGGGCGGCGCTGGATCGGGTTGACGCGGGCGAGGAGGATCCGGCCTGCCTGCACTGCGGCGGCATCCTCAAATCCGGCACCATCATGTTCGGCGAGAACCTCGACGAGGACACGATCGAAATGGCGGCTCGGATCGCCATGGTGTGCACGCACTTCTGGGCGATCGGCACGTCACTGACGGTCCATCCGGTGGCGGGCCTGTGCGAGACGGCGGCGAGCTTCGGTGCCGAGGTGACGATCGTCAACAACGCACCCACGCCCTACGATTTCTTGGCGCACAAGGTGATCCGCGACCCGATCGGGGAGGCTGTGCCAAAGCTGGTCAGGGACATACTGTGAGCCAGATGCTGCTGCCGGGGTCGATCCCCCACTGCGGCAGCGCCGCGGCGACCCGATCCCGGTGCAGCTGGCCAAGGCATGAGTTGAACCAGTCGATCCGCAGCCGCGCGTTGTCGATCAGCAGGGCGCGCAGCAGGTAGCTCTCGTTCCAGGCCCGCCCGCGATATATCCAGCGGCGGGGATACTCGAACGGGTAGAAGATGTCGTGGATGTGCACATGCACCCCGGCCTTCAGCCGCGGGACCACGTCCAGGAAGAGCTGGTTGACGTCGCTGCCGATCCGGCTCACGTGCGACGAGTCGATGAACAGCACGTCGCCGGGCTCCAGCGCGGTCAACGCCGACGGCGGCGCCGCGTGCAGCGGGGCTTCGATGAGCGTCGCCACGTCGCCCGGCTTGAGCAGGCCGCGCAGCCGCTGCGGGTGCGGTTCGATGAAGGTGAACTCCATGTCGCCCTTGAGGAACAGCTCGTTGACGTCGAGCGCCAGCGCCGACGACCAGCCGGAGCCGATCTCCACGTAGCGCTTGGGCCGCAGCTTGCGCAGCATGCAGTAGAGGATCACCCCGTCGCCGTGGGCGAACCACTTGTTGGCCAGCCGATAACGCAGCCCCGGGACCTCGTCGTGCCGGAAGGGCATCTCGCCGAGCAGCTCCCGGAACTCCTCGACAAGCTCCAGCTGCGCATCCTGCCGAAGATCAATTCCAGGGACATCCGGGGGTACCAGGAACAGCTCCTCATCCCTTGCACGAATCTCCGCCAGATCGGGCAGTGGCGAGTGGAAGTGCCCGGGCGGGTAGGGCCCGGCGATCTGGCCCAGCCACGCCGGGACTCCCCTGATCCTGCTGGCCAGCGCCGGTGCCACCCGTCCACCACTCATCACAGTGGTTAAACGCGGCGGGACTGCCCGAGGTGTCGCGGGTTCAGGCGATGCCCACCGCCGCGCGCACCTCGTTTATCACCTGCGTTTCGGTCTCGGACACGCCGTCGCTCGCCGACGCCACCTGGTTTATCGCCTCGGCGATGACGGCCTGGAACGGTTGCAGGTCCTGCGGTGCCTTCGCGGTGATGATGTCCTTGGACTTGCGCAGCCCGTCGAGCACGTTCGCCTTGATCTCCTCCTTCGAGCCCTTCGGCATCGGGGGCATGCCGCCCGACTTGAGGACGCCCTGCAGGTCGGCGGGGGCGGCGGCGAGGGCCTTCGCCCCGGCCATGCTCTCCTTGAACATGGAGAAAAAGCCCGGGTCGGCGGCGGAGACGAGGGTCATCGCGCCGAAGGCGGCACCGCGGATGGTGTCGCGTTCTTCATCGGTGTAAACGCTCATAGCCGTTATCTTGGCGAAAGCGCGCCATCAGGGTGGCGGATTCCTCTAGGTTCGGCAATGACAGGTCGCCGACGATCACGGGGGTATCGGGCCATGGACCTCAACCAGGTCATGCAATTAGCCAACAATCCGCAGGTGCGCCAGCTCATCCAGGGCCTGCTCCAGCAGTTCATGAGCGGTCAGGGCGGGCAGGGCGGTCAGGCCAACGGGCAGGCGCTGCTCAACCAGTTGCAGCAGGCGGGTTTGGGCGATCAGGTGCAGTCGTGGCTGAGCGGAGGCCCGAACCAGGCGGTCACCGGCGCGCAGCTGCAGCAGGCGCTCGGGCCGGGCCTGGACCAGGCCGCGGCGGCGGCGGGCCTGCCACCGCAGGAGGCCGCGAACGATCTGGCCGAGGTGGTCCCGGCGGTCGTCAACGAGGCGAGCCCCAACGGGCAGCTGGACATGAACGCGCTTCAGGACATCCTCAAGAAGCTGTCGGCACCGGCCGGCTAGCCGCCGGAGTCACCGGAGTCAAAGGCACGTGTGGGCGGCCAACCATCCCGGGCCGCCCTTCAGATGCAATGGCTGGAATCGACAAGGCCGTCGCCGCGAAATGACTATGCGATATGCGGCAATTGCGGGCCAGGACAAGCGGAGCCGGGACCAGATTATTACGCTCGGTGACAGCGATTTGGGAAGGGCCGCCATAACTTTGTGACGACCAGGTCGACCACACTGACCATCAGGCCGGTGCAGGCTGGTACGAGCAGGGTGCGAGCCACCTCCTTTTGGGCCGGATTCCCTGCCAGGGAAGCACTATCAGCGCGATAACGGCGCCGCCGGGCGCCACCCGCTGACCGTTGAACTCTGCACCTCTAAAGCCTAGTTTGTCCTTGTTTAGCGGGGCCAACGTGGCACTTTAGTAGGACCGGAGCAGGTCACAATGAATTACAGATAGGTCACGAAAGGTACTACGACCGCGCTGAATAGTGACCCCGGTCACCGTCTTATGGTTGGCGACCTGCGGAAACGCGCCTAATCTCGTCGGATGCGTGGCAACGGAGCACACGTGAGACGGCAATGGCGCCATCGAGCCCCCAGCCCCTCTCACCCCTTCAGAAGCATCCAATCCATCGATACGCGACGACTCAAAGTGACGGCAGGCCTCGCCTTCGCCATTCTTGGGTTCGCAGCGCTCGCTGGCCAGGGTGGCCAAGCAGCTGCCGCCAGTGAAACGCAGGTCAGGGCCACAGATGTAGGTGTGACCCTGGCGGCCGGCCGAGAGCCGGCCCAGCACCAGACCGTGAGCCGGGCGACCGAGCGGAACTTCCTCCCTCAAGCCGAATCCGCGGTAGCCGAGGTGGCCAAGGCCCCCGAAGCCGCCGAAGCCGCCCCGGCGCCGGCGCCCGAAGCTGCGGCCCCCGCAGCGGAGGCAGCGCCAGCGCTCCCGTGGTTCAAGGAGCCGGCCGAGGTGACGCCCGTCGCCGGACTCGACCAAACCCAGATGAACAACGCGACCAGGATCGTCGAGACCGCCCGTTCGATGGGCCTGGGCAGGGACGCCCAGATCATCGCGGTGGCCACGGCGATGCAGGAGAGCACGCTGTACAACCGGGCCAGCACGGTGCTGCCCGAGTCGTACAACTACCCCCACCAGGGCGACGGGTCGGACTTCGACTCCGTCGGGCTCTTCCAGCAGCGGACCTCCACGGGTTGGGGTGCGGTGAAGGACCTCATGGACCCGGAGTTCGCGACCAAGCAGTTCCTCAAGGCCCTGATCACGGTTCCGGGCTGGCAGCGCCTGCCGCTGACCGTCGCCGCTCAGACGGTTCAAGGCTCAGCATTCCCGGACCACTACGCCAAGCACGAGTCGCCGGCGACCGTCATCGTCGACGAGATCAATAAATAAACCCAGAATTTCATAACTGGCCCAGGTGAACCGGTAGCTGGAGGCCGTGCTTGCGGGGTGGATCCACCCCGGCGGGCAAAGCCACCAACGGAAACCGAGCCGTCAGGTTGGGCAGGATGGAGCGTAGTGCTTCCGTCGTCCCGCGCCGGTCCCCGCCGCCGTCGTGCAACAGCACGATGGCGCCGGGGACCGTACTTGAGTTGACGGTATTCGAAATCGCCCGCGGGCCGGGCTTGAGCCAGTCCTTGGGGTCGACGTCCCAATGAAGCGACGTCATCCCCAGGGACTTCGCCATCTCCACGGCCGTTTCGGTCCACATCCCGCCGGGGTGGCGGAAGTAGGAGACCTTCGCGCGCGGTGCGGCGGCACGGATCGCGTCGTTGGTGCGAGTCATGTCGTCAAGGACGGTTTCCGCGCGCCGGTTGCCCAGGCCGGTGTCGTGCGCCCAGCTGTGGTTGCAGAGCGTGTGGCCATCGGCGGCGATATCCCGGACCAGGTGCGGGAACTCCACGACGTTCACACCGATCAGGCAGAAGGTCGCCTTGATCCGGTACTCCCGCAACAGTCCCAGCACCTGCGGTGTCCACTGTGGATCGGGGCCGTCGTCGAAGGTCAGGGCCACCTCGTAGGTACCGGTGGTGCGCAGGCTGCCGTACGGCCCGTTGACATCTGCGGGCAGGGGCGGCCGGCCCGGCCCGGTCACCGGCCGCCGCCAGGCCAGCGGGACCGGCGCCGGTACGGCGGCTTCCGCCTGCGCCGGGACCGGTGGCACGGCAACGACCGCGGGCATCAGCGTCGAAATCGGTGTCGGCTGCGCCACCGCCGCCTCCGGCGCGGCCGCCGGAGGGCCGGGCGTCTCCGGTGAACCGGCGGCGCCGAAGCCGTACCCGATGCCGAGAATTGCCGTCAGCGCGAGCGCACCGATCCCGAAAACCCTTACACCGTCTGGAATCCTCGTCATGACGCACCGACGATCGACACGCCGGCGCCACGGGAGCCCGCAACCCTGACGATGCGGTCAAAAGCGCTCCGGTAGGAGGCGCGCTGCGCCTCGGTCAGGTCCGCACGGGACAGCTCGGCGCTGAGGTCGACCACCCGCCCGGACGGGTGGTACTCCATCCAGGTGGGCGCGACGTCCACCTTGGACACTTCCCAGCTGTTGCCACGCTTGGCGAACGTGAACCGGGTCGCCATCGCGTCCTGCGTGTTCTCCGGCGAGCCGTCCTCGAAGCGCACCAGGATGTTGCCCATCCCGTACTGCACCCACTTGCTGCCGATGCGCTCGAGCGGCTGCACCACATGGGCGTGCGTGCCGATGATCAGGTCGACGTCGGGCGAGGCGAGCAGCTGCGCGGCGATGCCGGTCTGACCCTCGTCGGGCTCGGGCTGGTACTCGGTACCCCAGTGCATGCTCACCACGACCACCTGCGCACCGGCCTCGCGAGCCCGGCGCGCCTCCGCCAGGATCGCGGGCACGTCGATCAGGTTCGCCGCCCACGGTTTGCCCTCGGGCAGCGGGATCCCGTTGAAGCTGTAGGTGTACGACAGGTGGCCCAGCTTCACACCGCGCACGTCGAGCAGCGTCGGATTCGCCGCCTCCCGCTCGGTACGGGCCGAGCCCGCATGCTTGACACCCACCCGGTCGAGCGCTTCGAGCGTTCGCACCAGCCCCGGCTCGCCGTAGTCCAGCGTGTGGTTGGACGCGGTGGAGCAGCTGTCGTAGCCGAGCTCGGCGATGGTGTCCACCAAACCCATGGGGGCGTTGAAGATGGGGTACCCGGTCCAGGGCTCCCCCGGCCCGGCCACCGGCGTCTCCATGTGACAGATCGCGACGTCGGCGCCGCTGACCATGGGTTTGATGGCGCCCAGGACGCGGGAGAAGTCGCCGTTGGGGCGCCCGGTTCTCGCGCCTTCGGCGACCGCCTGCTCCGACAGGGCCGGCTGGGAGATGAAGTCACCGGTGGACACCAGCGTGAACTCCGTGACCGCCCGGGATTGCAGCGCGTCCACGGCGGTGGGTGCGATCAGAACGGCGCCGGCTGCGAGCGCGATCGCCAGCTTTCTCAACGGATGTTCCCGGTATGCCCGAGCGAGTAGCGCCCCGGCTGCGGCCAGACCGTCAGGCCGTGCGGCCCCGCGCCGACCGGGATGCGCGCCTTGAGCGCACCGTTGGTGGTGTCGATGGCGTAGACCTCACCGTGGTAGCGCCCGGTCAGCCACAGCGTGCCGCCGTCGGCGGAGACACCGCCCATGTCCGGGCTGCCGCCGCCGGGCAGCGCCCACTTCGCCGCCTCGCTCATCGTCGCCAGGTCCAGCAGGGTGATCGTGCCTTCCCCGCGGTTGGAGATGTAGGCGTACTTGCCGTCGCGGCTGAAGTAGATGCCGTGCGCGCCCTGGCCGGTGGGGATGAAGCCGATGCGGGCGTTGGCCTGCCCGTCGAAGACGTAGACGCCGTGGGCGTGCATGTCGGCCACGAGGAAGGCCGAGCCGTCCGGGACAAGCCTTGTGTCCTGGGGCATTCCATCAGGTACCACGTCCAGGTCGAACTGGCGCAGCTGCGCCCCGGTCGCGACGTCGAAGACCACCATCCGGTTGGCGAACTCGCAACTGGCGAGCGCGGTCTTGCCGTCGACGGTGAAGTCCATGTGGTTGATGCCCTCGCAGTCGGGGAAGTGGGTGCTCTTCGCCAGCTGCCAGGTCTTGGGGTCGTAGAAGTCGAGGCGCTGGTACGCCTCGGCGACGACGATGGCGAACTGCCCGTCGGGTGTGAAGTAGAGGTTGTAGACGTCCTCCACCTCGATGATCTGGCCGGGCTTGCCGGTGCGCGGGTCGATCGGCAGCACCGCGCCGCCCGGGATGCGGCTCGACGTCACGTACAGGGTGCGCATGTCATAGGCGGGCACGACGTGCTGCGGCTCGGGGCCTCCGTAGTACTCGTCGATGACCTGATAGGTCTTGGCGTCGATGACGTGGACCCGGTCGCTGTTGGTGTTGGGTACGTAGACCAGCTCACGGTCGCCCTTGAGGTCCTCGCGCACCATGTTGACGCCCGCTGCGGCGTAGACGTTGGAGCGCGTCGGGTACTCCGGCATCCCGGCCAGCAGGTCGGAGGTGACCGCGGCCGGGGTCATGGACGGCGCCGCCGCCTCGGTCTTGTGCTCGGGAGCCCGCACCGTTTCGGAGCAACCCGCCAAGACGGACACGGACAGTAATGCCAGCCACACTCTACGCATATCGGACATTTTGCACGTAGGCGGCCGGTCGTGGGTGGAGATCTGGGCGTTTTACCAGAAGATCGTCAGATACGTTGGGTTGATGCGGGCGGCTTGGTTACAGAACCTCGCCGATACGGGCCGGCTGCCTCTGTTCTTCTTCTTCGTCGGCGTCGTCATCGGCTTCCTGTTCATCCGGATCTCGGTGCGGCTCATCCGCGCCCAGGTGCGCTGGTGGCCGGGGAACGTCAAGCCGGGCGGCCTGCACATCCACCACGTCGTGTTCGGGGTGGTGTTCATGTTGCTGGGCGGGGTGGCCGGGCTGACCATCCCGTCGAGCGTGCGGTCGTGGAACTCCCTGGCCGCCTTCGTCTTCGGCGTCGGGGCGGCGCTCGTGCTCGACGAGTTCGCGCTCATCCTGCACCTCGACGACGTGTACTGGCAGGAGAAGGGGCGCACGTCGATCGATGCGGTGTTCGTGGCGGTCGCGCTGACCGGCCTGCTCGTGCTCGGCGTGCGGCCGGTGTTCGTCGAGGACTTTCTCGACACCCGGGCGATGGGCCTGTCCCCGTGGTTCGGGGTGGCCCTGGGCGCGGTGAGCCTCGGGCTCGCCATGGTCACCCTGCTGAAGGGGAAGATCTGGACCGGCCTGCTCGGGCTGTTCCTGCCGCTGCTGCTGTTCGTCGGGGCGATCCGGCTGGCGCGGCCGGGGTCGCCGTGGGCGCGCTGGCGCTACCGCGGCACGTCCAAGCGCAGGCAGGCGAAGCTGCACCGGGCCCGGTGGCGGGAGAACCGCCTCCGGCGCCCGATCATCCGCGCCAAGATCTGGCTCCAGGAGCTACTCGCCGGGCGCTTCGATCGCCCCACGCGTTAACGCGTCCACCTCGGCATAGCTGGGTGGCTCGGCCGCGTCCGCTTCACCTGCGGCCCAGCGCTGCAAGGTCCCGAGCGCCATGCGGAACAGCAGCGAGCCCGTGCTCACGCGCGCCACGCCCAGCTCCGCCAGCTGCCGCAGGGACAGCCCGTCCCGGGCGAGCAGGATGTTGAGCGGCCGCTCCCCCACCAACGACTCGATGGTCGCCGGATCCTGCAGGCCGGGTACGAACACCCCGTCCGCGCCCGCCTCGACGTAGGCGTCGAGACGGCGGCGGGTGTCCACAAGCGACGGCCGGCCCAGCCAGTAGGTGTCGGTGCGGGCGTTGACGAACACGGCCGGTGCCGCCCGCTTGACGGCCCTTATCTTGCGGCACAACAGGTCCGGGTCGTCGAGCCCGTCCTCCAGGTTGACCCCCTCCACGCCCAGCCCGGCGACGAACTCGGCGACCGACTCCGGGTCGTCGGAGAAGCCCTGCTCGAGGTCGACGGTCAGGTACACCGGCAGGCGCCGCAGGCGGGAGGCGACGCGGGCGGTCTCCTCGCGGGCCACTCCCTGCCCGTCGGGCAGCCCGGCGGCGATCGCCACCCCCAGGCTGGTCGTGGCGATCGCCCGGAACCCTTGCCGCGCAAGGATCGCCCCGGACGCGAAGTCCCACGCGTTGGGCAGCAGGAACGGGTCACCTGGCCGGTGCAGGTCGGCGAAGCTCACGGGAAACGCACCTCCAACCGGGCCGGGATACGCATGTTGGGCCAATCCTCGTACCGGCCGTCGAAGGGCTGGACCTCGCCGGTGCGCAGGACGTCGACGACGGCACCGGCGAGCGCGAGCGCCAGCTCCTGCCCCGGGCAGGGCCGCGGCTCGCCACCGAACGGCCGGCCGGTCAGGTCGATGACGACCTCCTCGCCCGCCACGACGCGGCGGGTATTGATGACGGGCGGGTGATCGCGCAGCGTCGTATCGATGGAAGTGTTGTGCAGCAGGGCGTTGGCGATGAGTCCCGCCGTGGCGTCGCGCGCCTGGATCACCAGGCCGAGGCGGTTCGCGGCGATCTCCGGGTCCGTGTCCGTGTCCGTGTCCGGGCTGTCGGGCAGGCCGAGCAGCTCCTCAAGCACGCCGGTGACGATGTCGCGGGCGAGTGGGACAGCGTCGACCGTGCCGACCGCCGCATTACGCGCCGCCTCGGCGGCCTTCGCCCCGGCCTCGTCTACGTTGATCGTCGCGAGCGCGTCGACCGCGTACCCCCGCCGCCTCAAATGCTCCTCGCCGGTGCTGAAGCGAGCCATCAACGCACGCTGTCCCGTCTGCGGCACGGGCGGGTAGGCGAAAATCGTCTGCATGCCGCCAACGCTACGGCGGCCACATTTCGGTGCCGGGCGAAACGTGGCCGAGGCATCATGGCCCCATGACCGTTCCACTCGCCCGCCTCGCCGGGCTGCTGGCCGACCCGAGCCGGGCCGCCTTCTGCCTGGCGCTGCTGGACGGGCGGGCGTGGACGGCGGGTGAGCTTGCCCGGCACGCCGGAATCGCGCCGTCGACCGCGAGCGCGCACGTGACGCTGCTCGTGGACGGGGGCGTGCTCGCCGACGAGCGGCAGGGGCGGCACCGCTATGTTCGTCTCGCCGACCCTGAGATGGCCGCCCTGATCGAGGAGCTTGCCGTCCGCGCCGAAGGTCTGGCGGAGGTCAGGCCGCCGCAAGGGCTGCGGGAGGTGACCCGCGCCAAGGCGATCGCCCGCGCCCGCACGTGCTACGACCACCTGGCCGGGCGGCTCGGGGTGGCCATCACCGGTGCCATGCTGCAGCGGCGGCTGCTGACCGGAGCCGGGTTCGCCTTCACCGACGCCGGGCTGGTTTGGCTGTCCGGATTGGACATCGACGTGGCGGCGCTGGACAAGGCCAAGCGCCCCTTCGCCCGCCAGTGTCTGGATTGGACGGAGCGGAGACCGCATTTGGCCGGGGCGGCGGGCGCGGCCCTTTGCTCGCAAGCATTCTCGCGGCAGTGGGTGGAGCGCATCGGTGGCGGGCGAGCGGTCCGCGTCACCCCGGAGGGCCGCAACGCGTTCGCGGCACAGCTCGGCCTCGACGAAAAGCAGTGGTCCTGACCCCATCGATCACCGATCATTTAGCTGTGATTACGCGGCTTCCAATCAACTTGCCGCTCGACGACTCCGACACACCATCGGATATCCTCGACGCGTTGATCCTCGCTGCGTTTACGACCGGAACGCAGCCATACGCCCGGACCGCCCGGCTGTCCAAGGTGCTCGCCGAAGCGCCGCTGCGGCCGCAAACCGGTGAGCTGCAACGCGTCGCCACCGAGGAGGGCTCACGCAGCCATCTCGTTGCCGGCGACGGGTGGACCCTGCGAGCCACCCGCTGGCAGGGCAACAGCGCCAACGTCATCGTCACCGCGACCAGCGACGAGCTGGCCGAGGCGATCCTGCGCGAGGCGACCGAGAGCGCCCGCGACACCCGCGAGGACCCGGACGGCCGGGTCACCATCGGCTTCTGGCACCTAGCGCCGGGGCGCGGCCCGGAGCGGCAGAACCGGCAGATCACCACGCCGGAGTGGGAGGAGATCCGGTGCAACTATTCCCGGCCGGTCGCCGACGCGCTCGAGAAACTGATGGCTCTCGACGCTGACTCGATCCCCGGGCGGCTCCTGCTGCTGCACGGCGCCCCGGGAACCGGCAAGACCACCGCACTGCGCGCTCTAGCCCGTGCCTGGATGCGGTGGTGCCAGGTCGACTGCGTGCTCGACCCGGAGCGGCTGTTCCAGGAATCCGGCTACCTGCTGCAGGTCGCCATGAACGACACCGACAGCGAGGACCATAAGTGGCGGCTGCTAATCGTCGAGGACTGCGACGAGCTGATCTCCGCCGACGCGAAGCAGGCCAGCGGGCAGTCCCTTTCCCGCCTGCTCAACCTGACCGACGGCCTGCTCGCCCAGGGACGCAAGGTCCTGATCGGACTGACCACCAACGAGCCGATCTCGCGGCTGCACCCGGCGATCGTGCGGCCCGGCCGGTGCCTGGCGCAGATCGAGGTCGGCCCACTCAACCCCGCGGAAGCCGCCCAGTGGCTGGGACGGCCGGTGGCTCGCGACGCCACGCTCGCCGAGCTCTACGCCCTCAAGAGCGGAAACGCCGGCCTGACCCACCTGCCGCTTGAACCATCCACGGGTCTCTACCTCTAAGGTGTGCTGGACCTGACCGCGCCGGTCGTGGCAGGCTTTTCAATCGTGACACTGGCGAGGCAGGTTCAGCGGGTGTCAGCCTGCGGGCTGGCACGCGACGGCGACGCTGTACTCATGGTCCAGATTGGCCGCAGCGCGTACGGCGACGCCGGCAAGTGGATGCTGCCCGGCGGCGGCATCGAACACGGCGAGGACCCGAAGGAGGCCGTGATCCGGGCGTTCGCCGAGCAGACCGGGTTGGCGGTGCGGGTAGAGTCCCTTGTGGACGTCGGCTCCGACTACCGGCATCTGGCCGGCGGCATCGATTTTCACGGCATCTTCATCGTGTACCGGGTCAGCGTCACCGGCGGCGAGCTGCGCAGCGAGCCCGACGGCTCGATGCTCGCCCCAACCTGGGTAAAGCCGGCCGAGCTGGAGTCGCTGCCGATGCTGGACGCCGTGCGCGCCTTGCTCTGATCTGCCACCCTTCCCGGTGTGACCAACCGGCATGTCTACGAGAGCATCGCCCGCCATCGGCAGATCGTCCAGCTTGCCGTGCAACGGTTCGCCGCGCTGACCGCGGGCGGCGACGACGACAACGCCCGGGCCGCGGATGTGCGGGAACGGCTGGACATGTGCGATGACGCGCTGGTACGTGCGGCGGGCGGGGTACCGACCTGGCTGCGGACTCTGATCGGTGCCCTGTCGGTGGGTTCGGTGGTGTGGCTGGTGGCATCCGGCACCCACCTGATCGGTCTGCAGCCGGGCTGGGTCATCACCGCGGCCGTCGCCGCGGCCATGGCCATGGGCTGGCCCTGGTACCTGGCGATAACGGCTCTCCCGCGCCGGCTCGGGCGGCGGCGGACCAGACCGTTCGCGTCGATGGAAATCCAGGCGCCGGACGGGATCGACCCCGCGGTGGAGATCCGCGGGGTGCTTCAGGTGCTGCGCGGCACGATCGCCCGGACCCTGGACCGCTACCTGGCCGAGCACCGGCAGGGCCGGATCGCGCGGAGCGCTGCGGGTTTCGAGTGGCTGGCCGGCCGGGAACCGATCCTGTTCTGGCTGTGCCGCGCGGACGGTCACGCGTGTGTGGCGATCGAGGCCGTCGACATCTGGGACTCCCGACGAGACCTGCGATGAGCGGCATCGCCTCGTTGCTGTGCTCCGCCGCCGAGCTGGCCGAGGGCACGGTGGTCCGGCTTCAGCACGCCGGCATGGGCGGGCGGCCGCTGCCGGATCGGACGGTGATCGCCGGGTTGGCCATCGTCGCAGAACGCCTGCGCCTGGCTGCCAGCCACGTCACCGACCCTCCGCCGTTCGGCCGCCGGATGGTGGCCAGCGCGTATTGGATGCTGGCGGTGCAGACCATCACCTGCGTCGCGGTCCTGTGGGCGGTACCGGATCCGAGCCGGCCCTGGGTGCTTGCCGGCACGCTGGCCGGCTCTGACCTCGTCGCCTTGGCCGTGGTCTATTCCGCGTACGCCCTGTACGACCGCGGGCAGGCACGCCGGCTGACCTCGGCCGGTGAGGACGCCAATCCGGTAGCTGAGCTGCGGGAGCGGATCGCCGCGGTCACGCGCCTGCTCGAACCGGACCGCGACGACCGCCACCTGGAGATCGGCAAACTCCTCGAGCAGGCGCTTACCTGGCTGGACATCACCGAGGCCAATCAGCCGCCGACATAGGCCGCCAGGTGTTCGCCGGTGAGGGTGGAGCGGGCGGCGACGAGGGCGGCGGGTGTGCCCTCGAAGACGATCCGGCCGCCGTCGTGGCCCGCGCCCGGGCCGAGATCGATGATCCAGTCCGCGTGCGCCATGACCGCCTGGTGGTGCTCGATGACGATGACCGACCTGCCCGAGTCGACCAGCCGGTCGAGCAGGCCGAGCAGCTGCTCGACGTCGGCGAGGTGCAGGCCCGTGGTCGGCTCGTCGAGGATGTACACGCTGCCCTTCTCGGCCATCTGGGTGGCCAGCTTGAGCCGCTGCCGCTCGCCGCCGGACAGCGTGGTGAGCGGCTGGCCGAGGCTGAGGTACCCGAGCCCGACGTCGGCGAGCCGGTCAAGGATGGCGTGCGCGGCCGGTGTGCGCGCTTCGCCCGCGCCGAAGAACTCCTCGGCCTCGGTCACCGACATCGCGAGCACCTCGCTGATGTCGCGGCCGCCGAACTCGTAATCGAGCACCTCGGCCTGAAACCGCTTTCCCTCGCACTCCTCGCAGGTGGTGGCGACGCCGGCCATCATGGCCAGGTCGGTGTAGACGACACCGAGGCCGTTGCAGTGCGGGCAGGCGCCCTCGGAGTTGGCGCTGAACAGTCCCGGCTTCACCTTGTTGGCCTTGGCGAACGCGGAGCGGACGCTGTCCAGCAGTCC
>DASUXL010000079.1:0-2533 GCA_036377915.1 Candidatus Limnocylindrales bacterium
GGTGCTCAAGATCACGACTGACATCGCGAGGCTCGCCCGAGCTAGGTCCGAGCTACGCATACTTTCTGACGGCCCTGAGGGGCAAGAGGACCTCATGCCCCGGTACATCTGACGTTCCGCACTTCTCGCAGTCGATATGGCCCCCCACTTCAGGGGGCGTGTGTGGGGTTGTAGACGCTGGCTGGGATGTGGAGGAGGTCCAGTACCTGGTGTTGCAGGTCGGTGAGTTGGGGCTGGAAGGTCTGCACGATGTGGCCGTCGGCGTTGTCGATGAGCTGGTGGCGTTGGACGTCGTTGAAGATCTCCAGGATGCGGGGGGCGCTGGGGGCTGGGCAGTTGCGCAGCTCGGGGTAGAGCGGGATCCCGGCCAGGGCTTGGTTGCTCATCGAGGTCCGGATCTCGCGTTCGATGAGCGCCTCGGCGAGCATGGCGAGGAAGTGGCACAGCAGTAGCGCCTCGATGCGGTGGGCTGTTTGGAGGTAGACCGGCGCGACTTCCTGGGGTCCCTTGAGCAGGTGGTTGCGGCGTTCGAGGTTCGGCTGGTAGTGGTAGGCGGCGAGGACTTCGGCTCCGGTCATCACGGTGTCGTTGGTGATGAGCGGGAAGCAGCCGTCGGTGACCGCGTCGTAGGAGACCTTGTCGGCGTGGATGGCGGCGGTGATGGTGAGGACGGTCTTCTCGGTGCGCCGGTAGCGGGTCTTGGCGCCGGGGCGGCCGCGGTTCTCCTGCCGGTGGTCGACGGCGGTGGTCTCGGTGATGGTGAAGCCGACCCAGCGGGTGGCGCCGGCCGCGGCCAGGGCGGTGCCGGCGGCCTGTTCGGCGGCGACCCGGGTCTTGATCCGGGTCTTGGGGCTGGCCAGGCGGGCCGCGACCGCGTCGATCGCGGCGAGCCCGGCCTCGATCCGGGCGGCCCGGGCGGCTGCGTCGCGGGCCGCCTTGCTGGTGGAGTGCACCCAGATCACCCGGTAGCCGTCGACCGAGGGTGCGGGGGCTTGGAAGGTCCGCCAGACCCGGTCGGGCTCACCGTGGCGGGCGCCGGGTGCCCGCCGGGCCTCGGTCCAGGCCGGGGCGTGGGTCTGGGCCCAGTCCCGGAACCAGGTGTCCTCGCGCCGGCCGTGCGGCACGATCGTGACGAACCGGCCGCCGTGGCTGGCGATGTGGCCCATCGCCTGCTTCGAGCACAGCTTGCTGTCCGCGACGTAGAGGAAGTCCGGCCGGCCGACCAGGGCGCGCAGCTCCTCCCAGGTCGGGACGTGGGTGAGGTCGTCGGGGGTGTTGCCGTCGGCGACCCGGTAGGCGATCGGGACCGCGCCGTCGGCGGAGATCGTCAGGATGAACAGCAGCTGCTTCAGGTCGGGCCGGTAGTCCTTGTTGTGGCCCTGCCGGATCGCCGGGGTCGGCTTCCCGCCGCGGTCCCGGCCGTCGGCGTCGGGGTAGCTCCCGGTCACCGTGACGGTAGTGGAGTCGTTGTGGAGCCGGGTGGTCTGGATCCCGAACTCGCGGACCGCCCCCAGGACCGTGGTGGTGATCAGGCTCGCCCGGTCGCAGTCGAAGAGCCGGTCCAGCGTCCGGCCGACCCGGTCGTCGTTGAGCAGCTCGGCCTCGCCCGGCCCGAGCCCGAGGACCGCCGGGTCGTAGGGGGCCGCCCACTCCCCGAGCGCGTAGACGGGTCGGTGGCCGGCCACGATGTTGCGGACCACCGCGGCGACCACCGCGGCCGGGGCCAGCCGCAGCCGGGCGTCGTCGGCGGGCAGGTAGGTGTCCAGATGCTCGGCCAGGCCGATCCGGGTCAGGAAGGAGTTGAGGACCGGCAGGCACCCCAGCCGCCGGCTGCGCAACGTGAACGGCTCCGGTGTCCTCACCATGGTCCTCCTTGACGCCGCCCCCGGTTTCGGTCAGCATATCTACTGACCGATCACCGGTCGGGGACGTGAGGACAAGAATCGAGGTGTCGTGCCCAGTCGGCTCCAGCGCTACCGGCGCCGCTACCGGGCGCTCGCCGGCGAGCTGGCCGCCGAGCTCGCCACCGTGGGGTTCATCAGCCCCGGCAGCCTCGTGAGCCGCTACACCTCCTGCGGCAAACCGGGCTGCCGCTGCCAGGGCGACCCGCCGCAACGCCACGGCCCCTACTACCAGTGGAGTCGCGCGATCGCGGGCAAGACCGTGAGCCGACGGCTCAACCAGGACGAGGCCGAGCTCTACCAGGGTTGGATCGCCAACCGTCGCCGCCTCGAACAGCTCATCGCCCAGATGGAAGAGGTCTCAGCAGCCGCAGCCGAGCTCCTCCTCCGGCAAGCACGCGCCTCGAGCCCACCCCGCCCAGCCAAGCACTGACCCAAGGGTGGGGGGCCAAACGGTCTCCGAGAAGTGCGGAACGTCAGGTCGCAACGGGCGAAGGAAGAGTGATCGAGCCCGCTACTGCCAGGTTCGAGTTCGACGTGGCTTCGCAGACCGTAGTCGGCGGACGTGATCGGAACGATCACGACAAGCCCACCGGACCGTTGTTCAGGATGTCGACCGAGACCACCACGGC
>DASUXL010000080.1:0-18542 GCA_036377915.1 Candidatus Limnocylindrales bacterium
GCGCGCCCCGCGGTGGGCGAAAGGCGCGCCGCACCATTCTGATTCTTCGGGACTCCAGCCGAGCCCGACGCCGAGGCCGAAGCGGTTGCCGGTCAGGTTGGCCACCGTGCCGACCTGGCGGGCGAGCAGCAGCGGGTTGCGCGGGCCGAGTTTGAGGACCTGGGTGTAGAAGCGCAGGGTCGTGGTCACCTGGGCCATCGCGGCGGCGGCGATGAGCGGGTCGAACCAGGGGGTGCGCTCGTTCCAGAACCGGCTCCCGTCGGGGGTGTACGGGTAGGCCGCGTCGACCTTCTCGGAGTAGAAGATCGAGTCGGGTAGCGCTATCGCCGCGTAGCCGCATTCCTGCGCGGTGACGGCGAGTTCGATGAGCTGAGCGGGGCGGCACATCGCCACCGAGAGCGTGAACTTCACGCCAAAATTGTAACGTGTTCTAATTTGGCGGAGTCAGGTCAGCTGACCTTCTCCACCTCGGCCCGCCGGGCGGGGAACTCGGCGCTCGCCTTGTCCAGCCCCACGTAGTAGAAGCCGATCAGCCCGATCGACCCTTCATCGAGCCAGCCGCAGATGGAGACCAGATTGCCCTGCACCTTGGCCTCGGCACACTTCGCCGTCCCGCCCAGGGGGCCGGCATCGACGGTGGTGGGCGGCTTGACCACCTCGGCGCCGGTTGTCGCGTTGGTGATCAGGACGTCAAGGTTGCTCGCCGCGATGCCGGGTGCGGCGGCCGCCAGGACGAGCAAGAGGTCCTTGCGCCCGTTCGAGCCGTAGAACTGCCCGACCGTTGCCGTGACCTTCGGGATTCCGTTGAGCCGGATCGCGTCATCGGAGCTCATCTTGGTCAGGCCGGCCTCGGTGTTCTTGGACCTGCCACCGAGTTTGTCCGGGGTCACGACGGTCACCTTGCGCGCCGGTGCCGTGGGCGTCGGCGATACCGGGGCCGCGATGCCGATGTCGGGCACGGTGACAGCGGGCTGGCGCTGTTGCTGTGCTGCCGGGTCGGGCTCGGGCGGGCTCAGCGCCCAGTCGGCGACCATCCTGCCCACCACGATCATTACCGGCACGACGATGACCATGGCGATGATGCGATTGCGGGTGAAGACCGGTGGCCGCGGCGGTGCAGGCGTGGGCGCCGCTGCCCTGGCGGCGTAGAAGTCTTGCCAGTTCGGCGGCGTCGGGGTCGGCTCGGTCACGGGCGGGAGCGTAGCAGGTGTGGACGATTGACATTGTCCTCATGGACGTCGATGATCGACGCTACTCGATCACTGAAACGGGGCTGTCCTAAGGAGACGCTCATGAGTGACGAAATGCGCCTGGCGCAGCTGGGTTACAAGCAGGAGTTGCGGCGCAGGCTCTCGGGATTCTCCAACTTCGCCATCTCCTTCTCGATCATCTCGATTCTGGCCGGCGCCATCACCTCTTACGGCATCGCGATGACCGCCGGTGGGCCGCTGGCCATCACCCTGGGCTGGCTGTTCGTCGGCGGGATGGTGATCCTGGTGGCGCTGGCGATGGCCGAGGTGTGCTCGGTGTACCCGACGGCGGGTGCACTCTACTGGTGGTCGTACGCGCTGGCCCGGCGCAACCGGGCGGCGTGGGCGTGGTTCGTGGGCTGGTTCAACTTCCTCGGCGAGGTCGCCGTCACCGCCGCCATCGACTTCGGCGCGGCCATCACCACCAGCGCCTTCATCAGCCTCGCCTTCGGGCCCGCGGTGACGCCGGAGTTCGTGTTCGCGGTGTTCGTCGTCATCATCGTGCTGCACGGGCTGCTGAACACGTTCGGCGTCAACCTGGTGCGCATCCTTTCGGACGTGAGCGCGTGGTGGCACATCGCCGGTGTGGCGTTCATCGTCGGCGTCCTGGCGATCGTGCCCGACAACCACAAGCCCCTCTCGGAGGTGTTCACCGAGGTACACAACGCCACCGGCTTCACCTTCGCCGGGGCCGGCATCTACGCCGTCCTCATCGGACTGTTGATGGCGCAGTACACATATACCGGGTACGACGCGAGCGCGCACGTGGCGGAGGAGACGCACGACGCGGGCCGCGCAGCGCCGCGCGGCATCGTCATGTCGGTGGTGGTATCGGTGATCGCCGGGTTCTTCCTGCTCACCGCGATCACCTGGTCGATCCAGGACTACGAGGCGGAGCGCACCACCGCGCTCGGCCTGCCACCCGCGCAGATCTTCATCGACGCGGTCGGCCGCGATCTGGGGATCTGGCTGCTGTTCGTCTGCGTCGTGGCGCAGTTCTTCTGCGGGATGGCGTCGGTGACGGCGAACTCGCGGATGGCCTTCGCGTTCAGCCGCGACGGCGCTTTGCCGGGATCACGGATCTGGCGGAAAGTGAACGCATCCACCGGTACCCCCACAAATTCTGTTTGGTTGTGTGTCGCATGCTCCACGATCCTTGTCGTGCCGTCGTTGTGGAACACCACGGCGTATCTCGCCGCCACCTCGATCGCGGTGATCGGGCTCTACATCTCTTATGTGGCACCGGTTCTGCTGCGGCGCCTGCGTCCCGACTTCCAGGTCGGGCCGTGGAACCTGGGCAGGTGGAGCGCGCTGGTCGGCTGGGCGGCGATCGTGTGGGTCGGCATCATCTGCGTACTGTTCGTGCTGCCGACGGCGAGCCCGATCCAGGCGACGAACTTCAACTACACCATCGTCGCGGTGGCCGTGGTGCTCGGCGCGGCGTGGATCTGGTGGATCGTCAGCGCCCGCAAGTGGTTCACCGGGCCGCGCCAGACCATCACCGAGGAACCGGTGGGGCCGGTGGACCCGGCCGATACGTCGCCTGAACCCGAGCCAGAGCCAACGCCGCGATAACCAACGCGCCGTAGATCGCCGGGATCCAGGTCGCCTGCATCCCGGCCAGGCGCAGCACGCTGTCGGTCAGCCCGAGGGTGAGTACCCCGCACAGGGCGCCGAACGGGGTTCCGCCGCCGCCGCTCAGGCTTATCCCGCCGATGATGGCGGCGGCGAACACCAGAAATATCGTGCCCTGCGGCGGCCCGTCCGCGCCGGTGCGCCCGGTCGCGAGCATCCCGGCCAGGGCGGCAAGGATTCCGCCGGTGAGGAAGGTGAGCCACAGCACGCGGCCGGTGCGGATGCCAGCCGCCTTGGCGGCGTCGAGGTCGCCGCCGACAGCGTAGAGGGACCGGCCATGCCTGAACAGGCCGAGAAACACAATGGCGGCAACGAAAATGAGTGTGCAGAGCCAGATCGAGGCCGGCACGCCAAGCCATACGGCCCGTCCGAGGTACCGCAACTGCCCCGGGTGCTCCGCGACACTCACGGTGAGTCCGGTCAGGAGGATCAGCGTGCCAAGGGTGGCGGCGAACGCGGGCAGCCGGAATTGCAGTATCAGCAACGCGTTCAGCGCTCCCGCAAGCGCCCCTGCGGCGAGGCACACCGGGATCGCGCTCCACTCCGGCAGGCCCACGCCCAGCCCGCCCGAGGCGGCCGGCAGCACCAGGCCCGCAGCCAGCGCCGGGGCGAGGGCGGCCGTCGCCGTGATCGACAGGTCGATGCGGCCCGCGATGAGGATGGCGACCTCGGCGAGCACGAGCAGCGACAGCTCGGTCTGCTGCCGCAGCAGGGCGATGACGTTCTCGGCGGACAGGAACGCCGGATCGATGAGCACGCCGGTCACGAGCAGCGCGACGATGACGGGGACAAGGATGAGGTCGCGCAGTTTCGTCATTTGGCTTCCCCTTTGGACGCCGCTGCGCCTTTGGTCGTGGCCGCGCCTTTGGTTGCCGTCGTGCCTTTGGTCGTGGCCGTGCCTTTGGTCGTCCCTGCGCCTTTGGTTGCCGCTGCGGCTTTGGTTGCCGTCGTGCCTTTGGTCGTCGCTGCGGCTTTGGTCGCCGCTGCGCCTTTGGTTGCCGCCGCGGTTTCGGTTGCCGTCACGCCTTCGACCTCCGCGCCTTCGGCCTCCGTCACGCCTTCGACCTCCGTCACGCCTTCGACCTCCGTCACGCCTTCGATCGCCGCCAGGCCTTCGATCGCCGCCAGCACCTCGGCCTCGTCCCAGCCGCGCGGCGCCTCGAACACGACTCGGCCGGCGTGCATCACGAGGATCCGGTCGCAGACCCTCAGGTCGTCGACGTCGCCGGAGACGAGCAGCACGGCCGTGCCGCGACTGGCCGCCACCACGACCGAGTTGAGCAGGCTGCGCCGCGTGTCGCTGTCCACACCGGACACAGGTTCGATGAGCACGGCCGCTTGCGGTTGTGCGGCAAGGGTCCTGGCGAGCAGCACCTTGCGCGCCTCGCCTGCGGGCAGCCGGTGCACGGGCTGAGCCGGACCGGTGGCCCGGATGCCGAACTCCTCGATGAGCTGCCTCGCCGTGGAGCGCAGCCGGCGCGGGTCGACCAGGCCGAAGCGGCCAAGGCGATCGGCGACCGACAGGGTGATGTTGCCTGCGATCGAGAACTGCGGGACGAGCGCCGAATGCCTTGGTAGACACGCGATCTCGCTCCCGTCAAGGCACCTCGTCCGGCCGATCGCCTCGGCGAGCGCCACCTTGCCGCTGCCCTCCGAGCCGGTCAGCCCGACGATCTCGCCGAGTCCCATCTGGAGCGAGCCGAGTCCCATCTGGAGCGAGCCGAGTCCTGTCTGGAGGGAGATGCCCTCCACCGCCACGACGGGTTCGCGCTCGGTAGGCCCCACTGGCTGTTCCTCGACTACCCCGCCCATCGCCTCGGCCAGCTCTTGCTGCGGCAACTCGTCGACGGCGCGGGTCAGCACATGCTTCCCGTCGCGCAGCACGGTGACGCTCTGGCACACGTCATAGATCTCCGACGCGTGGTGCGGCACATAGAGGAACGCGACCCCATTCTCCTTGAGCACGTGAATGCTCGCGAAGAGGCGGTCGATTGCGGGGCCGTCAAGCCGCGCCGTCGGCTCGTCGAGGACGATGAACCGAGCTCCAGTCGAAAGCGCCCGGGCGATCTCGACCAACTGCCGCTGCTCCACGGTCAGGTCGCGGGCGAGCCGGCTCGGCTTGACCGCCACCCCGAACGTCTCAAGCAACGCCGCGGCCTTGCGGTTCAAGGCGCGCCAGCCGATGAGTACCCCGTCGGACTGGCGGTGCAGGAAGAGGTTCTCCGCCACCGACAGGCTCGGGATGATCGTCGGCCGCTGGTGTACGCACGCCACACTCCGCCGCCACGCCTCACGATCGCCGAGCCGGGGCGAGGCGTTGCCGTCGAAGCGGACCCGGCCGGCGTCGGGACGCGTCAAACCGGTAAGAATCGACACCAATGTCGATTTGCCCGCGCCGCTGTGCCCGGCCAGGCCGTGCACCTCACCTGCCTGGACGGTCAGGTGCAGCCCGTCCAGGGCGGCCGTCGGGCCGAAGCGTTTGGAGACGCCGTGCGCCGAAGCCGTAATCACGATGTGAAAGGATGCTCGCGATCGGTCCCGGGCACAAGGCGCTCGGGCCAAATTCACCACTACGCGAGTTGCACTCCGAGCTGGCTGGTCAGCCGGTACCTGATGGCGCCGAAGACGCGCAGGGCGTCGTCGTTGCGGCCGAGTTCGGCATAGGCGTGCATCAGCTGGGCGTTGAGCGGCTCGTTGAACGGTTCGCGGCCGGCCTCGTCGGCGAGCAGGGTGGTCAGTTCCTGGTACCGGCCGAGGGCAAGGCCCGCATGGCCAAGGCCGACAAGCGCCGCGGCCCGCTCGGCCGCCAGTGGCGCAACCGGCAGGCGCTCGCGCACCCCGGCGGCGAGCCCGGCCGCGGGTTCGCCGCGCCACAACCGCAGCGCCGCCGAGAACCCTTGCCACGCTTGGTAACCATCGCCCGCGGCGAGCGCCTCGGCGGCCCGCGCCGCACCGCACCGGAACGCCGGCAGATCGAATTCGTGCGCCGCGCCCAAGTCGAGCCGGTAGTCCCGCCGCGTGGCCGGCGGGTCGAATTCGTGCGCCGCCCCGGAGTCGAGCCGGTAGCCGTGCCGCGTGGCCGGCGGGTCGAATTCGTGCGCCGCCCCGGAGTCGAGACGATAGCCTCGCCGCGTCGCCCTCAGGTCGAATTCGTGCGCCGCGCCGGAGTCGAGCCGGTAGCCTCGCCGCGTCGCCCGCAGGTCGAACCCGTGCGTGCCGAGTGTCCCGCTCAGCCGCTCGGCCGCCGCCCGCACCAGCTCGCTCGCGTTGCCCGGTGTCCGGGTACCCCAGAGCACGCCGGCTATCTCGTCCGGTGACACGTAACGCCCGATGCGCAGCAGGAGCGTGGCAAGCACCGCCCGCTGCCGCTGCGAGTCGAGCGGCACGGCGGTGGCGCCGGCCCACACCCGGATCGGGCCAAGGATGGTAAATCGCAGTGACATCAAACCCCCCGTGAGTCGTCGTCATTGAATCGCTTTCGAGCCCGGCCGGGCGGTTTTTGCGGGAAAGCGCACAGGATCCGCAAGTCAGTTCGCGGTGACCAGCGAAGATGCAGGATTCCGCAATCGCTTGATAACAAAAACATTAAGGGGTACCGATCACGGTCGCGATGTGATGTTGTCTGCACGTGGTTACCACGGGTGGACCCTTACCCCTGCTGACCCGGTGGGGGTTGTCGCCGGACGCTGACCTGGTGTTCCGGACGCTGACCATGTTCGGGCCGCAGACCGCTTCCGGGTTGGAGCGCGATCTGGGCATTTCGCGGCACCGCGTCGATCGGGCGCTGTCCGATCTCGACGATGCCGGTGCGGCCGCTCCGGCGGTCCAAAGCGGACTGAAGGAGCGGCGGTGGTGTGCAAGGAGCAGCGAGGAGACGATGCACGGGCTGCGGCGATGGCGCCACCGCCCACCCAGGCGGCCCGGTCCCCGGACCGACCCGGTCGCCGTTTCCCGTCGGGCGGTGGACGGGATCGAGCTGGGCAACGGGCTGCGGCACCTGACAAGCCGCAACGCGGCCCGGCTGCGCATGGCGGAGCTGGTCGCGATAATCCAGTATTCGCACGTGTCGATGAATCCGGAGGCGAGCTTCGAACCGGCGTCGATGAAGGCCGCGGCTCCGTTGGACAACCTGCTTCAGGCGCGCGGCGTCCAGACCCGCATGCTCGGTGTGACGCAGGCGGATCCGGACTTGCTGCTGCCCTACGGCGGCATCCCGAAAGAGGCTCTGCCGACCTACCGGCAGGCGGAGTCGCTACCCATGAAGCTCATTATCGTCGACCGGAAAGTGGCCGTGTTTCCGGTCGAGCCCAGCAACCTAGAGCAGGGTTACCTGGAAGTGTCGCAGCCGCCGGTGGTGGATGCGCTCGCTCTCAGTTTTGAACAATATTGGGCCGCGGCCCACGACCTGTCGGAGACCGTGATGCCCGCTTTCGAGCTCAGTCCACGCGAGCACGCGATCGTCACGCTCCTGACGCTCGGCCACACCGACGCCGGTGTCGCCCGTGAGCTGCGCATCAGCGAGCGTTCGGTCTCCAACATCCTGCGTTCGATGATGGACCGCCTCGGCGTGGACAACCGGTTCCAGCTGGGCGTGGCGCTGGGCACGCTACAGATCGCGCCGCTTCCGCCCGGCATGCCCGCCACACGCCGCAACGGGAACGGGAACGGGAACGGGAACAGCAACGGGAACGGCAACGGGGAGTCCAATTGAGACGGTCTTTGTCGCCGGCCGCCGCCCCGGCGGTCGTGTTGGCGTGGTCCGCGCCGGCACCTGCCGACGAGCCGGTCCGCAACTGGGCGACCCGGGTCGGCACCGCCCCGATCCTCTCGTGCCCGACCGGCAACAACAACAACACCACCACCACCACCATCGACGGTGCCCCGCCGCCGGCCGGTGGCATCACCATCAGCGGCAGCGTTTCGTTCTGCCGTGACGAAGGGGAGGCTCGATTCTTCGAGTGCTTTAACCCCCAGGGGGTTTCCGGGATTGCCTGCGCCACCATCCAGGTTGACCGCGCCACGGGGGCCGTCACACTGGTGGCGGCGCAGGTCCCCAACTGTGCGAACAGCGTTTAACTTTCCAATCGGGGGTACCCATATGAGAAGACTGATCGCGGCGGCGTGCGCCGTCGTGCTCCTCACACTGTCCACATCGGCCACCGCCGGCGCGGACCCGAGCTATACGAGGTTCTGGGAGAGCCCCGCCCATACCGCCCCGATCACGTCCTGCGTGACCGGCAACAGCGGCGGCTTCTCCTCAATGTCCATCGACGACGAAGGCGCGAAGATCCGTGGGTTCATGCGGTTCTGCCGGGACGACGGCGGGCTGCGCTACTTCGGGATCGAGTTCTTCACCGACTTCGGCACGGTGGGCGGCTTCTTCGCGCCCTTCTTCGGCGACAAGGCCTTCTTCGAATTCGTGGGCAAGGGGTTCGAGCGTGTGTCGGCGGTGTGCCTGGCGCCGGCACCCGACGACCGGGTCGCCTGCGCCAAACTGTTCTACGACCCGTTGACGCACACGATCAGCCTCGAACCGCTCCCGGTGACCCACCCTCTGGTCTCCTTGCCGTCGGACAAGATGTACTTCTGCGACGACGACCAGAAATGGATCCACCCGAACTGCTCGAACTGCCTGGACCCCGACCACCCCTAGGAACTCAGGGCCGGCATCGGGCATTGGAGCAGGGCGCAGATCGTGCGCAGCAGCTCAAGCTCGGTGAGTGACAGTGAGCGGTCGTGGCCTATCGTGGCCACGGCCGCTCGCAGCAACTGCTCCTTGCCCGCTGGGTCGAGCTCGCGCAGCACGTGCCAGCCCGGATCCAGGTCGAGCACGCCGCGCGCCGGTGGGGTGAAGGGCACCTGCTCGCCGGGGAAGGCGATCGCGGCGCCGGCCTGGAAGGCGGCCGCGCCGTCACCGATGCTCTGCTGCGCCAGCACCGAGAGCAGGACCACGGCCTCGGCGCGGCTGCGGCGCAGCGAGCGGAACTGGCTGTGCCAGTGCGGTTTGGGGTGCGCGTACTGGTACATGTCGGCGGCGACCATCGACGCCAGGCAGTACTCGAGGACGCTGATCCGGCCGTCCGCGTTGACCAGGGCATAGATCGCGGTGAGCACGCCCTGCCGCTCGGGTTCGGTGCGGTGGCGCAGCGCGGGGAAGGCTATCTCGGCAAGGGGAAGGTAGAGCACGGGGTCCAGGGTGGCGAGCTGGCCGGCCTCGTGTTCGGTGGCGTCGGCGACCGGCTGTCCATATTGGGCGGTCAGGTCGGCCTTCTGCGTGGCGCGCACCTCCGGATCGCTGGACAGCAGCAGGCCCAGCATCAGCGGCACGACCTGATCGACGGTGCGCGCCCGGACCAGCACGTCCTCCGGGATGTTCGCCAGCAGCGCCTCGGCGTGGCGGTACGAAGTCTCGGTGGGCGTGGCCACCTGCGCCACGAGGTCGACCTCGGAGGCGCGCGGCGCCGCGGGTGCGCCGTTCCGCTCGGCAAGCCCGAGGGCAAGGTCCTCCTCCAGACCCACCGGCGGGTGGCGCTCCCACGCGGCGGACAGCGCGTCCAGCTGCGCCGGGTCGAAGCTCGGGTCGAGCACCTTGATCCGGTCGGACAGGGGCGGGTGGGTGGCGAACAGCGACTGCCGCTTGGCCCCGCTGCCGAACAGCATGTGCGCCACCTCTTCGGCCTTGGGGGACTTCAGTTTGGAGCCCGGAGCCAGGCCGCCGATCTTCTTCAGCGCTCCGGCGATGCCCTCGGTCTGCCGGGTGAACTGTACGGCCGAGGCGTCGGCGAGGTACTCGCGCTTGCGTGACACCGACGCCTTGATGACCCGGCCCACGACAACCCCGATCCAGCCCGCCGCGATCAGGGCGATCCCGATGAGCGGCAACGGGTTCCCGCCGCCCTTCTCGTCGCGCGAGCGGGTGAACGCCCCGGCGCGCAGGATGGTCTCCCCGGCCAGGGCGAGGAACAGGATGCCGAACAGCAGGCCCATGAGCCGGATGTTCAGGCGCATGTCCCCGTTTACTACGTGGCTGAACTCGTGGGCGATGACGCCCTGGAGCTCATCGCGGTTGAGCCGCTCAAGCGCGCCGCGGGTCACGGCGACCGCGGCGTCCGATGTGGACCAGCCGGCGGCGAAGGCGTTTATCGAGGACTCATTTTGAAGCACGTAGACTTCGGGCACGGGTACCCCCGAAGCGATTGAAATCTCCTCCACCACATTGCGCAACCGGCGCAGCTGCGGGTCGGTGGTGTCCTCGGGCACATAGTCGCCGCCAAGCTCGCGGGCGACCCGCCCGCCACCGCCGCGCAGCGTCGCCATGCGATAGAGGGTGGCCAGGGCGATCGCCCCGGCGGTCAGCAGCGTGGTGATCCCGATCAGGCCCAGCGCGTTGACCGGGCGGTCGCTGAACGCGCCAAAGGCGAACAGCGCCACCACGTTCACGACGGCGACGATGCCCACCACGGCTATCGCGAAAAGCAGGACGAGCCGCACCGACATGCGGCGCAGGTTCCGCTGGTGTTCGAAGAAGTTCATAGGTCAGAACTGCACCTGGGGCGCCTCGCGCTCGCCGGGATCCTCGATCTCCAGCAGGGCGGCGGGGGCGAAGTTGCCCATCTTGGCGACGACGCTCGACGGGAAGGTCTCGCGCTTGTTGTTGTACGTCATCACAGAGTCGTTGTAGGCCTGACGCGCGAACGCCACCCTGTTCTCGGTGGAGGTCAGCTCCTCGGACAGCTGCATCATGTTCTGGTTGGCCTTCAGATCCGGGTACGCCTCGGCGAGTGCGAACAGCCGGCCCAGCGCCTGGGTCAGCACGTTCTCCGCGCCCCCGAGGTTCTGCATGGCCGCCGGGTCGCCCGGGTTGGCCGCCGCCGCGGCCTGCGCGCTGACCGCGCTCGTGCGTGCCTTGACGACCGCCTCAAGCGTCTCCCGCTCGTGCTTGAGGTAGCCCTTGGCCGTCTCGACGAGGTTGGGGATGAGGTCGTGCCGCCGCTTGAGCTGGACGTCGATCTGGGCGAAGGCGTTCTTGTAGTTGTTGCGCGCCCGCACCAGACCGTTGTAGGCCGACACCCCATAGATCGCCAAGACGATGACGAGCAGCAGCAGGCAGCCCAGACCGATTAACCATTCCATCCGGATAATCTAACCGCCGCGCGCAACGGTCGAGGCGCGTATCACCAACTCGGGCCTGAGCAGGATCGATCTCCCGCCTTCATTGCCACCGGTCTCGATGCGCGTGCGCAGGTGAGCGAAGGCGGCCGCGGCCATCTCGGCCAGCGGCTGGCGCACGGTCGTCAGCGCCGGAGCGGCCAGGTCCGCCAGCACGATGTCGTCGAAACCGACCACTGAGACGTCCGCGCCCACGCGCAGCCCGGCGTCGCGGATGCCGGCGCAGACCCCGAGCGCGCACATGTCGTTTATGGCCACGATGGCGGTCGGCGGGTCGGGCTCGCGAAGCAGCTCGTGCGCGGCGGCGCGGCCGAGCCCGGCGGCGTCGCGGTCGCCGAACGGTTCATGAAGCAGCTCGTGGGTGGCGGCGCGGCCGAGCCCGGCGGCGTCGCGGCCGAGTCCGGCGGCGTCGCGGCCGAGTCCGGCGGCGTCGCGGTCGCCGAACGGCTCTTCGGACGCGCCCGACCAGACCAGCGCGCTCGAGGGGTCGATGCCCGCCGCCTCCAGCGCGGAGGTGAAGCCGCGGAACCGCTCGCGCCGGTTGACGCTGCCCAGCGAGCCGGAGACGAACGCCAGCCGCCGGTGCCCCAGGTCGAGCAGGTGCTTGGCGGCGAGGCCCGCGCCGACCACATTGTCCACGCTTATGTTCACCAGCGACTCGGGGTCGCCGGCCTGGGCCGTCCGGTCAAAAGCGACCATGCCGAGCCCGCGGTCGACGAGCGGCAGGACGTGGGCGAGCGAGGGGAGCGACGAGCAGAGCACCACCCCGCGGATGCCGTCGGCCCACAGCTCCTCCAGGTAGCGCCGCTCGCGCTGGGGGTCGCGCTCGCTGTTGCACAGCAGCACGTGGTAGCCCTCGGCCAGGGCCGCGCCTTCCAGGTGGCGGGCGAAGGTGCCCCAGAAAGGATTGGCCACCGAGGGTACGACAAGGCCGATGACCTGGATCCGCCCGGTGCGCAGCTGGCGGGCGGCACGGTTGGGCCGGTACCCGAGACGTTCGATCGCCTGCTCGATGCGCTCCCGTGTCTGCGGCAGCATCCGGCCGGAGCGCCCGTTGAGCACATTGGACACAGTGCTGGGGGAGACACCCGCCTCGGCCGCGACCTGGTGAATCGTCACACCGCTCATGGCCCAACATAGTAGCGGTAACCACCCGTTGACACGCAAGCAGCAGGGGTTTAATCTCGCTGCAACGTTTTACTGCTGCATCGTTACACCAGACTCTACTTCGCACTACTGGAGGAACGCATGAAGCGGCTAGCCGCCTGTCTCGCCCTGCTTGTCGCGGTGGCCGGATGCGGCACCGGGAAACCCGCCACCCAGCAACCCGGCGAGGAACCAAGCGGCAACATCCGGATGGTGACACCGATCTTCGAGGGCGCCGATGGGCAGAAGGCCTTGGAGGAGCTCCTCGTCAAGTTCAAGGCCAAGTACCCCAAAGTGACCGTCGAGGTCGACTACACCAACTATTCGAAACTGAACGAGAAGCTGACCACCTCCATCGCGAGTGGCCGGCCCTACGACGTGATGCTCATGGGCGTCGGCTGGATCCCGCCGTTCGCCGCCAAGGGAGTGCTTGCGCCCCTGGACTTCCCGACCGACGCCTACAACAAGCGGGTGATGGACGGCGGCGTCTTCCAGGGCAAGACCTACGCCCTGCCGATCATGCTGGACACCCGCTACGGCATCTACCGCAAGGACCTGTTCGCCGAGGCCGGGCTGACCGAGCCGCCGAAGAACTTCGCCGAGATGCGCGACTACGCCAAGCGCCTGACCAAACGCGACGGCGCCGGCAAACTCACCCGGGCCGGGCTCGACATCCTCTCCAACGACCTGCGCCAGACCTACGAGACCGTGCTGTGGGCCAACGGTGGCGACCTGTTCACCACCGACGGCAAAGTCGCCTTCAACTCCGCGAAAGCGGTCGAAGCGCTGCAGTTCATGACCGACGTCGTCGTCACCGACAAATCCATCGACTTCGGCTACACCCAGCCGGGCGCGGCCACCGGCATCCCGCTCGTGCAGGGACGCGCCGCCATGATGATCGGCCACAACAACGTGTGGCTGGAGGTCATGAAGGAGCCGGGGCTGGCCGATAAGATCGGATTCTTTGTGATCAAGAACGAGCGACCGGCGATGTTCCAGGGAGGCACATTGGGTACCGTTTCGGCCAAAACCCAATCCCCGGCGGCCGCAAAAGCCCTCGTGCAGTTCCTGGCCGAGGCCGACGCGGCGCTCGTGGCCAACCAGCAGCGCGGCAATGTGCCGGCGCACAAGGCGCTGGAGTCCTCCGGGTACGTCAAGGGCAACCCCGCGGTGCTGTTCGCGATGCAGAACCTCGACGCGGCCTTCTCCGAGGGCGGCGTGCCGGCGTGGCTGGACGTACGCGGCGAGTTCAAGTCCACCATCGAGTCCGCTCTGCTCGGCAAGGCCACACCCAAGCAGGCCCTTGACGCCTTGGCCACCAAGGCCGAACAGGCAATGGCCCGCTGAGCATGCAGGAACCCCTGTGGGCCGGGCCAACCCGAGCCGCCCGGTCCACAGGCCCTTTTGCTGGCGCCGACTCCGTCGGCACTGCGTGAACAGTTGCCAGATAGGAGATGTGATGAAGAACCGGGCGGCGTATCTGATGCTCGCGCCGGCGCTCATCCACCTGGTGTGGTGGATCGGCATCCCGGTGGTGGCGACGTTCGTGCTCGCCTTCACCGACTACGACATTCTCGCCAACACCTTGTCGTGGGTGGGGCTGGAGAACTTCCGGATCGTCTTCACCGACCCGGACTGGTGGACGTCGATCTGGAACACCGCCGTCTACACGTTCTTCACCGTGCCGGTGGCGATGGCGGTCGCGGTCGTCATCGCGGTGCTGCTCAACGCGAAACTGCGTGCCCGCGCCTGGTACCGGGCCGCCTTCTTCATGCCGCACATCACCGCCACGGTCGCCATCGCGCTGGTCTGGATGTGGATGTACGAGCCGAACATCGGGCTGTTCAACACGATTCTGGGCAACGGCCCGAAGTGGCTGTCCGATCCGGACTGGGCGATGCCGTCGGTCATCGCGGTGAGCATCTGGAAGGGCATCGGCATCAAGATGCTCATCTACCTCGCCGCCCTGCAGGGCATTCCGGAGCAGCTCTACGAGGCGGCCGACCTCGACGGGGCGAGCGGGCCGCGCAAGTTCTGGGCGATCACCCTGCCGCTGCTCAAGCCCGCCACCTTCTTCGTCTTCGTGGTCTCGATGATCGACGCCTTCCAGGTCTTCGACCAGGTCTACGTGCTGACTCAGGGCGGGCCGGTCAACGCCACCACCGTGATGACGTATGAGATCTACGAGACCGCGTTCCAGGAGTTCAGGTTCTCCGCGGCGTGCGCGCAAAGCCTTGTGCTGTTTGCCTTCCTGCTCGTGCTGACGCTGATCAGCCGCAGGCTCACCGGGCGGGAGGAGCATCATGCGCTTTAAGCCTGGACGCGTTGCCCTGCATCTCATTCTCGGCGTGGGCGCGTTCGTCATGCTGGTGCCGTTCCTGTGGATGCTGCTGTCGTCGGTGAAGAGTCACGCCGACATCACCAGCTACCCGCCGCGGATCTGGCCGACGGAGTGGAAGTGGTCGAACTACGTGGAGGCGATGAACTTCGCGCCCTTCGCCGTCTATTTCCGCAACAGTCTCTTCATCGCGATCGGGCACACCCTGATCACTCTCGCCTTTGCCACCATGGCCGGATATGCGCTGGCGCGCTTCAAGTTCCGCGGGCGGACGGTAATCTTCATCGGCATCCTCACCATGATGATGATTCCGACCTACACCAAGATCGTGCCGCAGTACCTGATCGCCAAGAGTATCCCGTTCTTCGGGGGCAACGACTTCCTCGGCCGCGGCGGCTACGGCTGGCTCGACTCGTGGTGGGCGCTGATCATCCCGGGCGGGTTGACTCCCTTCGCGATATTCCTGTTTAGACAGTTCTACCTGTCGCTGCCGACCGAGCTGGAGGAGGCGGCGCGCATCGACGGGATGGGAGAGTTCGGCATCTTCTCGCGCATCATGACACCGCTGGTGAAACCCGCCGTCGCGACGGTCGCACTCATCACCTTCGAGAACAGCTGGAACAACTTCCTGTGGCCGCTGCTGGTCACCACCCGCCAGGACCTGCGCGTCATCCAGGTCGGCCTGGCCGCCTTCCAGCAGGCCGAGCGCACGGAATGGGCCTACCTGATGGCCGGTTCCACCCTCGCCACCCTCCCCATGATCGTCCTGTTCCTCATCACACAGCGCTACTTTGTGCAAGGCTTCGCGACCGCGGGCATCAAGTAAGGAGAAAGCTGAAAATGCGTAGGGCACTGGTAACCGGGGCTGGTCACGGCATCGGGGCGGCGATCGCCCTGGCGCTGGCGGAGGACGGCTGTGACGTCGCGGTCCACTTCAGACACTCTGGCGGCGACACGGCATCCCGCATCGAGGCGCTGGGGCGCAAGGCGATCGCGCTTCAGGCCGACCTGACGGTCAAGGCAGAGGCGGACCGCATGGTGGATCAGGCGGTGGCTTTCCTTGGCGGGCTTGACATCCTGGTGTGCAACGCGGGACACCTCGTCGGGCGGGTGGCGGTCGCCGAAATGTCCGACGAGCATTTCCTTGAGGTGCTTGACGTCAACATCGGCACCGCCTTCCGCACCATCCGGGCGGCGATCCCGCACCTGCGCGAGGCCGGTGCCAACGGTCGCGTCATCACGATGTCGTCGCTCGCGGCGCACAACGGTGGCGGCAACGGTTCGGCTGTCTACTCGGCGGCCAAGGCGGGCGTCCGCGGGCTCACCAAGGGACTGGCGAAAGAGCTTGCGCCGCACGGCGTGACGGTCAACGCGCTGGCGCCCGGTTTCATCGGGGCGACCGCGTTCCACGACACGTTCACTCCGGCGGCTGTTCAAGAAACCATCATTTCGGGGGTACCCCTCAAGCGCGGCGGAACCGTCGAGGAGGTTGCCTCCGCCGTGGTGTGGCTCGCCTCCCCGGGCGCCGGCTATGTCACCGGCTCGACGATCGACATCGACGGCGGAGCCTGGTTCCGATGATTGTGATTCCTCGGGCGCGGGGCGGATGGTGGCACCACTACGTCTGCCCGACGCACGGGACCGAGCTTGAGCACGTCGGCCTGCTCGGCGGCGAGTTCCCTTCCGGAGGCGTGCCGTGCCGGCACGGCTGCCGCTGGGACACGCCGGACATCCGCGGCGCGTGGACCGTGCTGGCGCACCAGGCGTGCGCGCGGGCCGCCGACGCGACGGTGCTGAAAGAGTATGAGCGGCTTTATCTTTCGCTGGGCGGTGAGCACGAGGGCGCGCAGCCGTGGATGCTGCGCGGGCGGCTGTTCCACCAGGCGCTGACCGAGGCGATCTGGGCGGTGTCGATCGGGCGTGCCGCGTGGCGGCACGGCAATCCCGTGCCCAAGCTGCTTGAGGAGCTGGCGTCGGCGGCGTTCGAGGCGCGCAAGGTGCTGCTGGACCGGGGCGACGGGCGGTCCAACTACGTGGCGTGGCTCAACGCGGCCGGAGCGGTCTGCTCCGGCGATCCGATGTGGCTGGACTTCCAGCGCCGGCACATGGAGGCGGCGATCCTTGGCGACGGGTGGGAGTGGGAGGGGAGCAGCTACTACCACGGGTTCGTGCTTGACGCCTATGAGGCAACCTTCGACGAAGCGCCGGAGTCGATGCGGCGGGTCGCCGAGGTTTTCGGTGGGACGGCGTTGCACGACAGCCCGTATGTCAACGGTGTGGGTCGGGGCGAGGGATTGTTCCCCGACATGGGGTATGCGGTGTTCGACCACGCGGGCATCCGGGCGATCGTCGACTTCGGCCCGCACGGTGGCAGCCACGGCCACCGGGACAAGCTCGCGCTCTACCTGTACCCGTGGCAGCCCGACCCGGGCCAGGTCCCGTACGGCCAGAAGGGCTGGCGCGACTACTACGCGTCCACCAAGGCCCACCCCACCTTCCGCGTCGACGACCTTGAACAGGCCGAGTGCACCGGCCGCCTCGTCGACGCCAACACGTTCGCGTGCGACGAGGCGTATGAGGGCGTGCGGGCGGTCCGCCGGGTCACGCCGATCGACGGCGGGTTGCGCGACGAGCTGACCGTGACGTGCGACCGCCCGCGCAAGGTGACCCTCCAGCTGCGACCCGCCGTCGCGTTGGAGGCCAACGGCTTTGAGACGCGGTGGCTGGGGGAGCGGGTGCTTGCCGGGCGGCACGAGTGCGACCGGCCGTCGGCGTTGATGGTGATTCCCGGGCCGGGGCCGGCCGACGATCCACAGCGGACGGTGAGCCACGTGGACTGGACGACATACGACGTCACGAACGTGACCTTCCGATCGGAGTACCGATGCTTGAGCTGAACGTCGAGCGGCTTATGGGCGACAGTCACCGCGCGCAGCGGCGCCGGCTGCTGCAGCAGTGCGACTGGTACAGGCAGCAGACTCCACCGCCGGAGCATCCGACCGCAAGCATCACCTTCTTCGGGCCGGCGGCGGCGAACCTGACGCTCGCGTACCGGCTCACCGGCGACCGCGCGTATCTGGAGGAGGCTTGGCGCTGGATCGGGACGTGTATCCGGTACCCCCATTGGGGAAAGGCAAAAATGCCCGACCACGATCTCGACGCGGGGTGGCTGTTGCACGGCCTGTCGCTGGCGTATGCGTGGGCCGGTGACGATTTCGCCGACGGCCCGCTGCTGCGCGAGAAGCTGGAGTTGCAGGGCGAGCGGCTCTACCGGTTCGCGCTTGAGACCACCGGGCAGTGGTGGGCGTCGAGCTACTGGCAGAATCACCACTGGATCTGCTACACCGGGCTGGCGACGGCGGGTTGGGTGCTCGGCCGCCCGGAGTGGGTCGAGCTGGCGTGTGACAATCTCGACCGGGCACTGGAGCTGCTCGCCGACGACGGCTCGGACGCCGAGGGCGTGGTCTACTGGCGCTATGGCGTGCCGTGGCTCGCCATCTATGCCGATCTGCTCGACAACGTGACCGGGCGCAAGGCCAAGTCGGCGTTCCTGGAGAACACCTTCCGCTGGCGGCTGCACCAGTGCGCGCCGGGGTTCGAGGAGAATGCCGACCACGGTGACTGTCACGATCGGCGCAGCGGCCACAGCATCGCGCTGTACTACTGGCTCGCTTCGCGGTACGGCATCGGCGAGGCGCAGTGGCTGGCGTCCAAAGTGGAGTCTTTCTTCTGGCGTGAGGCCTACGCCTCCGGCGTGAAGCCGGGCATCATGCCCGAGGCCTACCTGGAGCTGCTGTGGTTCGATCCGTCCGTGCAACCCAAGGCGCCCGGTGAGACGCGCGCCTTCTTCCCGGATCTGGGCCAGTTCACCGCGCGCACCGGGTGGGACGGCGACGCCACTTTCGTCAGCTTCAAAGCGGCGCCCGGCGGCGGGCACAAGGCGTGGGAGACGTCGTTCGCGCTCAGGGCCGAAAAGGGTTGGGAGACCTTGAACGCGGGGCATC
>DASUXL010000081.1:0-2146 GCA_036377915.1 Candidatus Limnocylindrales bacterium
GTCACCGTCGAGACGAAGGAGGTGGCGACATGACCCGAGACATCAGCTGGGGCTGAGCCCCGAACCGCCCGCACCACCTCCCTCCCCGGTGCGGGCGGTTCTCTTTGCCCGGCTACTTGACACAGCGTCACGAAAGGCGTAGGGTTCTGCTCATGGACAACGACCGATTCGAGAACTTCACCCAGGGCATCAAGGATGCGATCAGCGCCACCACCACTCAGATGGGCGGGTATGTAGCCACTCAGGCAGTCGGGTACGCCGAGGGCGTGGACGCTGCTCACGACGTCGACTTCGACCCGGCCGACTACGACGCCGAGGACCTGTTCGCGGGGTACTTCGGATGAGCGCCGACGACGCGACCCGGTTCGAGATGCTGTATTGCGATCTCGCGTCGTGCCGGGTCAACACGTTCGAGGCAGGCACCAGCGGGAAGTGCCCTGGCTGTGAAGAGGCTGGGTTCCGGATATCCGATGGGAGCAAAAGGTGAGGATGCTCGACCTGTTCGCGTGCGAGGGCATCGGAGGCGAGGGCTACCACCGCGCAGGATGGGAGGTGGAGGCCGTCGAGCTCGACCGCAACCGCGCCCGGCGCAACCCGTTCACGACCTACGTCACCGATGCGCTGGAGTTCGTCGCCGAGCACGGCCACGAGTACGATGCGGTCCACGCCTCCCCGCCGTGCCAGTGGTACACCCGGGGCAACGCTGCCCGCCGGGGGACGGCCACGAAGTGGGAGCGCACCATCCCGCCCGTCCGCGAGGCGCTGCAGGCCACCGGCAAGCCGTACATCATCGAGAACGTCGCGGATGCTGCCTGGGACATGATCGACCCGGTGACGCTGTGCGGGTGCATGTTCGACCTGTCCACGATCGACACCGATGGCGTGAGCCTCCACCTGCGACGCCAGCGCCTCTTCGAGACCAACTGGGGCCTGACCGCGCCGCGCCCGTGCCACCACCCCGCTGGGCAGCAGATCGCCGGAGCGTACGGCGGCGCTCGACGCGACAAGGCCGAGGCACGCAACGTCCGCAAGGGCGGCTACGTCCCGCCCGACAAGGAGGTCGTCAAGGCGCTCCTGGGTGTCAAGCACGACACCACCTGGGCCGGGCTGTTCGAGTGCATCCCGCCTGCCTACACCGAGTGGATCGGTCAGGAGCTGTTCGTGTCTACGCTGGTCGGGGAGAACGTCTGTTAGCCTGATCTCGTGCCAGAGGCTCCCGCGTTCGACCAATGGCCGCTCACGGTTCGTGGGCCGCTGTCGACAAACTCCAGTCGTGTCGTGACGTTCGCCCGTGCGTTCACCTACGGTGGCCGCCTCTACATCGCCGAGTCGCCCGACAAGGGCAAGACGATCCGCGCGGTCTCCTCCTACCCGATCGCCGAAGATGCTGTCTTCGACCGGCGGGGGAGCAAGGCCGCGAAGTTCAACGGCTTCACGTGGTCCGGCTGTGGGTGCTCCAGCCAGTGGCAGCGGTGGAGCCAGGAACAGCTCGTAGCGCTCGACCAGACCCCAGCGGTGAGCGCCGATGGGCTGGCGTGAGTTCCTGGGCATCCAGCCCAAGGGGCTAGCTGCGGCCGCCGTCTCCTCCAGGCGGGGCCAGTTCGACAGCGACGAGCTTCGGCGCGCCGACCGGCGCAGCTCCGAGGCCTGGGACATCTACCGCCTCGTCGGGGAAGTCCACTACTCGGTTCAGCAACAGGCCCGCCTCGTCGGCCGCCTGAACTGGTTCATGTCGGTCAACGGCTCCGACCCGAATGCCGATCTCACTGATCAGGTCTTCCGCGCCGCCTTCGGCTCACCGGCTGAGATCCGGGATCTGCAGGTCATGGCCGCGATCCACCTCCAGGTGCCGGGCGGGTACCTGCTCGCTCGCGTCGGGGGACCAGGCGGCAAGTGGGAGGTACTTCCGAACCCGCCCGACACCAAGACGAAGAAGAAGCTCGACCGCTCCGACATCGTCGTCAAGGTCGAGAACAAGGATCCTCGCGATCCCGAGTCGCGCCTTGACTCCCCGGTGCTCGCTTCGCTCGACATCGCCCGGGAGCTGCTGCTCGCTCGCGGTCAGGCTCGTGCCATGGCCCGTTCCCGTACGGCGCAGCTCAACACGTTGATCTACCCCCTCGAAGGTGCGGGCGCGGACCCGAAG
>DASUXL010000082.1:0-70979 GCA_036377915.1 Candidatus Limnocylindrales bacterium
TTTCGCCCCACGCCGTGACGCCGCCCACACCCCGGCAAGCGCGACGAGCAGTCCGACCGTGAACGCGGCCGCCAGCGGCAGGGCCCCATAGCGGATCTCGAACGACGGTGGCTCGAACCCGGCGTCGACCAGGAGCGAACCGAGCAGGGGCGCGGCGAGAGCACCGAGGAGTACCCCACAGGCCGAAGCCGCTGCACCGACCAGCACAGCCTCGCCGAGCATCATGCGGCGCAACTGCTTCGGCGTCGCCCCGATGGCGTGCAGCAGGCCCAGCTCCCGGCGGCGCTGCAGGACGCTGAAGGAGAACGTCGACGCCACAAGGAAAACCGCGGCGAACGCCGACAGGGCCGTGATCCCGGCGATGACCTGCTCGCCGATCCAGCGGGTGCGGGCATCGGCCGCCGGTTCGAGCAGAGCGCGGTCATCGCCGGTCAGGACGCTTCCCCGCCCGCCCACGCCCGCTCCACCCGGGTCAAGTCCACCGTCGGATCGGTCAGCAGGCCGATTCCCCGTACCCCCGCCAAGGGTTTGGAAAAGAAATAGCCGTGACCGTCGACCACGCCGGAAACCGTGTAGGCGGAAGGGCCGCGTGCGGTCAGGATGGTGATGCCGTCGCCGGGCGCGAGGCCGAGCGCCGAACCCACGGCCACCTCGCCGTCCGTGGCCGGACCGCGCCCCGCCACCAGCTTCGATGACGAGAGGGCCAGCGCGGCCCACGAGTTGCCGGCGGTGTCCCGGGCCGCAGTGCCGTCGATGACCGCCTGCGCGTAAAACGGCGTGTCCGCAATCGCCTGCCGCACACCGGGAATCGCCTCCAGCTCGGCGATGAGCGAGGCGGCCTCGGTCTCGGGCAGGCGAGGCGGCTCGATGAAGCTCGCGTCGTAGCCCCTGCCCACCACGATCGAGGCGGCCGACAGGCGTTGCGGCACTTGAGGTTGGGCCGAGGTGAACACCAGCGCCGCCATCGCCAGCATCATCGAACCGGCCAGCAGCGCGAAGAACGTGCCGATCAGGCCGGCCCAGCGGGAACGCAACATATCCAGGCTCAGACTCAGCATGCGGCAAGCCTCGCCCAGGCCGGGCGGGAGCGCATTGGCACTGGTACTAGCCTCAGGACTATTACTAGCACTAGTGTCACGGCGGCCGGAGCGCGATACCTTCGCCGCATGACCGTCCGAGGTGCGCTGGAAGCGCTCACCTACAACCCGCTGCGCTTCACGCGGTCGCGGTGGCCCTGGCGAAGCCTGGCCTACCTGCTCGCGAGCGCCGTGCCGGCGGCGCTGGCGGCGGGCGCCGTGTGGCTCATTTCGCGGTGGCTGGACCCTCTCGGCGTCGCCTTGGCCTGCCTGACGCTGATTGTCCTGCTCACCCCGGCCGTCACGGCCTTCGAGCGGTGGCGCATCGGGCTCGTCGACCGCGATCCGCTGCGCGGACGGACGGTGCCCTTCTGGTGGCAGGTGTCGAATGCCTTTGTCATCTCGTATGCCCTGTGGTGGATCGACCTGGGCGTGGTGCTGCTCTCCCTGGGCCTGCCCGCGATGCTGCTGACCGCCCCGCTCCAGCCCAGCGGCACCGGGCCGGTCTCGTCCAGCCTCCTGTTCGGCGCGGGCCTGGTGCTGATCTCGATCGCCGCCTACCCGATCACCGCGTGGGCGGGGGCACGAGCCGCGATGACCCGGTCGATCCTGTGCCCGGACGACGCCGGCGAGGTACGCCGATCCCGGGCACGGCTGGTTGACGCCTTCGAGGTGGAGCGCCGGCGCATCGAGCGGGACCTGCACGACGGCGCCCAGCAGCGCCTGGTCGCGCTCAGCATGAACCTCGGCGTGGCCAAGCTGACCCTCGAACCCGGATCCGAGGCGCACAAAGCCGTCGAGGCAGCGCACGAACAGGCAAGGCTCGCCCTGCAGGAGGTGCGCGAGCTGATCCGCGGCGTGCACCCGCAGGTGCTGGCCGGGCGAGGGCTGAGCGCCGCGGTACAAGACGCGGCCGGCCGCTCCCCCATCCCGATCGAGGTCGAGCTGACCGTCCCGCGCCTGCCCGAGGCGATCGAGGCCAACGCCTACTACGTCGTGGCCGAGGCTCTGGCGAACATCGCCAAGCACAGCAAGGCAAAGCGCGGCTGGGTCACCGGGACCTACGACGGCCGGACGCTGCGCCTGGAGGTCGGCGACGACGGGGTGGGCGGCGCCATACTCAAGGACCGCAGCGGCGTGGCGGATCGAGTGGCCACATTGGACGGAGTGCTGAGGCTCTCCAGCCCGGCCGGTGGGCCCACCCGGCTCGCCGTGGAGATCCCATGCGCGTGATCCTCGCCGAGGACTCGGTGCTGCTGCGCGAAGGCCTGGTCGGGTTGCTTGAACGCTTCGGCCACACCGTCGTCGCGGCGGTCGGCGACGCCCCGGCGCTCATCGAGGCCGCCACCGAACAGGCCCCGGACATCGTCATCACCGACGTACGCATGCCACCGTCCTTTTCGGACGAAGGGCTGCGGGCCGCGCTAGCCCTGCGCGCCGAGCAACCCGGGCTGCCC
Organism: Candidatus Limnocylindrales bacterium; assembly: GCA_036377915.1. Classification (GTDB taxonomy): domain Bacteria; phylum Actinomycetota; class Actinomycetes; order Mycobacteriales; family Micromonosporaceae; genus Allorhizocola. The sequence continues at coordinate 2,534 of DASUXL010000082.1, forward strand.
GTGCTGGTCCTCAGCCAGTACGTCGAACAGACCTACGCCACCGAGTTCCTCTCCTCCGCCACCGGATACCTGCTCAAAGACCGGGTCGGCGAGGTCGCCGAGTTCATCGAGGCGATCGGCAAGGTGGCCGGCGGCGGCACCGTCGTCGACCCGGAGGTGGTACGGCAGCTGCTCACCAAGCGCCGCGCGCCGCTGCAGCGACTGACCCCGCGCGAGCGGGAAGTCCTGGCACTGATGGCCGAAGGCCGCTCCAACTCCGCCATCTCACGCGCGCTGACCATCACCGAAGCCGCGGTGGCCAAGCACATCGCCAACATCCTGTCCAAATTGGACCTGCCACCCGACCAGGACGACCACCGGCGCGTCCTGGCCGTACTGGCATTCCTTAATACGTGACGCCAAAACCCAGCGGGAACAGGGGCGGCTTGCCGTCGCCGTCGTTGACGGGCTGCTGCGACACCGACGCCATCTACGTAATCGGCAGCTTGCCGGTCGGCGCGCGAAATCACCGAACACCACGTCCGCCACGTCCGCCAAGCCCGCCAAGCCCGCTACGCCGGCCACGCCGGCGACTCCCGCCCCCTCGGTGCCCGGCAGCCACGAGGCGAGCAGCGCGGCCAGCCAGGCAGCTCCGCCGCGATGTCCATCGGCCTTCCGGAACCAGGACCACGATTACGGGGTACCCCGAACGCCGCAAAGTTTCGATGGCGCGCAAGTCCTCCCGATCCAGCGAGAGGCTGCCCGTCCGATCGCCCTCGCCCTCGGCCTACGGCGTCTCCCCCACCACCACCGCGATCGCCGCACGGTACGACGAGTCGATGCCCGTGCCGCGCTGGCTCTAGGTGACCGTCGTCGCCGGCCCGGCCGCGGCCCGGATGCCTTGCAGGATCGAGGTTCCCGGGGTGATGCTGTCGGTGGAGCCCCGCCAGCTAATGGTCCAGCCTCCGCTCTGGTACCCGATGTTGTCCGCGCTCTTGCCCGCCACAAAGATCTTGATTCGTCTTTGGCCAGCGGCAGCAGCCCGCCCGTGTTCTTCAGCAGCATCGTGATCCTGCCCGCCTGCACCTCACCCCTCAAGGTGGTGAGGAACGTCCGCCACGCCTGCGGCACCATCATCATATCGATGCTCGCGTTGATGGCGTCGGTCACCTCGGCAGCGGTGAAGCCCGACCGGCCGTCGATCTGGTCTATGCCGTTCCAGTCGGAGACCACGAAACCGCCGAAACCCAGCTCGCCTTTGAGAAGCGTCATGATCAGATAGTCGTGCCCGTGGAGTTTCTGGCCGTTCCAGCCACTGAACGAGATCATGATGCTGCCGACGTTGTGCTGCTCGATGGCGGCCCGGAACGGCGGCAGGTGGATGGCGCGCAACTGCGCCTCGGTCAGCTGGGTGTTGCCCTGGTCGTCGCGGGCCACGCAAAGGCAGGGCGCGAAGTTCCAGTCGATCCCGGTCCCCGAGACCTCGGTGGCGACGGCCCGCCCGATCTGCTGCAGCAAAGCCGGGTCACGGGTCGCGCCGAGCCCGATGTCGTGCGGAAAAATCGTCGCTCCGACAACATTGTTGTGGCCGTGCACGGCGTCGACCCCGTAGATGAGCGGGATACCGAGCGGGGTGGCCAGCGCCCCGCTGGAAGTTGTCATAAACGTTCGCCCACGACACCGGTGTGCCGGGCGAAGGGACCGAGCCGCCAGCGGACAGCACCGACCCGAGCCGGAAGCTGGTCAGGTCGGCGGGTGTCACCGGTGAAGCGGCCACGGTGGTGCGTGCGCGCTTCATCCCCTAACTTAAGCTCCAATCATGGATGAACTGGAAACGTTGCCCGAGGACTGGACCCGGGCCCTGGCGATCGCCTCCCACCCGGACGACCTGGAGTACGGTGCGGCCGGCGCCATCGCGGGCTGGGCCAAGCAGGGCAAGGACATCCGGTACCTGCTCGTCACCCGCGGCGAGGCGGGCATCGACTCGATCCCGCCCGAGCGGTGCGGGCCACTGCGCGAACAGGAGCAGCGAGACGCGGCCGCGCTGGTCGGAGTGTCCATTGTGGAGTTCCTCGACCACCGGGACGGCACCATCGAGTACGGCCTGCCGCTGCGGCGCGACCTTGCCGCCGCGATCCGGCGCCACCAACCCGAGCTGATCGTCACCGGCAACTACCACGACTCCTGGCCCGGCGGCGGCTGGAACAGCCCGGACCACAAGCACGTCGGCCGGGCCGTGATCGACGCGGTCGCCGACGCGGGCAACCGCTGGATCTTCCCGGATCTAGAGGGTGACCCCTGGAATGGCGTGCGCTACGTGGCGGTGGCCGGTTCGCCGCAGGCGACCCACGCCGTCGACGTGTCCGCCGGCATGGACGAGGCGGTGGCTTCCCTTGAGGCGCACCGGGTCTATCTGGAAGGGCTGGGCGAGCACCCGATGGCGGCGGCGCGAGACTTCCTCGAGTATCTCGCCGACATCACCGCACCACGCTTCGGAGGGCGCCGGGCGACAGCGTTTGAACTCCTTCGAATGTGAGGTCGAGGTCGAACAGGTACCCCCCGGTGGAAAGATTGGCATTGCAGCGGTTCGAGTATTCCTTCTCGAACCGATAACCGCCGCCCTCGGCATGCGCGATGACTGGTGCGTACTCCATGGTGCACACGCCGTCACGCGGCGGGATCTCCTCGATCCTGCCCCCCGCCTTCAGAAGCTGCCTGCACGCTTTTTTCTTCTTTGGGTGGGTACCCCCAACCGGCCCGCATTCAAGCGTGACCGTGGCCTTCTTCCCTGTGTCGTCGGTCAGTGACACGGTGTAGGAAAGCTGCGGCTGCACCGGCGCCAGGAGCGCCGTGACGAGGGCAAACATGGTGACCATGATTCGATCATCGGGTGGATCAGCCGTTTGTGCCGCTAGCCGCGCCGACAGCAGCGGTTGAATGTGGCCGATCCGCCGTGGGCACGCTTCTCAACGGTGCGTAACGTAACTTAGGGAGGCTAATTAGTTGTGAGGGTGACACGGTGAAGGCATCTGTTGTCATTGGCGATCTTGCACCGCCCGCCGATGGCCCACTGAGTGTTGCCCGCTTCCAGACCATCCGGTTGCAGGAGTTCCATGAGGTCGGCTCGGACGGCCTCCCCGCCCGGCATCGCACCGTCCAAACCATACAGTCGCTGATCGACGGTCTCGTCACGCACGTCTACGCCTTCGATCTGAGCGAGGCGCGGGTGGAGCGCATCGAGGGCGGCGTGCCCGGCAACCCGTACCGGATAAAGGGCAGCCTCTGGGCGGTCGAGCTGACCCTGCCCCGGCCGTTGAAACAGGGCGAGGAGCACTCGCTGGAGTATGTGACCACGTTCCGCACCGACGGGCCGGTCGAGCCGCGCTTCCGCCGCGCCGCCCACCGCCGCATCGAAAACGCGTCGATCAGCGTCAAGTTCCACCCGGACATGGTGCCGAACCAGGTTTGGTGGGCGGAGTGGGCCGATTACCGCGAGCCTAACGATCGCATAATCGGGCGGCGTCCGGTTACTCTTGACCCCGAGTATGCTGTATCGCATCATCTCGATGTTATAGAACGTGCCGTTGCGGGCTTCGTGTGGGAGTTTCCATCGCAGTGACGACCCATCCGCGGTGGGGCCCCGCACCGAATCGCGCATATGGAGAGGCGACTGTCGTTGATCCGAGGAGAAACCGCGCGGGAAAGCGTTGATGCCGACGCCCTCCTGCGCTCGGTGGCGCGCGGCGACGAAAGTGCCTTCACCCGGCTGTATGACCTGGTAATCGTCAGGGTCTACGGTCTGGTGAGGCGGGTCGTGCGGGACCCCGCACAGGCCGAAGAGGTGGCACAGGAGATCATGGTGGAGGTTTGGCGCACCGCGAGCCGGTTCGACTCGGCCAAGGGCAGCGCGACCGCATGGATCTTCACGATCGCCCATCGCCGCGCGGTGGACCGGGTGCGTTCCGAGCAGGCCGCGTCCGACCGGATCAAGCGGCTGGCGCCGGAGACCACGCAGACCGCACACGACGAGGTCGTCGACGAGGCCACCGCGCACCTTGAGCGCATGCAGGTCCGCCGCTGCCTCAACGGGCTGACCGACCTGCAGCGCGAGGCGATCACGCTCGCCTACTACGGTGGCTACACCTACAGCGAGGTCGCCCAGCTGCTCGGCACCGCACTGCCGACGGTAAAGACACGCATGCGCGACGGCCTGATCCGGCTGCGCGACTGCCTTGGGGTGGTGATGGCATCATGACCGACGTCCACTCCCTGTCCGGAGCCTTCGTCCTCGACGCGCTGGACGACCGCGAGCGAGCCGCCTTCGAGCGGCACCTCGAGGAGTGCGACACCTGCTCGCTCGAGGTTGCCGAGCTGCGCGAGACCGCCGCCCGCCTCGCCGACGACGTCTGGTCCGTGCCCCCGCCTCGCCTGCGCCAGGCCGTCCTGACCCGGGTCGCCAACACCCGCCAGGAGGCGCCCCGCCGCGCCGCCGCCCCGGCCCGAGCCCCGCGCACGCGCCGGCAAAGCTGGCGCCACCGCACCACCTTCGCGCTCGTCGCCGCCAGCCTGATCGCCCTGGCCACCATCGGCGGGTTCTACGTGGTAAGCAACCAGCGAGCCGCCGAGCTGCAAGCCAAAATGGACGCGGTCCTGGAGGCGCCGGATGTCGCGATGCGCACCGGCCAGGTCGTCGGCGGTGGCCACGTCACCGTCTACACAGCACCCAGTCAGGATGCCTCCGTCGTCGTCCTCGCCCAGGCTCCGTCCGTCAACAACCAGCGCGCCTACCAGTTCTGGAAGATCCAGGACGGCAAGCCGGCCTCGGCCGGCGTCCTGCCTGCGGGCCGGGGCGACGGGCGGGCCTATGTGCCCGGGATGCGTGGCATCTCCACGATCGCGCTGACGGTCGAAGACTCCGACGGCGCCCAGCAGCCCACCACGCCCATCGTGAGTCAGGTCGCGCTGACGAGCTGATCGTCAAGCTCGCCTCCCTGCTGGTCGATCACGCGGCGGAACCACTCGCCCGCGGGGTCGGAGAACTCGACGATCACGGCGACCTCCTCGGCCCCTGCGAGCGATGCCGGGAGCGCAAGCTCGCGCTGCTTTGTTTCGTTGGGAAAGATCACGCCGGCGGCGTGGGCCTCGTCAGCCACGATCGGCCCGTCCGGTGTGATCCCGACCGGCCGGATGGTCACGGCATGGATGGCGAACGGGCCGCCGTTGACCACGTCGCAGATCAGGTAGCCACGGGCGCCGAGAGTGAACGCGACACCGACCGCGTCTTTCGTGGCGCGGCGGCGCGCGGCCTCGGCCCTCACCTCACGGTCCCGACCCGCCGCCTGGTCACCGCGGATCAGGGCGATTTGCCACGCGAGGAACGCCACGGCGCCGGCCTGGCTGAGCCCGGCCACCCAGTCGGCGACCGTTCCCCAGGCGGGTTCGGCCGGGCGGATCGCCAGGAACCAGCCCAACGAGGTGGCGACCAACCCGATCAGTAGCGGCAGCAGCCAGACAGCGCTCACCCGCCGCCGCAGCAGGTCGGCAACTGTCGAGACCCGACAGTCGGATCGGCCGCTACGCCTCTTCCGTCGCAGGGACATCCTTGGCCACACTCCTATGAGCCGGATGCGTGCATCCTGCCATGCACGCGTGTCGCTTCGTCATCGTTCGGAGGCCGGATTCATGCCTGGGGAGCCAGTGATCGCGATGTTGATCGCCAAGTTCCAGGACGGTTCGGAGAGGCGGTGGCGCTTCGAGTTGGCGCCGGATGTTCCGCTCGGCCGCGAACAGCTTCGGACCGCGCTCGTGCACGAATTCCTTGGGGAGGATGCGAAGCCGGAACGGTTTCAGCTGGCCGTGGACGGGACTCTGGCCCAGCCCCTGTTCATCCTGGAGGAGAAGAAGCGCAGTTACTTCGGCAAAACCGAGGAGCTCAGTGCGTAACTTCATCGGGCAGCGGGAGGAGATCACGCCGGGTACCCCGGTGCCCCGGCCGCGCTCGCCCGGGGAAGCCCCGGTGATCCAGCCGGGAAGCAGGCCCTTCTCCTGGGACCGGCTGATGTACGTCGACGACAGGACGATCCTCGCCGTGCTGGGCCGTCTGCTCTCCTCGAAAGACCGCATCGCGCTGCTGAACCACACCGCCCTCGAGCACGTGAAGGGCGACATTAACCGGTCGCGGCTACCGGCCGATCTCAACTGCGCCCTTGTGGCCATGTGCCTGATGGACGCCGCGCCCTGGTTCTTCGCCGATCTCGCCGGGCTCGCCTCGCCCGACATCGAACAGCCCGTCCGCGTCGAAGGTGTGGTGGTCACGGCCACGCCGGCCGAGCGCCGCCGCAAGGACACGGCGCCGGCCGCGCACCCGGCCAGCAACGACCTGCTGCTGAAGGTGAAGCTTGCCAAGGACGAGGCGGCCAACGTCCGGCTCGCCGGTGCCCGCTCCTATGGCTGGACCACCGGGGACCTGGCCGGGCGGCGCATCCTCGCCATCGGGTTGCTGCGGCGGCCACAGGCGCGGCAGGTCGCGGGCGCGGCGGTGGTGCAGCTGGAACCGGTACCCGGAAAATGAGGAGCGGGTGGCGCTCCCTTCTAGCGCCACCCGCGGTCACCTCGGCCGGAATCAGCCCAGTTCGGTTCTGGACCTCCTGTTCCGCACCCACCAGCCGAGGAAGAGGGCGACACCCAGTCCGCCGGCGAGGGCGGCGCCGGCCCACATCATCGTGTTGCCGCTCAGCATGCTGCTTGACGCCGCGGGCGCGACGGACGGCGTGGCGGCCGGCGGGGCGGAGGCCCCGGGTGCCTGCGGCTGCGCGCCGGACATCGGCCGGGAGGTGTTGGGTAGCGCCACAAACGGGAACGTCGCACCGAAGGCCTGGTCGTTGGCGTCGACCTTGTCCCCGGCGGCCAGCGCGTCAACGAGCTTGCCGGCCTGTGCCGCACCCTCGACCGCCTGCACCGCGATGTCGACGGCGTCGTCGGTCAGCCGCCGCCCGTTCGGGAAGCCTTGCAGGTCACCGGCGAGCACGCCGAGCCGGTCGGGCGTGGCGGTGACGGGCACGGAAAGGTTGAGCCGCAACATCTCCGACGGCTGGAACTTGTTCGCGTCCACGTCGGCGTTGTTCAGCTGCGAGTTCAGGTCCGCCTTGATGGGACCGTTGGCCTTGGTCGTGATACCCGTGAGGAAGATTTCCACCAGATCGTCGCGCGGGGTTGGGGGCGCGGGGACCTTGTAGATTGCCTCAATCAGCTTGGGTACCTCCGGGTTCTTCACCCGGTCGACAACCTCGGGGATCGTGGCGTCCTTGTCCGGTGACAGGGAGTTGAAGGCGTCCTTCAGCCCTGACGGGATCACGACCTCGTTGACCAGCGGCTGGCCGAGCCGGGAGACCTGCACCGTGTCGTTGAGGTTGGTGCTGGTCTGGCCGGTCATGCTCACCCGCGGCCGCTCGGTGGTGGTCCACACGCCGATGACCGGGTTGCGGGTCGCGTCGCCCTTGAGCGCCACGTCCTTGAACGGCACCTCAAGCGCGATGGTGTTCACGTTGAAACCGGCGAGGGTGTCGATCCCGACCTCGCTCAGGTCGCCGCCGTAGAGCAGGTCGAAGACCCGCAGGTCAAGGAAGAACGGGTCGTCGGCCTGGCCGGCGAAGATGCGCCACCCGCCGGGGAGGGTCATGGTGGCGTCGGTGCGCAGCTTCTGGTAGTCGGGCATGCTCGCGTTGCCCACCCGCGAGGGAGCCACGGGGGCGTTGGGGATACGGGTCTTCCAGCCGCCGCTGCCGAAGTTGGACTCAAGCTTGTAGGTCTGGCGGAACAGCAGGTTCTCGTCGTCGAGCGCGGTGACGGGACCGTTGTTGTACAGGAAGGTGTCGTTGCCCCGCTTGTCAATGTTGGAGAACGTCCACCGGAAGCGGGCGTCGGCCTTCGCGTCACCGTCACTGTCCACGTTGATGTAATAGACGGCGTCCGTGGCGAAGGGGTAGAAGTTGGGGCCGCCGTTGGGCTCTTCAAACGGTACCCAGTTGGCTATGAAAGTGACGAATCCGGGCCGGTCCGGGCTGACGAACGCGTACAGGTCGGTGTTGTCCGCCGCCGGGTCGGCGGCGATAAGGGGCGCCTCGCGGTGGCTTGACGCTCCGGCGAGCTGCGGGCCGAGCCCGCCCAGTCCCGCCGAGGCTGCCGCGAGAACGGCGAGCGCGATGGCTGTTGGCTTCCTCATGCAGACGTTTCGGAGCCGGGTAGCCGTTGGATGAGGCACTGTCGGAAAGCCGTCAAGGGGCCATCCAAACGGCCGCCGGCTCCGAATCAAAGCGTGCCGGATAGAGTCGACCTTGGAGGGAGGGGTCGTGACGGGTTGGCGGGAGGAGCGGGACCGGGCGGTCGCGGCTCGCGCTCGTGCGCTTGAGGAGCAGCGGGCGGCCGAGTCGAGGCGTGCCCGGCAGCAGATCTCAGACTTCTTGAAACGGGCACTCGCCGCCGGCCTTGCCACCGAACCGCTGCGGTGCCGTTCCTATGACGGCCGGGCAAGCTACCGGACCCCGCTGAACGGGTGGTACCTCAACCAGGCGCGCACGGTCGCCGTCGACACCGATGGGGAGTTCTACACGCTGACCGTCCCGCGCAGCCTTGCCGCGAGGGTAAAAGGCGTGCGGCCACAGCCGCAGGCGCCGCCGCTCATCGTCGGCGAAGGCGGGCGGGACGGCGAGTCGATGCCACTGCGTGATCTGCTGGACAAACGCCTTGCGGCGTAAGGGATGCGAAGTCAGTGGTAGTACTCCATCCCCAGGTGGGTGATCTGCTCCTCGCCCATCAGCCAGCGAAGCGTGTTCTTCAGCTTGGTCTGCTGGATGAACAGGTCGTGCTCGGGATAGACATCGGGAGCGTGCTGCGGGCTCTTGAAGTACAACGACAGCCACTCTTGCACGCCCTTTAGCCCCGCCCGCTGGGCAAGGTCGGTGAAGAGCACCAGGTCGAGCACCAGGGGCGCGGCCAAAATCGAGTCACGGCACAGGAAGTTAACCTTGATCTGCATCGGATAGCCGAGCCAGCCGAAGATGTCGATGTTGTCCCAGCCCTCTTTGTTGTCACCGCGGGGCGGGTAGTAGTTGATCCGCACCTTGTGGTGGAAGTCGCCGTAGAGGCCGGGATACAGGTTCGGCTGCAGGATGTGCTCGAGCACGCCGAGCTTGGTCTTCTCCTTGGTGCGGAAGCTGTCGGGGTCGTCGAGCACCTCGCCGTCGCGGTTACCGAGGATGTTGGTCGAGTACCAGCCCTGCAGCCCAAGCATGCGAGCCTTCAACATCGGTGCCAGCACGGTCTTCATAAGGGTCTGCCCTGTCTTGAAGTCCTTGCCACCTATGGGTACGCCGGCCGAGTGGGCGAGTTCCATCATCGCCGGAACGTCGGTGGTGAGATTGGGCGCTCCATTGATGAACGGCACGCCCTCCTTGAGAGCCGCGTACGCGTAGAGCATCGAAGGCGGCACGCTCTTGTCGTTGGCGTCCATCGCGGCTTCGAACGCGTCCAGGTCCCGGTGGGCCGGGCCGGGCTCGAGGAAGATCTCGGTGGACGCGCACCAGATCACCACCATCCGGTCGCAGGAGTGCGCCGCCTTGAAATCGCGGATGTCCTTTCGGAGGGCCTCGGCAAGGTCCCGCTTCGTCGCTTCGGGCTTGACATTGGCGCCGTCGATGCGCCGCACGTAGTCCTGGTCGAAGGCGGCCGGCATGGGCTCGATCTCCTTCAGCGCGGCCGCGATCGGTTCGATATGGGCGAGCCGGTCGAGCACGCCGCACTTGAGCGCGGCTTCGTAGGCGGTGTCAGAGATCGGATCCCAGGCGCCGAAGACCAGCTGGTCGAGGCCTGCCAGGGGCACGAAGTCGCGAATGAGCGGTACCCGGTCCTCGGTCCGTTTGCCGAGGCGGATGGTGCCCATCTGGGTGAGCGAACCTACGGGCTCAGCGAGGCCGCGCCTGATCAGCTCGACGCCGGCGATGACGGTCGACGCCACGGCGCCGAGCCCCACCATCAGGACGCCCAACCTGCCGGTGGCAGGCTCGATGTGGTGCTTGGATGTTTCCACGAAAATCTCCAGACTCCAGGGTGATGCCGCGCCGGTGCGCCGGCGCCGGCGGGTGGTGAGCGGTGAATGCTGCTATCTCGGCCTGCGGGCCGGCACCTGTCGTGATGGCCCGTGCGCGAGGCGGATCTGGCCGCCGAGCGCCGCGAGCCTTTGCAGGGTGTAGGCGGCGGCGTCGAAGGCCGTGCAGCCGTGATAGATCCGGCCGTGGTCATCGAAGAGCCGGCCGATGAACTCGTGCTCCCCGACCTCCGCGACGGTCCACCGGTCCCAGAGCACGTGCTGCATGGCCTGCGTCGCGTCGGTGGCCGCGTCCTTGAAGATGACTTCGTAGCCCTGGTCGCGAAGGGCGTCGATCAGATGCGCCGCGGCCTTGGCCTGCATGCCTTCCGCGAGTCGCCCGTCCTCATACCTGATGCCCGGGAAGTCGATCGGCGCCGAGGCGAAGTCGTCGGGGCGCATGAACCTGAAGACGAACGTGCGGCGCAACGTTTCCTGAACGTGCTCGGCCAGCATCGCGCGGCTGCCCTGTCCGGGTCGGCGGCTCTCCCAGACACGGATCTCCTCGGCCCGGTCGGGATCCCAGCCCGCCATGCCGCCGACGGTGACATCCGGCTCGGGGAACTCCGGATAACGCAACCGCCACATGCTGACCGTCTTTGGCTCGACGCTGAACATCGCCGCGATGTCGGCCACGCTGAGCATCTTTTTCACCACGTGCCCGACCCCCGGTCGCAAGTTTGTAGAGCCACGTCTACAAACTAGCGCACAAGCGCGGTTTGTCAACCGTGGTCTACAAACTTGCGAGGGGGGTGGCGTTTTTAAGGCTTCACAAAAACATCAGTGAATGCCGGGTACCCCCAAACGCTTGAGATATAGAGCCCGCCGGCCTTCGAACCGTGCAGGTAGTAGCCGACGCTGGCGAACAGCGGCACCGCCGGTGCGAAATCGGTCATGATCTTCTTGTCGAGTTTGGCCCACTCCGGCGCCTGCGCCGCGGGGTCCATCGCGAGGATCCGGTCGAACTCCTTGTTGAGCGCGTCATCGTTGAAGTACGACGAGTTGCTGTTGCCCTCGGCCTTGATGGTGCGGCCGTCGAAAAGCACCGGCAGGATCGAGGCGCCGCTCGGCCAGTCGGCCGCCCAGTTGTCGATCCAGATGTCCCAAGGGTTCGCCTTCTTCTTCGTCTCGTCGAGCTTCGAGTCGGCGGGGATCGTCCTCACTGTGATCTTGAAGCCGGCCTTTTCAAGATTGCTTTTCAGTTGGGTACCAATCTCGGCGCTGTCGTCGCCCACAGCGAGCACCAGTTCCGGTGTCTTGCCCGCCAACAGCTTCTTGGCCTCGTCGGCGTTGCCCGTCGCCCCTGCCGGGTACGCGTCGTAGCCCTGGAACCCGAGCGTGCTGGGCGGCATGAGGGTGGTCATCGGTACGGCGACGGTCGACCCGCCGAGCGTCTTGATCAGGCCCTCGCGGTCGATGGCGTAGTTGAGCGCCTTCCTCATCGACAGGTCGGTGACCCGCTGGGTGTTGATGGTCAGCCGGCTGGCGCTCGGCGTCGGGGAGGTCAGGGTGCGCGGCGTGTAGGTGGAGTTGCCCGCGACCTTGGAGACCAGCGAGGCCGGCACGCCGTTCCAGGCAAGCGCGGTCTGGTCGGCACCGGTGTCGGCGATGACCCGGTTTGCTCCGGCCTCGGCGTTCGGGCCGAAGGTCCAGACAATCTTGTCCGGGTACTGGTGGCGGACCGGGTCGGTGGCCGGGTCCCAGTGCGTGTTGCGCTCCATGACCACCTCGACGCCGGCCGTGTGCTTCGTAATCTTGTACGGCCCGGACGAGAACGGCTGGTTGTCAAGGTTGACGCCGGTGTCCTTGTCGGCCGGCAGCGGGGCGCTGGCCGGCAGGGACAGCGCGAACGGCAGGTCGCAGCGCGGCTTGGCGAACTCGAACTTGACCGTCGAGGCGTCCGGTGTGGACAGTCCCGGCGGCAGCGATGTCTTGTTCGCCTTGAAGTCCCACTTCTTGTCGTACTGCGCGTCGTCGGCGAGCCACTCCTGGATGTAGGTCGGGCCACCTGTCAGGTCCGGGTCGAAGGAGCGGGCGATGCCGTAGGCGACCTCCTTGGAGGTGATCGGCCGGCCGTCCTCGAACTTGATGCCGCTCTTGAGTTTGAACTCCCAGACCTTGCAGTCGTTGTTGACGTTCTTGCCGGGCGTCTCGGCGAGGTCGCCGACGAGGGTGAGGTGGCCCTTGCCGTCGTCCTTGAACATGGTGAGGCCACGCGCGTACAGCGGGGCGTTCACCAGGCCCGCGAACGAGTACACGCGCTGCGGGTCCATGTGGGAGATCTTGGTCTGGCGGATGACGGTGAACGTTCCGCCCTTTGTCGCCCCGGGAACCTCGGGTGCGGGGCCGCGCGAGTCCTTCGGGTCGGTCGCGATGACGCCCGTCGTCACGCGATCGGTATCGACCTGGTTGCCCTCGTCGGTGGTCTTGCTACAGGCGGCGAGTGCGGCCGCCATGATGATGAGCACACCACCTGCGGTGATGGCTCTGCGTCTTAACACTGGAGGTACCCTCCTACTCGAGATGGGGTTCTCTATCTCAGCCGTACGCGCGGGTCGATCGACGCGTACAGCAGGTCGACGACTATGTTGGCCACCACGATGAAAGCGGCGGAAATGAGGACCGTCGCCATAATCGTGGGCAGGTCCCCGGAGCGGACCGCGTCGACTGCGGTCCGCCCGAGGCCCTGTATGCCGAATGTCGTCTCCGTGATCACCGTGCCGCCGAGGGCGCCGCCCACGTCAAGCCCGGCGATGGTCACGATCGGGGTGATGGCCGCGCGAAGGGCATGCCGCCCATAGACTTTCGCCTTGGGCAGCCCCTGCGCGCGGGCGGTGCGGATGAAGTCCTCGGACAGGGTCTCCAGCATCTGCGCCCGGGACAGCCGGGCATAGATGGCTGAGAACAGGAACGCCAAGGCCCACCAGGCGAGCACCAGGCCCGCCGCCCAATCGAGCGGGTTCTGTAAAAGGGGCGTGTAGTGGGGTACCGGCAAAAGCTTTAGATTGTAGATAAAAATGAGCTGCAGCACCGCTCCGACGAAGTAGAGCTGCATCGAGGCGCCGGTCAGCGAGAACCCGATGGACAGGCGGTCCAGTGTGCCGCCACGCCGCAGGGCGGAGATGACGCCCAGCCCGACGCCGAGCAGCAGCCACAGGATCGCGGCCGGGATGACCACGCTGAGCGTCACCGGCAGCACCCGGGCGAACGTGTCGGTGACCGCCTCACTGTTGACGTAGGAGTAGCCCAGGCACGGCGCGTCGCACCGCCCGCCCTGCGAGCTGCCCAGGTCGCGGCCGGCGAAGATGCCCTTCATGTAGGCGAGGTACTGCTCGTGCTTGGGGTCGTTGAGGCCGAGCTCCTGCCGGACCCGTTCCAGCCGTTCGGCATTGCAGTTCTTGGGGCACATGCCCATCACGGGATCGCGCGGCAGCGCGAAGAACATCAAGAAAGTTACCACGCTAACAGCGATCAACGTCGATATCGCCGAGAGCAGTCGCTTGACAAGGAAGCGGAACATCGCACCCCTACCGTTTCGACTTGGGATCGAGCGCGTCGCGCAGCCCGTCGCCGAACAGGTTGTAGGCGAGCACCAGAAGGAAGATGGTTATGCCCGGGAAGAACACGTAGGCCGGGTCGGTCTCCAGATAGGACAGACTCCGGAAGATCATCGCGCCGAAGTCGGGGGTCGGCTCGACGATCCCTATGCCCAGGAAGGAAAGCGCCGCCTCACCGGTCACATAGGACGGTACGGCGAGCGAGAAGGTCACCAGGATCGGCGCCCACAGGTTCGGCAGCAGCTGCTGGAAGACGATGTGGCCGAGGCCGGCCCCGCTCGCCCGGGCAGCCTCCACAAACTCCCGCTCCCGCAACGAAAGCACCTGCCCGCGCACGAGCCGCGCGGAGCCGGTCCAGCCGAAGACGGCAAATACTCCAATGAGGACAGTCACGCGAAACCACCCCGGGATCTCGTCGCGCGGGCCGTAGAAGCGCAGCGCGATGGTCGGCACGATCGCCAGCGCCACGATGAGGAACGGCATCGCCAGCGCGAAGTCGATGATCCAGGAGACCACCGCGTCCACCTTGCCGCCGAGGTAACCGGCGACGATACCGACGACCACACCGAGGATGGTGGTGATGAGCGCGGCGGCGAGAGCGATGAAAAGCGACGTCCGCATGCCGTACACCATGCGGATGAAGATGTCGCGGCCCAGCCCGGGTTCAAGGCCGAACCAGTGCTCGCCGGAGATGCCACCAAGGTAACCCAGCGGCATGCCCAGCGAGTTCAGCTTGTGCTGGAACTGATCGTGCGGGCCGACGCCGTAGAGCATCTCGACGAGCGGGGCGGCCAGCGCCACCACCATGAAAACGATCAGGGTGATGCCGCTGGCCATCGAGACACGGTCGCCTTTGAGCCGTGTCCACGCGAGTTGGCCGGGTGAACGGCCGACAACCTCATTCACCAGTTCGCTTGAGCGGGGGGCGCGGGCAGCGCCACGTGGGCCGGGTGGATGACGTAGACGACGCCGCGGCTGGTGTTGAGCCAGGCGGCCTCCCACTCCGCGCGCCCCACAAGCTTGCGGACGCCCGCGTTGGTGGGCGCGAACGGGTCGTTGAGCACGAGCCGGCCGTCGCCGGTGAAGCCGGCGATGACCATCAGGTGGCCGCCGGTACCGTAGTCCATGCCCGGGATTTCGCTCTTCTTGAACGACGCCGAGGCGACCAGCGGGATGCCCGCGGCGATGAACTGCTCGGCCTCGTTGAGGCTGCGCAGCCGGGTGACGAACCCCTTGGCGCCGAAGCGTCCCGCGTAGGCCGCGTTGAACGGCCAGTTGCCGCAACCGTTGTAGGTGAAGTCGAAGGTGTTGCGGGCCGCGAAGTCAACCTGAGGGTCCTGAAAGGACGGATCGACCCACGACAGGTCCTCCGCCGAAGGCCCCAGACCCCAGTAGGCAAGCACCATCGCCGTCGACGTCGGGCTGCACCACGCCTCGCCGCCGCCGTCCCACTGCGGGTACTCCCCGATGTGGACCTCCTGCGAGTACTGCGGGACGTTGAGGATGACGCCCTGTGCCGCCCCCGGAACACTCGGCACCAGCTTGCCCGGGTCCGGCATCGCACTGGCCATCGTCGCGAAGCTGCGCACCGACGGCGTGTCGGCGCTGCCGGCCGGGCGCAGCAGGGTGAGCCGCGCCGTCCAGGCGGCGATCTCGAAGCCCTCGTTGGCGACGAGGGTGTCGACGGCGACGAAGGCGTTGGTGTCGCCCTGCGCCGACACCGACGTGCGGGTGATGAACGTGTCGTCCGACGCCCAGTTGCCGAGGTTGTACCACTTCGTGGTGGTGCCCGCCGCGGTGACATACTGGATCTCGATGCGGACGAAACTTCCACCCGGGGTCGAAGCGGTCCAGGACGGGATGATCTCCTGCGCGTTGAAGGTCGTGCTCGCCGCGGGGCTGGTCCAGGTCGCCGTGTCATAGGTTCGGGTCACGCCGCTGGCCGGGTCGGTGTACTGCGTGGAGCCGGTGGCGGTGTCGAACACGAGCGTGCTGCCGTCCACGCGGGCGCCGCTGAGCGTGCCCTCGTTCCAGTTCCAGCGCTTCATGACGATGTCGCGGCTGCCGGGCGGCTTCTTCTTGTCGCCCGCGAACGCCTGGCCTGTTACACCGGCAACCGTGGCGGTGGTCACCGCGAATGCGGTGCCCAAAAGGCTGCGTCTATTCACGACTCAACTCCCTGAGGTTCAACCCGTGTAGTGCACGCCAGTATTGGTAAACCTTCACCGCCCAGTCAATCGTCAGGTTAAACATTTCCATAACAGTTTTAGCATTGCCGCCGCCGACGTTCGGGATCTGATCATCTGGCAAACACGCACTTTCGTTTGCCAGATGATCAGGCACGATCGTTGGCACCAGGGCGGCAATGCCGCGCGTTGCTTTGCACGCGCCATTATCGAAGGTATGAGGCTCCGTTAAGATCCAATACTGCACCTGAGGCCCAGATCGCGGCGGGGGACGCCAGGTAGATAACCGCTTGCGCGACCTCATCGGGGGTACCCACCCGGGCGAACGGGCTCTGGGCACGGATCGCTTCACCCGCGGCGCTGCCGATCAGCTCCGCCTGCCGCTCGGTCAGGATGAAGCCGGGCGCCACCGAGGCGACCCCGATCCCGTGCGGCGCAAGGGAAACAGCCAGCGACTGGCCGAGGGAGTGCATCGCCGCCTTGCTCGCGCCGTAGGCCGGATAGTCCGGCTCGCCGCGGTATGCCCCGCGCGATCCCACGTTGATGATGCGCCCGCCCTCACCCCGCTCGATCATGTGCCGGGCGACGCAGTAGCTCATGTTGGCCGTCCCGAAAAGGTTGACGTCGAAGGTTTCCCGCCACGCCTCCAGCCAGTCCTCATAGGACACTTCCGGCAGCGGGTGCTTGATGAAGACCGCGGCGTTGTTGACGAGCACGTCGACCGCGCCCAGTTCGGCGACGGCCTCGGCCACGATGTCGCGGGCCGCGGCCGGGTCGCGCAGGTCCGCCCGGGCGGTGGAATGGGCGAAGACCCGGTCGCCCTGTTCCTCGAAGGCGGTGACAATCGCCCGGCCGATCCCGCGGGACGCTCCGGTCACCAGTACTCCCCTGTTCATCCGGCCAGTCTAGGGACCTTGTGCCCTGGCTCCGACGCCGCGAGCGGCCGACGCTGGACCCATGGAGCCCAACGCGCCCAACAGCTACCCGGTCAGCTTCTCGGTGGACTACCCTGACAGGCCACTCAACCGCCTCACCACGGCATTTCGGATTTTTATGGTGATCCCCATCCTCATCGTGCTCGGGGCGATCTCCGGTACCACCTGGCAGCAGGCTGACGACCGCGACCCCGGCACCGGCCTGACCATTGTCCTGACGGGGACGGGCGTGCTCTTCCTGCCGCCGCTCCTCATGATCCTGTTCCGGCAGAAGTACCCGCGCTGGTGGTTCGACTGGAACCTGGAGTTGCAGCGCTTCGGCGCACGCGTCATGGCCTACCTGGCGCTGATGGACGACCGCTACCCGTCCACCGACCAACAGCAAGCGGTGCACCTCGACTACCCCTACCCGGACGCGGCCCGCGACCTGAACCGCTGGCTGCCGTTGGTGAAATGGTTCCTTGCCATCCCGCACTACGTCGTGCTCGTCATCCTCGACATCGCGGCGTTCTTCGTCGTGATAGTCGCCTGGTTCGCGATTCTTTTCACCGGGGGGTACCCGAGAGGGCTGTTCGACTTCGTCGAAGGGGTCATCAGATGGCAGACCCGGGTCGGGGCATACGCATTCACGCTCGTCACCGACGCTTACCCGCCTTTCAGGCTCGGCCCGTAGGCCGGGTACCTTTCCTGAATGCGAGATGTACGGGTGGTGTATCGCAAGTATGACGGTTCGTTGCACTGGCATCTGACCATGCGCTGGCTCGGCGAGGACGAGCACGGCCGGTGGGTCGGCATGGATCCGGGCGGGACGATGCGCAAGGGCGACGGGCCGCCGGTCCCCATCCCGCACGCGAACATCGGCCTGTTCCCGCACACCGGTTGGTGGACGGCGTGGTTCAACGGCGAACCGGAGCGGGTCGAGGTCTATTGCGACATCACCACCCCGGCGCAGTGGCCGTCACCGGACGAGGTCACCATGATCGATCTCGACCTTGACGTTTGCCGGATGCGCGCGGACGGATCGGTGCATCTGCTGGACGAGGACGAGTTCGCTGAGCATCAACGGCTTTATGGGTACCCCCAAAATGTGGTGAGGGAAGCCGAAAAGGCCGCCGAGTCATTGCGGGCGGTCCTCGCCTCCCGCGCCGAACCCTTCGCGGACGTCTGCCGCTCGTGGTTTGACCGGCTAGGTGATCGCCCGGCATGAGCGGCAGATCCGGGCCCAGTTTGCCCACTGGGGCCCGGGATCGACGGCCACCTCCGCCTCGCCGCGCGCCAGCTCGTCAAGGAAAAGCTCCTCGGCGCCGGGATAAATCAGGTAGTTGGTCAGACCGCCACACGAACGGCAGTGTGGCCGTCCACTTAGGACATCGTCGAGCACGCCGCTCCACTCGTCCTCGTCGCCGGCCCACTCGTGGCCGTCGGGGCACTCCCACTGCGGTGGGTCGAGCGGCTGGACACAACCGCGCAGGATCAGCTTCCCTTCGGCGGCAGCCTCATCCGCCGATGGGGCAGGCAGTCCAAATAGGACCGGCGTGCCCGTGGTCCCACACGTAGGGCAGGCTGGCGTCACAACCGCGAGAATATCAATGAATGGCCGCTCGCGCATTCCTACGTTGCCTGCTCGACACAGCTCGCGCTCTCGGCGCCGCTGCCGTCGGTGCTGCGCCGCAACCGGCCACCATCCCAGCGATAGGCTGGGATCGCTTGCCCGCCAACGTTTCGCAGCGGGCTGTCCGGACTGGCGACGCGGTGCACCTTGCGTTCGCCGTCGTCGAGGTACTCTATGTCCAAGCCCCACTCGACGTAACCCCGGCAGGTGCGGGCGATGATGATCAGATGCGCCGGATCCTTGTCCGACACGTGAAAAGTCGGCCCGAGCCGGTCCCCGCGCGGCTTGTCCGGGCCGTCCGGAAAACCGACCAACCCCCGGTCCTGGATGGTCTCCCGGTCAAGGTCGACGCTGAAAAGCCTTTCATACGTGTCGCCGCAACCGCTGGGGCGCGCCATCGCCCACTCCGGTTTCACCTCCAGGCGCTTGAAGATGACCGGGCGCAGGTCGGTCACCTGCACGACGTCCTCGCCGCGCCCGCTCAGGTCAAGGGTCAGGGTGCTGTTGCCAAGCATGGGGTACCCCTGAAGGGCAAAATCAACCTTCCCAGCGAAACTTTCGGGTTTCGGTGAACCCGGCAGCGCCGCCGCGACCTCGCCGCCACACTCGCCGTGCGGCCACTTCGTGGCGACGACCAGCGCACCCGGCCCGGGCGCGATCGCCTGCTCCGCGCTGTCCAGTGCCCGCGTCCCGTAGCGTTCCACCACAAGGGATACCAGGCCCGAGCCGGCGAGCACAAGCAACGCGGCGGCACCGGCAAGCCACCACTTGCGGCTGAATCGTCTTGGCCCGCTTTGATCTTCGGTCATCGGTACGCGCTCCCGCCTCGTCGAGGCGCCTTCCGCCCCCGGGCCATCCCACACCCGGTCGCACGGTCCGGCAACGTTCGCGACCAGTTCGCGACCAGATCTCGACCAATGACCGACCAGCGGGACAGTGTCCAGAACGGACACCGGCGGGCGCTACCCTGCTCAGCTATGCAACCCGAGCAACCGGCCGAACCACCGGCCGAACCACCGGCCGCCGCCGCGCTGGCCGTCCGGATTAGACAGTTGCGCCAGGAGCACGGACTCTCGCAACGCAAGGTGGCCAAGGCCCTGCACCTCGCCTCGCACAGCAGCGTCGCCGATCTGGAGAGTGGCCGGCGGACCCCGTCGGCCGAGCTGACTGCGGCGTACGAGACGCTGTTCGGGCTGCCCGAGGGCGAGCTCGAAACGGCACGGCGGCAACACCTGCGGGAGCGCGTCGACCCGGCACCGCCGCCACCCTCACCGCCACCGGCGCCCCGGATTCCCTCCCGCTTTTTGTGGGGTACCGGTGGATTCGCGCTGGGTTCAATAGTCACCGCCGTCACGATGCTGGCCCTGACCGCCACGACACCGACTCCCCCATCGACATCGACACCGACACCGACGCCGACGCCGATGGTGTGGTTCGGCGCCGCCACCGTGCACCCATTCCCCACCGCCAGCGCGCAGCAGCGGGTCGACGGCGCCGACCCGGCAAGGACCCTGTGCACCAAGACCGCCACCGTCGACCTTGCCCGCGCCGATGTCTTCCTCGAACACCGTCTGCTCGGCGCGCTCGTCCTGCGCTACTCCGGCGAGTGCGACGCGGCCTGGGCACGCTTCGAACCGAACGGTTCGCTCATCAACGATCCGGCGCGGTCCATCCTGATCCGGCTGGAGGCGGTCCGGGTCGCCGACTCGACCGCCGCCCGCGACGAGGACGAGTTCGTGCGCGACAACCATTATTCGGGGATGGTGCTGGTACGCAACGACTGTGCCATGGCGCGCGGCGCCGTCGTCATCGACGCCCGCCAGTCCGAGGTGGCCGAGACGCCTTGCCTGCGCCCAAACTCTTAGCCCGAGGTGTCAGCCTTGGGCCGGGGCGAGCGGCCAGCATCCCGCCTTCTGGGCGGCCTCGACCTTGGCCTGATCATCGATGGCGGCGTCGTGGGCAAGCTGCAGGTCGACCAGGAGCCTGGCCGGAACCTGCTCCTTGCCCACGCTGTACCCCTCGCTCCAGCCGACCGACAGCATCGCCGCCTGGCCCGCGACGCGGCGGCAGTAAAGCAGATAGCTTTGGTGAACCTCGACCGGCAGCGGCACCCAGCCCGCCGCGGTCGCCACCGGATCGTAGAGGCCGTGCACCTCGTCGCGCTCGATGTTGCGTGACAGCTCATGGTGGACGCCCACATGGGTGACGGAGGCATGTTCGCCAAAACGCTTGCACGCCACCTGCCGCAGGGTTTCCTTGCGCTCCTTGACCGAGGGCGGGGTCAGCTCAAGTACCCTCTCCTTGGCGAACTCGTCGAGCAGCTGCGCCTCGTTGGACGGCGCCACACAGCCCGGCACCTCGTCGGAGAACACCGAGCAGCTCGCCCCCGCCGCGGCCAAGGCGACCAGCGTCACGAGACCCAACACCCTAAGCATTTGACACCTCCGAGCGGTCCGGGGAGAGAAAGCCGATGTCCCAACGGGTTTGGCCGGTTGTGGCAAGATCCGCGGCTATCTCTCCGATGATCGGGGCGAACTTGAAGCCGTGGCCGGAGAAGCCGCCGAGGACGGTGATCCCGGGCAGGCCGTCCACCGGCCCGACGAGAAAGTCGCCGTCGCCGGTGAGGGAGTACATGCATGCCTGCACCCGCACCGGCACCGGGTCCAATCCGGACAGGCGACCGCCGATCAGCTCGGCGAGGTGCCGCGAGTCGCGGGCGTCGGGTGCACGGGCGCCTTGGACGGGATCGACGGCCTCGTCCTCGCCGGGCCAGAAGTGCACACCCAGCTTGACCGTCTCGCCGTCCACCGACGGGACGCCGTACCAGACCCGCTCCCCCGCCGCGTCGCCGCGGATGAAGACCGGGAAACGGTCCGGCGCATACGCTCCGGGATCGCCGGGTTTGAACCACGCGAGCAGCCGCCGCACCACGCGGATTCTGGAGGCCAAGGGTGGCAGGAGGCGGCGATGCCATGCCCCGGCGGCGACCACGATATGCCGTGCCGTCAGCCGCGAGCCGTCGGCCAGCTCCACGTGGGGGAAGGCGATGCGGGCCACGGCCGTTCCGGTGACGACTCGGGCGCCGTGGGCGCGGGCCCGGGCGACTGCGGCGAGCACCGCGGGTTCGGCCCGCACGAAGCCGGCGTCGGCCTCATGGAAGGCGTTTGTGCCGTCTTCCACGAGATGTTGCGGGAAGCGCCGCCGGATCGCCGCGGTGTCGAGCATCTCGTAGTCGAGGCCGTGGGCGCGGGCGGAGGCGACGGGCGCGTCGAGCGCGGCCGACGAGGCGGGCGCCAGGATGAGACCGCCCGTGCGTTGCACCAAAGGCGTCCCCGACTCGCTGGACAGCTCGTCCCATAGCCGCCACGCCTCGCGCACCAGCGGAACGTAGCCGGCGCCTTCGGAATAGGCGGTGCGGATGATGCGGGACTGGCCGTGGCTGGCACCGCGCGCGTGGCCGGGCTCGAACTGTTCGATGCCGGCGACGTTGAGGCCCCGGCGGGCTAGGCGCCACAGCGCGGCGCTGCCCATCACCCCGAGGCCGACGACGACGGCGTCAAGCTCCATTCTTCAAGACGGTATCGCCTTTGTCGGTGATGACAAAGGCCCCGTGGGCGACCTCCCACGGGTGCCCCTCGGGGTCGGCGAACACGCCGCCATAGCCACCCCAGAACGTTTCCGCCGCGGGGCGCAGGATGGTGCCGCCGGCCGGCTCAACGCGAGCGAGGATCTCATCCACCTCATCGCGCGTGCGCACATTATGCGCGAGCGTGATGCCGCCCCAACCACCCGAATCCGGCACCGCCGTGTCCTCGGCGAGCTTGGCCCGGCTCCACAGCGCGAAGATGAAACCGTTGAGCTGGAAGAAGAATACGTCGTTGTCGGGGGTGGTGCCCGTCCAGCCCATCGCCTCGTAGAAGGCGACCGCCCGCGGCACGTCCACCACACCCAGGGTTATCAGGCTCATTCGCTGTTCCACACCGGCATCGTACGATCGCTTCCCATGAAGGTGGTTCTTTTCGGCGCGACCGGCATGATCGGCCAGGGCGTCCTGCGCGAGTGCCTGCTCGATGAGCGCATCGACAGCGTGCAGACCGTCGGGCGCAGCAAAACCGGTGCGGCGCATGCAAAACTCACCGAGACCGAACGGGCGGACCTGTTCTCCTATGCCGACGGCGAGTTCGGTGACGCGGACGCCTGTTTCTTCTGCCTCGGCGTGTCGTCGGCCGGCATGGGCGAGGCCGCCTACAGCCGGGTCACCTACGACCTGACGATGGCGGCGGCCAAGGCGTTCCGCCCCGGCGCGAAGTTCATTTACGTCTCGGGCGTGGGCACGAACGAGCAGGGGCGCCAGATGTGGGCGCGGGTCAAGGGGCGCACCGAACGGGAGCTGCTGGAGTCGCCGCTCGACGCCTATATGTTGCGGCCCGGATACATCCAGCCGATGCACGGGGAACGCTCGCGCACGGGACTCTACAACGCCCTTTACGTCATCGCCAAGCCCCTATATCCGCTGCTGCGGCGCGTCGCCCCGGGACAGGTCACCACCACCGAGGCGATGGGAAGAGCAATGATCAGAATTGCTTTCCGGGGGTACCCCCAAAAGGTCCTCGAACCCAAAGAGATAAACAACGCGGCAGCGGACACGTGAGATGACTACGGATACGGCAGGGGCTCGAGCCCTTCCTCACTCTGCCACCAGCGCGAGTCCTTGCCGTAGTAGACCGTCTTGGCCCAGTACTCGGGTGTCTCGTGGAAGATGATGTCGGGTGGGTTGTCGCCCTTGCGGAACTTGGTGCCTGAGAAGGCGCGATTGATCCGCCCGACCGCCTCCTCGCGCGGGATTGACTGCAGCGACACCATGGCATCCGCGATCCTGCCAAGGTAGGCGTGGATCTTCGGGGTTGCCTTGACCGTGAACTCCATGGTGTCGCCGCTCCCGTCCTAAGGTTTATTGCAGATAGTTGTCCAGCATCGAGCCCGCACGATCCGTGTGGAACGAGATCTGGTGCCCGCCCACGCTGGGCGGCTGACCCGACAGGAATTCGTCCGGGTTGTAGAGCATCGGGCCCTCAACGGCCTCGTACGAGTGTAGCGGGGGCGACGTCGACCCACGCCCCAATGACCTGTGCTGCATCACCAAAGACTCCCAGTCGGAGCCGCCCGAGGCCGGAAACTGTTTGGTGTCAAGGTTTGCCAGCTCCCGCTGCGGTACCCGATAGTGCATGACCTCGGCGTCGGCCGGGCTGCGTCCATGCTCGGCCCACTCCTTGGCCTGGCTCTTCAGCTTGGTCAGGTAGAAGCCCTGGCCGAAGTCGGCGTCGCCGCGCCCGAAGTGCACGTTGATGCCGCCGCGCCGGATCGCCGCGGCTCCGGCCTTGCTGGTGCCGTGGTACAGGTCGACCATGCCGCGGCCGAACAGCTTCTTCACCGGGTTGGTCGCGGCGTACACGGCCCCGCGTCCGGCGCTTGCCAGGCCGCTGCCGATGCTGCGCGCCGCACCGGCGCCCGCCCGGCCCGCCGCACCGAGCGCGCTGCGAATCCCGGTCCCGCTGATGGCGCTGCGCACCCCGGCACCCAGCGCCGCCCCACCGACCGAGAACAGGCCGCCGGTGAGCGCGCCGATGGTCCCGCCGACGAGCGCGTCCTTGACCAGATCCCAGCCGCGGTGGCCGTTCATCGCCCCGGTGACGAGCGAGCCCGCCGCCCCGGCAAGGGCACCGCAGGCGACCGCCCCGACGCCGGTCCAGCCGATCAGCGCGCCGCAGCCGATGCCGACGACCGCGCCGACCACGAACCCGGCTATCTCCGCCTTATGGTCCTTGACCCACTTGGCGGTCTTCTTTGCCGCGTCCTTGACGGTGTTGACCGCCTTCTTGACCACGCGTTTGGCCTTGCTGATGACTTTCTTGCCCAGCTGCTTGGCCTGGTTGTACTTCTTCTTCAAATATTTCTTGGCCGAGTGGTACTTCTTGGACACCCACTTCTTGGCCGCCTTGACCTTCTTCTTGACCCACTTCTTGGCCGAGTTGTACTTCTTCTTGACCCAGCTCTTGGCCGCCTTGTACTTCTTCTTGACGTAGTGGACGGCCTTGCGGATCTTCTTCTTCACGTAGCTCTTCGCCGCGTGGTACTTCTTCTTCACCGTGCGGACGGCGTGCGAGACCTTCGACTTGGCGTAGCTGTACGCGTAGGACGAGTAGTGCCTGGCGTAGCTGTACGAGCGCGACACGAACGACGTCGTGGCGTGGTACACCTTGCTCACGGCCTTCTTGACGGCCTTGAACGGGTTCCAGCCCCAGTGACCGGTCGGGTCGGTGACCGTCAACGGGTTGCCGTCGCCGTACTGGTAACGGTTGGCGTTGATGGAGTCCGGGACGGGGCCGTTGCTCGCCGTGTCGCGGGTGTCGAACTGGCCGGTGTTGGTGTTGTACCAGCGCGAGAGCATGTTGACCCGGCCGGTGAACGCGTCGGTCCACTCCGACTGGTACCCGAGATTGCCGATCATCCCGGAGGTGGCGAGGATCCGTCCGAGCGGGTCGTAGGAGGTGGACCCGTTCAGGGCTGTCCCGGTCGCGGTGAACTGGCCCACCACGTCGGTGTGGAAGTCGGTCCACGCCAGCGTCTTCGCGGCGTCGGTCGCGACACCCATCAGGTCGCCCTCGGGGTCGCGGGTGTAGGTCGCGGTCCCGTCGGCGGCGAGGTGGTTGCCGAGCCCGGTGTAGGCGAACCCGGGCCGCATGACCCGGCCCAGCCCGTCGTAGGTGTAGTCGTGCCAGCCGGCCGCCGTGGCGTACTGCCGGGTCACCTGGCCGAACGCGTCGGCCTCGGTGGCGAGGTTCGTGGTGCCGACCGTGGTCTGCCGCAGCGTGCCGCGCGCGGTGTAGGTGTACGTCGTGCCGTTGCCCTCGTCGATGAGCCGGTTGCGCTCGTCGTAGCGGAACACCTGGGCGCCGTTGCTCGTCCGGTTCCCGGACTTGTCGTAGCCGTAGCCGGTGCTGTTCCAGGTGATGAGCCGGTCGGCGAGGTCGTAGGTGTAGGTGTTCGCCGACGCGCCCGCGAAACCCGTTGTGGCCTTTGAGGTTTCGTTGCCGTTGGGATCCCAGCCGTAGGTGGTCTTCGCGATCGACGCCCCGGCCGGGGTCTTCAGCTCGTCGAGTGTCGGCCGGTGCAGGGCGTCATAGCTGAACGCGCGGTAGTTCCCGTTGGTGTTGTACGTGATCCGGTCCACCAGAGACGCTGTGTTGTAGTTCAGCGACGCGTTGACCTGTTGCGCCGCGTTCACCACGGTCTTTATCCGGCCCGCGGTGTCGTAGGTGTAGGTTGTCGTCCCGGCGACGTCGGTGCGCGAGGTCATCTCGCCGTCGGGGTTGTAGGCGAACGACGAGTTGCCCGACGGCCCGGTCAGCGACAGCACCAGCCCGCGGTCGTCGTAGCTGACCGTATTGGTCCCACCCGTACCCGACATGCTCGTCAGCCGCCCGCCCGGGTCGTAGCCGAAGACCCGGTCGGCGGTGGTCACCTCGGCGCCGCTCCCCGTCTGCCGGGTCACCCGGCCCAGGTCGTCGTAGCCGGTCGTGATCCGGGCCCCGCCCGGTTGCAGCTGGGTGACCGCCCGGCCCGCCGCGTCGTAGACGGTGGTGAAGGTGCGGTCCGCCGCGTTGGGATGCGCCGCGGTGGGCGGTTCGATGTGCGACTCAAGCAGGTTCCACTTGTTGTAGGTGGAGATGAACCTGCCGCCCCGGCCGTCGGTGAACCGGGTCCGGTTGCCCATCAGGTCGTAGCCGAACGTGGTGACGATGGCGTCGGTGGCGCTGACCGGCTGCCGGGCGGTGAGCACAGCGCCGGTCGCGTCATAGGTGAAGGTGTTCTTCGTGCCGCGGGCGTCGGTCGTCTCGATCACGTTGCCGCCGGCGTCGTACCGGTTGGACTCGGTGGTGAGCAGCGCACCGCTGGCGTTGTAGGCGCTCTGGGACAGGGCGCGGTCCACCATGTCGTACGTGACGGTCCGATACGTGTTGTCCGGCAACTGTTTCTTGACGAGCCGCCCGGAGCCGTCGTAGGTGTACCGGGTGACCCCACCCGCCCCGTCCGTGGCGGTCAGGACCTCGTCGGCGGCGTTGTAGGTGAACGACTGCGTCACCCCGGCCGGCGTCCTGACCTGCGCCACGTTGCCCGCGTTGTCGTAGGTGTAGGTCGTGGTGAAGTTCGCGCCGCCGTTCTGGCGGACCACGTGCGTCGCCGTCGCCACCCGGCCGAGGTGGTCATAGGTGGACGTGTTGACCACACCGTTGGGGTCGGTGGAGGTGAGCAGGTTGTCGGTCAGGTCGTAGGCGTAGGTGGTCACGCCGCCGTTGGGCGCGGTGTGCTTGGCCAGCCGGCCCAGCTGGTCGTAGCCGTAGGTGTTGCGCTTGCCCAGCTCGTCGACGCTCGCGGTGAGGTTGCCCGCGGTGTCGTACTCGTTGCGGGTCACCGGTGTGATCGGGGTGCTCGACCCCGGCGGCGTGTAGCCGGGCTGGGTGGTGGACAGCGTCTGCCCGGCCGCGTCATAGCCGACGACGGTCACGTTCCCGTTGGGGTCACGGGTTTCGACCACGTCGCCGAACGTGTCGTAGCCGACCGTCGTGACCGGACGCGACATGACCGGCGCGCCGCCGGCGACCTCGGCCGGGACCGCGGGCCCGACCGTCTGCACGATCCGGCTCTCCTCGTCGTGCCAGTAGTCGGTGACCTCGCCCATCGGGTCGGTCTCGTTCAGCGGCAGGCCGCGCGAGTCGAGGACGTGCGAGGTGCGCAGCACGCCGGCGTCGGCGGCCGGACCCGTCCCGGCGTGGATCGAGGTGATTTCAGTGGCGCTCAATGCTTTCTGGTACGTCTGGACGTCACCGATCTGGCCCTGCCAGTGGTCGGTGAGGTTGCCGTGGTACTTGAGCCGGCCGATGTCCAGCGGCCCGTAGGAGGTCCACGGCACGTGCGCGGCGTTGAGCGCCTTGGTGGTCTGCAGCACGCCGTTGACGTAGAGCCGCAACGTCTTGGCCGGCCCGTCGTAGACCGCCGCAATGTGCGACCAGGTGTTGAGCGGCGCGACGGTGGTCGACGTCGCGTAGGTGTTCGGGCTCGCCTGGTCGTCGGCGTTGTACATCACGAACGACCACTTGCCGCCCGCGACCTGGTCGTACTTGAGGTAGAAGCCGCTTTCCCGCGCGCCCTCCTGCGAAACGACCCCCCGGTTGCGGCTGCCCTCGGCCGGGTTGGCCCACGCCGTGACGGTGAAGCTGCGGCCGGTGTCGAGGACCGGTCCGGTGGTGGACAGGGCGCTCGCCCCGTCGAAGACGGCTCCGGTGCGGGGGCTGGTGACCCAGGTGACCGCGCCGGTGACCGACAGCTTGCTGTTGCCCGAGGAGTCCTTGAGGTCGGCGAGCTTCCACCGGCCCACCGGGCTCAGCGCGTTGGTGGCGTAGACGGTCTCGGCGATCGGGTTGCCCTCGGCGTCGTAGAGGTGCTCGGTGAAGCCGACGACCGCGCCCGCCGCGTCGGTCTCGGTGCTGGTCAGCACCTCGTCGTCGGGCGAGTAGGCGTGGGTCGTGGTGCGCTTGAGCCCGTTGGGATCCAGCGTGGAGGTCAGCTGACGTCCGGCGGCGTCATAGGTGAAAGTCGTTGTGGTGGCGCCGTTGTCGGTCACCTGCTTGATCAGGTTGCCGGCCGCGTCGTAGGTGTTGTCCTCCACCACGAACGAGTTCGTGCCGTCGGTCGAGACCACCTTGGCCTCAAGGCCGTTGTCGGTGTAGGTGAACAGGGTGGTCATGCCCTGGGCGTCGGTCTCCGAGGCGAGCCGCCCGTTCGGGTCGTAGGCGTTCGACGTGGTGACCAGATCCGTTGGCGCGCTTGGGTTGTTGGGATCACCCGTCCACCCCACGATCCTGGTGGTGAGCAGGCTGCCCTCGGCGTCGAAGGTGTTGACCACCACGCCGCCGTCCGGCTCGGTCTCCTTCACCATGTTGCCGTACGCGTCGTACTCGTACCGGGTGACGTCGCCCTTCGGGTCGGTCTCGGTCGCCACCTGACCGTAGGCGTTGTACGAAGTCAGCGTGGAGCGCGGAGCGTCGCCGCCCGTGGTGTCGGCCACCGCCTGCGAGGTGACGAGCCCGTCGGCGTTGTAGGCGCTCGTCGTGACCGAGGTGTGGATGGCGCCGGTGACCCGGTTGGTGATGGCGGGTTCGGTCTGGGTCAGCACCTTGCCCCGGGCGTCAAAGGTGTATCGGGTGGTCAGCCCGCCCGGGTAGGCGTTGGAGGTCTCGGTCTCGGTGACGATCCGGCCCACCCCGTCATAGGTGTAGGCGTTCGCCTTGCCCAGCCCGTCGACGCTTCGCACCACATCGCCGGCCGCGTTGTACTCGATCGTGTCTGCCACCCCGCCGGGCGAGACCACCCGGACCGGCAGCCCTTGCCCGTTGTAGGTGGTGGTTGTCTTGCGCCCCAACGGTTCTGTTACCTCGGTCTGGTTGCCCTTGGCGTCGTAGGCGTAGGTCGTCAGGAAGGCGTTGTCGGTCGCCGACGCCGACCGGCCGTCGCGCATCGTCAGCATCACGTCGTTGCGCGCGTCCGGGGTGAGCACGCTTGTCGTGGCGTCAGGGAAGTACGTGTAGTAGACCGAGGAGCACTTCCGGCCGGCCTGATCCTGGCAGGTGATGGACTGGATCGTGTTGCCCCGCACGTCCTGGATCTCCTCGGTCAGCACGCCGCGGGCGTCGTAGGTCAGACTGCTGTATCCGCCGACGTCGTAACCGAACTTGGTGGTGTTGCCAAGCGCGTCGGTTTGGGCGACTACCCGGTACCCATTGATGATGTCGTAGGAATAGGAGATCTCTTTCCCGCCGGGGTCGGTCACGCCCATCGTCGCCACCGGCATGACGATCGACGCCACACCGCCGGCCACCTTGGTGATTGCCACCGGCGCGGACTGCTTGGAGGCGGCGTATTGCACCGCGATCTGCGCCGGCGTGAGGATGCCGTGGAACGTTGCCACCTCGGCGACCTCGCCCTTGAGCCAGTTGGACGTGGCGCCGGCATAGATGTCGTGGCCGAGGACGAGCGCGTTGGCCGCCCGCCACTTGGTCCCACCGACGGTCACCGTCTCCTGCAGCACGCCGTTGACGTAGAGCTTGAGCGCGCGGGAGGTGGCGTCATGGGTTGCGGTCAGCTGGGTCCAGGTGTTGAGTGCCGCCACCGCGGTGGAGCTGGCCCGGTTGCTGGCCGGGGCGTCCACATCGGACTGGTACATGGTGACTTGCCACTTCTTGACATCCTTGTTGAAGCCCAGCCAGACCCCGGACGTGCGATTGCCGATGACCGACACGACCCGCTGGTGCCGCGTGTCGTCGGTCAGGCGCACCCACGCCGACATGCTGAAGTTCTTGCTCGTGTCGAGCGACGGCGCCGGGTTGCGCACCTCCGAGGTGGTGCCGTTGAATCGGGCCGCGGTCGCGTCCGCGAACGGCCCGGGCGCGCCCAGCGTCACGAACTCGTTGTAGCTTGCCGTGCCACCCTTCACCTCGTTGACGGTGTCGCTGTCACCGGGCACGTCGCCCAGGCGCCAGTATTCGGCGGGCTTGCCGCCGAGCACCGACGCGGCGTAGACATCGCTGCTTCCCTCGATCTTGGGGGCGCGCACTGTCCACACGCCACCGTTCTCGTCGGTCACCGACGCCACGCGCCCGGTGGACATGTCGTAGCTGATGCTCGCCGACACCCCACCCGATGGCCGAGTGATCTTCGTCAGGGCGGAACGCACCCACGTGCCCGTGTGCTGCATGTCCGCAACCGCTTGTGCGCTAAGGGCCGTGGTGAAGAACGCGGCGTCCGAAATGGACCCGTTGAAGTAGCCGTAGTCGCCGGTGACGGCGGGGCGGTTGGTCCAGCGCGCAGTGCCGAGGAAGGCGTAGCTCATCTCCGGGTTGACCGCCACCAACGGCTTGGCGAGGGTCCCAATCTTGCTGCCGTCAAGGTAAAGCGCCTGCGACGTGGCGTCCGCCGTGACCGCCGCGTGGTGCCACTGGCCGTCGTTGACCGCGGCCGGCGACGCCATCGGCTCCACCGCCCCGCTCCAGAACTGGCCGTACAGCTTGCCGTCCGTGCCGACGTAAAGGTTGGGGTGGTACGTCGCCGGCGTCTCGGTCACCGGCTTGTTCTGCGTGCCCGCGAGCACACCGCTGCCGGTCGTCTTGAACCACAGGCTGATCGACTGGAACGGCCCGTCGGTGATGAGCTTGCCGGGCAGTTGCACATAGGAGGAGGTGCCGTCGAACGAGGCCGAGGTCGAGGTCGAGTGCCCGAAAGCCGGTGGCTGGCCCAGCGTCACATTGTTGTACACACCGTTGTCGACCCCGGCGTTCGCCTGCATGCTGCTGCGCGCCATGGCTTCCCCGGGCGCCTCGTTGAGCCGCCAGTAGGAGTACGGCCCGAGGTTCTGCATCGCGTTGGCGTGCTGCGAGATCCAGGTGTAGGAGTAGGCCGTGCAGGCGGTGACGGTGGGGTCGCACACCTTCGTCAGATTGTCGTTGTCATAGGTGTAGCTCCAGGTCAGCGCGCTCGCCGCGTCGCCCGCGACCACCGGGTCGGTCTTGACCGTCGCGATGTGCGGATAGTTGGACCCGGCCGGGGTCGACCACGTGAACGACAGCGAGCGGCCCGACGCGCTCGTGACCGCGCTCAGCTGGCCCGACGCGTCGTAGGTGAAGGTCAGCGCCAGCCCGTTGGCATCGGTGATCGCGGCGACCTTGCCCGAGGCATTGAACCGGTAGACCGTCGAATCCTTGTCCGTAAACGTGTACGCGCCCGTCGTCCCGGCAAGCGTCGCGTGCCGTCCCGAAGGCGCGGCAAAGGTGCCGTTCGCCTCCCGTCCAAACGCGACATCCTGCCCGTCCGGATAGGTGATGACGACGGTTTGCAGGCCGCCCGCCGCGTCCTTCACCTCGGTCGCGGCGGTGTCGGCGATGCTGGCCCAGCCGCGCCCGAACGCGCCCCGCGACCGCAGGTCGAGACTGTTGTAACTGCGCACGATCTCAAGCTCCGGCCCGACGGTCTCCACCGAAGCGTCCGTCGCCGAGGTCGTGTAGTTGCCGATGCTGGGGTCGAAACCCTTGTCCGCGTTCTGCGCCAGCCTGCTCGTCAGCTGGGGCTGCGGCACGGGTGTCGAGAAGGCATAGGCGGGATATATCGCGCTGTAGGCCGCCTTGTCATAAACCTGAACGGTATAGAGATATGTTTTGCCCCAATTCAATTTTCCAGGGGGTACCGTCCAGGTCGCCCCGCCCAGCGCAGACTCGGTGACGAGGGTGGTTCCGGCGTCGTTGTAGACCCGGAACTTGTACTGCAGGCCGGTGTTGGGCCAGCTGTCCGGGTCGTGGGCACGCGCCACCAGTTGCGGCGTAAGGCTTGCCGCCACGAAGTTGTTGGCCGGGTAGCGGGAGTCAAGCTGCGGAGCCACGTTGGCGGCATAGGTCAGTTCAAGATGCGGACGATACTGGCCGCTGGAGTAGTTGGCGCTGGTGAACCTCTTCCACGCGTTGTTGTCGGTCTCCGACGCGGTCAACGCCAGGCCCAGGTTGCTGCCGCCCTTGGCCCAGTTGTCGAACGTCGTGACGTTGAGCGGGACCGTGATCCACTTCCCCACGCTGCGGTTGCCCGCGGTGTTGGTGCACGCCACGCTGTAGTCCGACCCGGTCCACGAACCGATCGCGGAGCTGATCGTCGGCCCCGGATAGCTTCCGGCGTCGAGCCCGGCCACCGTCCACGCCTGCGTCGCCGCGTGCACGTTGACCGCGCGGAAGACGCCGCAGGAGTAGGTCCAGGTGAGGTAGAGCTTGAGGTTGGCCGCGGTGATGCGCCGGCCCACGAACCCGTTGTCGTCGAACTCGTCGAAGTGGATGAACGAGCGCGTCTTGGTGGCGGCGCTGTCCCACGTGCCCACCGGCAGGTTGTCGCCGTTGTGGTCCGGGCCGGTGGCGTTGTTGTCGACGAACACGTCGCCGGTCGTCCAGGTCGTCGCCGTCGGGTCAGCCCGAACCGGGTAGACCCGAGCCGGGTCGTTGAGCCAGGCCGGATCCGCCGTCACGTGCAGCTCGTTGCCGACCAGCTCATAGCGCAGG
Organism: Candidatus Limnocylindrales bacterium; assembly: GCA_036377915.1. Classification (GTDB taxonomy): domain Bacteria; phylum Actinomycetota; class Actinomycetes; order Mycobacteriales; family Micromonosporaceae; genus Allorhizocola. Next base: position 35,091 of record DASUXL010000082.1, read on the forward strand.
TTCGTGGACTCCGCCGGTGCGCCGCTGACCGGATCCACCTTGGAGTCCTGCATGTACCCCACCGGCAGCCACACCCGCACTGCACCCTCGGCGTCCACCAGCTCGACGTCGCCCGCTTCCGTCATCCGCGGTGTCAACCCCTTGAGCTCCAACGGGAAAGTCCACCGATTGGGCGCCTGCGGGGAGCGCAGGATCATCGTCTCCTTGAACCCGCCGTCCGTGGCGACCAGCTCCAGGTCGGTGTCGCGCATGACGTTGGCGTAGGTCGCCGTCCCCTCGCGCACCACCGGCTCGGTCAGGCTCGCCCCGCTCAGGTCATACGCCACGGACTGTCCACTCGGGAGGGTCAGCGACGCCATCCTCGTCGGTGCCTTCGCCAGCTGCCCCACCGTCGCCCCGCTGGGCACGTCGGCCGTCCGCCCGCCCGCGAAGGACACCTGAATCTCGTTGGCGCCCATGTGCCAGCGCCCGTCCGCCTTGGAGATCAGCCTTGTGTCTATCGGGTACCAATTCCCGTCGGCCCCGCGATAGTTCACCCTGCCGCCGCTGAGCCGCCGGGTCACCGACCCGTCGGCGTTGTCGAAGACCTCCGTTGCCGCGTCGGCGCCTCTCTGCGCGCGGCGGCTGCTTGACGCCTCGAACCCCCGGGTGGAACGCCCCGCGGCGCCCTCACCGACGTTGGGGTCATGCGGCGCATAGGGTTTGAGCCCTTCCGGCACGACCTCCGGCGCCCGCCCCTGTCCGCCGCCGGCCCTGGTCTGTCCCGCCGGGACATAGTGGCCCCGCTCCAGACCGTTGCCGCGCATCTGGACCGGCCGCCCCACGAAGGCCGAGGCCGATCCGGCCCACGCCGGTTTCGCCGCCCAGCTCCACAGCCACGACAGCGGAAACCCGCCGTTGTCACCGGTCTCCACCCGCTGGGGAACCGCCACGGTCAATGCGAAGGCAACTGCCACAAAGAATCCGATTCGGCGCAGATTTTTTTCGCCAAGACGCCGCATTGGTCCCCCCAGAACGAGAGCCATGGATGAATTGGCGAGCACACTACAACCATCTATGTCCAATGTCGAGGGTTGCGGCATGGGCAGCACGAGCATGACCTAGGTCACGTCCATTCGACGATTAGGGTCGCCTAACCTAAGCTCGGCCGATGTGAAGAGGAGTGCGGTCGTGGGCCTCGGCGCGCTCCTGCTCCTGGCGGCGGTCGCGGCGAGCCTGACGATCGGCAGCAGGTCGATCCCGCTCGGCGAGGTACTCGACCCGTCGACGGTCGAGAACGCCCTGATCGTGCGGGAGATGCGGCTGCCCCGCACCATCGTCGGCGTCGAGGTCGGCATCGCGCTCGCCATGGCCGGCGTGATCATGCAGACGCTCACCCGCAACCCGCTGGCCGAACCTCGCATTCTCGGCATCTCGGCCGGCGCGTCGACCGGTGTCGTCCTTGCCATCTCGCTGCTGGGCGTGAGCACGCTGGGCGGCTGGATCTGGTTCGGCCTGATCGGCGCCGCCCTGGCCGGCGTGCTGGTGTTCGGAATCGCCGCGCGCACCCGCGAAGGGGCGAGCCCGGTGAACCTGGCACTGGCGGGCGCGGCAATCGACGCGGGACTGGGCGCGCTCATCTATGGCCTGCTGAGCATCGACGCCGCGACCTTCGACCAGTTCCGCTTCTGGGTGGTGGGGGCGCTCGCCGGCCGTACCCCCGAAATGGCCCTTCAGGTCCTCCCCTTCATCGCCCTCGGCATCGTGCTCGCCGCGATCGCGGCCCGCGGGCTTGACGCCCTCGCGCTCGGCGACGACGTGGCGAAAGGCTTGGGGCACAAGGTAAATTTGTTGCGCGGCACGGCGGGCGGGGCGGCGATCCTGCTGACCGGCGCCGCCGTCGCGGTCGCCGGGCCGATCGCCTTCGTCGGGCTGGCCGTGCCGCACGCGGCGCGCAAGCTCGCCGCGACCATTGACCACCGCTGGATCCTGCCGATCGCCGGACTGTTCGGCGCGGCCCTCGTGCTGAGCGCGGATGTGCTTGGGCGCGTGCTGTTCCCGCCCGGCGAGGTGCCCGCGGGCGTGATCACGGCGATCGTCGGCGCACCCGTCCTGCTGTGGGTGGTGCTTCGCAAATGAGGCTGCGAACCGTCCCGGTCATGGCCGCGGTCCTGGCTCTCGGCCTCTGGGCCGGCACCAGCCTGCCGCCCGCCGACGCCTTCGTCGTCTTCGAGCTGCGCCTGCCCCGGGCGGTGCTCGCGGCGGTCGCCGGTGCCGCGTTCGGGCTCGGCGGCGCGCTCATCCAGTCGGTGACCCGCAACCCGCTGGCGAGCCCGGACGTCATCGGCATCACGCAGGGCGCCGGGCTTGCCGCGACGATCGCGCTGACCACGGGCGCGTTCGCGGTCGCCCCGGCGGCGCTGGCCGGCGGACTCCTCGCGGCGGCCCTCGTCTTCGCGTTCGGCTCCAAGCGCGGCTTCACCGCCAACCGGTTCGTGCTCGCGGGCGTCGCGATCGCGTTCGCCCTGCGCGCCGGCATCGAGGTGGTGCTCACCAGCGCTGAAACCATTGACGCGCAACGGGCCCAGATCTGGCTGATCGGCTCGCTCAACGGGCGCGGCTATGAAGAGGCCCGCCCGATCGCGGCCGTTCTGCTGGTGGCGCTGCCGATCCTGCTGTGGGCGGGATGGGCGCTTCGGACCACCTCACTGGATGACGACGTCGCCCGCGGGATCGGGGTGCGGCCGGTGGCGCGGCGCTACGGCCTGGCCGCGGTCGGCGTGCTGCTTGCCGCCGCCGCGACCGCACAGGTCGGCGCGGTCGACTTCGTCGCCCTCGTGGCACCGCAGATCAGCCGCAGGCTGGCGCGGGCCGAAAGGCCGCCGCTGCTCGCGAGCGCCCTCGCCGGGGCCGCGCTCGTGGTCTTCGCCGACTATGCCGGGCGCTGGATCCTCGCCCCGACACAGCTTCCCGCCGGTGTGCTGACCGCCGCCATCGGGGCGCCCTACCTTGTCTACCTTCTGCTGCGTACAAGATCCGGCAATTTGCCTGGCAATCGTTCGCTCCGACTACGTCGGAAGCGTGGATTGCCAGGCAAATTGCCGGATCTTGGGGGGAGGCGAACGTGAGACTGCAAGCCGAAGCGCTGCAAGCGGGCTACGACGAGCGGACGGTCCTGGACGGGCTGACGGTCCGGATACCGCCCGGCAAGCTGACCGTCATCATCGGCCCCAACGCCTGCGGCAAGTCGACCCTGCTGAAAGCGTTGGCGCGCCTGCTGAAACCGCGCGGCGGCAGCGTGCTGCTCGACGGCCGGTCGATCCACGAACTCCCGCCGCGCGAGGTGGCGCAACGACTCGGCGTGCTGCCGCAGGCCCCGCTCGTGCCCGAAGGCATCACCGTGGCGGACCTCGTCGCGCGCGGACGCCAGCCCTACCAGCGCTGGTGGCGGCAGTGGTCGGCGGAGGACCAGGCGGCGATCGGCGACGCGATGGCCAAGGCCGACATCGGCGACCTTGCCGAACGGCACGTGGATGAGCTGTCCGGCGGCCAGCGCCAGCGGGTGTGGATCGCCATGGCACTCGCCCAGCAGACCGAGGCGCTCCTGCTCGACGAGCCGACCACCTTCCTCGACCTCGCGCACCAGGTGGACGTGCTGAACCTGCTGCGCCGCCTGCAACGCGGCGGGCGCACCGTCGTCGCCGTGCTGCACGACCTCAACCAGGCCGCCCGCTACGCCGATCACGTCATCGCCATGCGGGACGGCCGGATCGCCGCCGAGGGACCACCGTCCGATGTGGTCAGTGTCGGCCTTGTCCGCGACGTGTTCGGCCTCGAATGCGTCATTGTCCCTTGCCCCATCACGGGTGCGCCGCTGGTGGTACCCGCAGGAAAGGAATTTGAATGAAACGCCGCCTGTTGCTCGCCGTCCCCCTCGCGGTCGCCGCGGCCTTGAGTGCTTGCGCGACAAGCACTCCCGAGTCGGCCGAGCAGAAAACCACGGTCGAGGTCAAGCACGCCATGGGAACCACCTCGGTCCCCGCCTCCCCCAAGCGCGTCGTCGTCCTGGACACGGACAAGGTCGACTCCGCCCTGACGCTTGGCATCACCCCGATCGGCGCCGCCCGCGCGGGCGAGCTGAACGGCTGGCCCACCTACTTCGGGCCTTCGGCGACAAAGGACATCAAGGAGGTGGGTACCCTCCAGGAGCCCAACCTGGAGGCGATCGCCGCCCTGAAGCCCGACCTCATCCTCGGCTCCAAGTTCCGCCAGGAGAAGTTCTACGACGAGCTGGCCAAGATCGCGCCGACCGTGTTCACCGAGAACGTCGGCAAGCCGTGGAAGGAGAACTTCCTGCTCGACGGCGAGGCTCTGGGCCAGAAGCAGAAGGCCGCGGATCTGCTTGCCGCGTATGAGAAGCGCGCCAAGGAACTGAAAATCAACAAGGCGCTCAAGGTCTCCCTGGTCCGGTTCATGCCCGACCACATCCGCATCTACGGCCCGGAGTCCTTCTCCGGCATCGTGCTCGGCGACGCGGGCGTGACCCGGCCGGCCTTCCAGATGCTGGAGGGCAAGCAGGACAAGCGGTTCGAGAAGGTGAGCCCGGAGCGTCTGGCCGATGTGGACGGTGACTTCATCTTCGTCGCCGCCTACGGCGAGAAGGCCGCGGCGGAGCAGACGAAGGTCACCGGCGGGGCGCTGTGGGCCACCCTGTCCGCGGTGAAGGCCGGCAAGACCCAGGTCGTGGCGGATGAGACGTGGATGACCGGGATCGGGGTCACCGCCGCCAGCAGGATCCTCGACGATCTGGAGAAGTACCTGCGCTAAAAATCTAGTCACCGATGCCGCGTTCGCGCTCCAGGTTGGCAAGGTAGGCCGCCGAGGCCAGCCTGGAGCGCTGGATGTAGGCGAAGTGCGCTCCGAACGACACGGCAAACAGGGCGATCGCGGTGGCCACACCCCACCCCGAGCGGGAAACCAGCAGCGCCACAAGGCCCAGGATCGCGCTGTTGAGCAGGCCGATGGCTCCGGCAAACCCGCCGACCGGCGCCTGGTGAGGCATCGCTGGGCGGGTCTGGGGGGCGGCGATCCCGCCGCGATTCCTCACTTGGCGCGTTGGGCGCGCCGGGAACGCTCCCCGATCGGCGCCGACCGGCAGGAACAGATACTGCCGCAGGCCCGGTGCCCGCTGCGCGAGATAGAAGCGGATCGCGTTGGAGGCCGACGTCAGGCGCCTGCTGTAGGCGGTGAACGCCACCTGCCGCGTGAATATCGATACCCCGAAGACGAGCAGTATCGCGCCGAGCGACACCGCCGCGCCGACCGTGATCTCATCGCTGGGTCCCTGGGTCAGCAGCCCGGCGGCGACCGCCGTCACCGCTGTGCTCCAACTGGTTGCGCAACTCGTTGATGTGGGCGTACTCCGCCAGGGCGATCGTCAGCTCGGCATCATTGTCGGGGGTGGACACGCGGCCCACCCTACCGAACCGACCTACTTCATAGGCGTGGTGCTGATGTTAAGGATGTTGCCGTCGGGATCGGTGAACCAGACGGCGCGCATGCCCATCATCGTTGCCACATCGCCGTCCCACTCCATGCCCTCGAAGTCGAAGGTCATGAATGAGACCCCCTTGTGGCGGAGCTCTTCGACCTCGGCGTCGAACTGCTCCTCGGTGGCCATGAAGGTCACCGCCGTCGCCTTGTTGCTCCCCGCGAACGCCGACTCGTACACGAACAGCATGCCGTCGCCGCACTTGTAGAGGAACATGTCGTTCTCGGCGGCCTCGGGTATCTCGCTCAAACCCAGCGTGCCTTCGTAGAACTTGCGGGCACGTGCCAGATCCGCGGTTGGCAGGGTCGCCATGGGCGTCATACTAGATAGCATAATTTCCCCCCTTTGCCCGTTTCTCACCTTACTACGTTTCGGGTCAGCTCGCGTCCTGCACGGAGCCAGAACGGCGCGCACGCTCCGCGGCGAATACGGCAAGGTGACTGTTGAGCGTCGCCTGCGGCCCAGACAGGATCGATGAACGGTCACCGGACTCGACCGCCGCCACGAACGCTTCCATCAGGCCCTCGTCACCGCCGCCGTGGCCGCCCGCGGCCGACGGGTCGCCCTCAAGGGCGTCGATGACCTCGGTGGTGTCGCTGAGGAAGTCGAAGACACGCAAGGCCTCACCGTTTCCTTCGAGTTCTCCGCGGGTACCAAATATGCGTGTCCTTCGATGGCTCAGCTCGCTGAATCCGGTCATCGTGAACGTCGCCGTCGCGCCGCCCGCGAACTCGAGGATCGCCACCTGATGGTCGACGACGTCGTTGTCGCACGCGTAGACGCAACGGCCGTAAGGCCCATCGCGCAGCGCCGCGTGCAGCGCGTCCTGGGTGAAGTCCTCGACGATGACGCTGAGCGGCCAGTGGTGCCTGCCCTCCGCCAGACGCCGGCCATAGAACCTGACCGCGGAGAAGGCGCAGTTGGACTCCACCGCGGCCGGGCAGTCAAGGCACCGGTCGGCGGCGCCACTGGGCCGGTTCTCGGCGGTGAAGTGCGACCGCGACCCGAAGCTCGCCACCCGCGCGATCGGTTGCCCCACAACGTGTTGCAGCCAGTCGAGGTCATGGCACGACTTGGCCATGAGCATGAACGTCGACTCCGCCTCGTTGCGCCAGTTGCCGCGCACGAACGAGTGGGCCTGATGCCAGTACCCCACCGGCTCCAGGTGCTGCACCGACATGATCTCGCCGAGCCGTCCGCTGTCCACAACGGACTTCAGCGTGCGGGTGTACGGCGTGTACCGCAGCACATGCCCGACGGCGAAGATGACACCGGCCTTCTCGACCGCCTCCACCATGTCTCGGCAGTCGCGCTCGGTCGGCGCGAGCGGCTTCTCCACCATGATGTGGTAGCCAAGCTCCGCCGCCCGCAGCACCGGCTCCCGGTGCATCGAGTCCTGCGTGCACACCAGCACGCAGTCGGCGATCCGTTCCCCCGCGAGCAGATCGCGCCAGTCGGCGAACACCCGCTCGGCGGGCAGGCCGTGCGCGGCGGCGAACCGTTCGCGCCGCACCGCGTTCGGCTCCGCCACCGCCACCACCCGCACCCGATCCGGGTGCTGCTGCGCCACCCACTCCGCGTAACCGCGTCCCCTGCTTCCCGCCCCCACGACGGCGACCGTGACTGTCATGATCCAGACGATACCGCGCGCCGCCGCGGGGTGCAGTGGGCGTCAGTCGGTGGTCAGGCTTCGCTTGCGCTTCAAGTACTTCTCCCTGAGCTCCAGCGGGATGAACAGCAGCGTGATGACGCCGACCGCGACCGCCGCCCAGAGAATGACGTTGGGGGTGGTCAGGGAGCCGAGGCCGGCGCTTTCGGCCCAGCTCGGCTCGAGGCCGACGGCCGGGAAGCCCATCCAGAACAGGATCCACAGCAGCGAACCGAGGCCGATCGCGACGCCATACGCGGTGAAGTGACCGAAGTGCGAGAACAGGATTCCCAGCAGGCCCGCCACGACCAGGTAAACGATCACCGCTACCTGCTGGCCGGTCTCGTTCGGGAACCTGTCTGAGATATAGCCAAAGGTGGCTTCCAGCCCGTCGAAGATCTGCCGGTAGAACAGGGCGACGGCGATGATGACGGCGACTATGAGCACGGCAATGAGGAATCCCCGCAGGACCTTGCTGCCGCCACCTTCGGGTTCGGTCATGGTGGTGCCTCCTAGATTGAGGGGCTGAGTTATTCAAGGGTGAGTAACGCAGGGATCATCTCACCGCCCCGCAACCCGGGCTAGCCGCCGGCGGGTGTCAGATCAACGGCGCGGAAGCGGCCCGAGCCGGGTTCACCGGAGAAGTCGAAGCTGACACTCTGCTCCCCGATGGCGACCAGGCAGGTGGAGCCGCTGCCCCAGAACTCGCCGTCGCTGACCTCGCGGCGCAGGATCAGCGCCCGCGGATCCTCCGGGTCGAGACCGTCACCGTCCACAAGCGACAGCCACGGTTCCCAGCTCACGCCCTTGCCGGAGAACGGGCGGGCGGCGGCGAGCAGGCGGGGGCGGAAGTAGTCGACCCGTTGTGCCATCTCGCCGGTGGGCTCCAGGCCGCTGTTGACGACGATGTGCAGGCCCTTCTCCAGCGGGGTGGAGACCAGCTCCAGCCCGTCCCAGCTCCACAGGTCGACCGCGGTGGCATCGGCGCGGATGGCGTGGAACGGGTCGAAGTGGTCGAGCAGCAGGGTGCCCAAGCTCCCGCCGGAGGCGAGCAGCAGCGGGAGCTCGCCGCGGGAGAGCCGCCCCCGCTCCGGCGCGGGCCGGCCCTGGCCGTTGAGCACGCAGGCGACCGCGGGTGAGGCGGTGTTGACCGCGAGCCAGGTGCCTCCGGCCTGCAGGTCGCGCCCGCCGACCAGGTCGGGGCGGTCGGGCCAGTGCCTCGCGGGCGGCAGCCACGGCCTTCCGGAGAACTCGTCGCGCACCCCGACCAGGAGTACCGGCACCTCGGAGGCGGGATCGACGCTGACTACGACTGTGCACACCTGATCATCATGTCACGACTCGAGTAGCTTACGCAGTCGCCTCACCTCGGCGAGCAGGCGCGGAATGTCCTGCCTGGCGTGCGCGATGAAGTACGCGTTCTCGTCCCACCGCTCGTCGGCGATGTCGACGTAGCGTGCCGGGAACTGGATCAGGGTGGCGGCGACGGTGTCCGAGTGTCCGATCCGGACAGACTCCGGCTTGGTGCTCACCGCCACCAGGTTGGCGAAATGGTCGTCGTCGATGAAGTGGGCGTACCACGGGCCGGGCGTCGCCGCCTCGGCCCGCTCCTCGATCTCGGCCAACTCATCCGCGTCCACTAGGGCATTATGACCCCCGAATGAGGGTGAAGTTGGGCAACTCGTCGTCTTCGAACGATTCCGGCCACGGGTACCAGCCGATCTTCTTGCCCTGCAACGAGTACTGCGACGCGCCGCCGCTCTCGATAACCAGGATCACATCCGCGCCCGCCCAGTAGGCGGTGCGCGTGTCGGAGACTCCGCCATCAAGCCGGGCAATCGTCCCACCGTTCACCAGATCGAAAATGGCCGCCCGATCGTCCACTTTGGCCACCACATACCTGCCGTCCGGGGAGAAGCCCCTGGTGCCCACCATGTGCCAGGGGACGTTGCGCACCAGGGCGCCGTCGTCCAGCGAATGGATCCACACGCCCTGGCCGTTGTTGCGCCAGTTCGACAGTGCGATCAGCTTCTCGCCCGGCAGCCACACCGGCGAGTTGCAGCTGTCGCAGCCCTGGATGTCGATCCGCTCGTTCCCGCCGGTGACCGCGTCAGTGATGAAGATCCGGCCGTCCCCGTCGGCCCGCAGCAGGCGCTTGCCGTCGCCGCTCCACTGCGGCACGCCGACGCTCCACTCGCCCTTGCCCGCGGCCTGAAGCTGTTTCACCGCACCGGTTCTCAGATCCAGGACGCCGGTCCAGGAGTCCTGCCTGGCGACGTAGACGAGGTCACCGACCGGCGCCGGGATGGCCCAGTCGTAGGGCACCTCGCGCAGCCCGCCCGCGCCCCGGTCGTACACGACAGCGGACGTGGTTCCCGTGCCGCCGCCCCAGATCCAGCCGCCCGGTAGGTCCTTTCCGGGCAGAACCTGCGGCAAATCGCTCGCGGTGGCGGATGGAAGCTCCGAAATCATCGGCGACACGACCGGGCCGCCACCCGCTGTCGGCCTGTTCGTCACGATCGCATACGAGCCCAGCATCAGCAGCACCACCACGGCCACGCCGCTGAACCCGGCGGTCAGGCGGCGTCGCAACCGCAACCGTCTCGCCTTGGCCAGGGAGGACGCCGCCAGCTCCACCGGCTTGCCCCGATCGGCGATGTCGTTGAGCAACTCTCGCAGGGTATTCATGTCATCACCTCCAAGACGGTCAGGCGCAACTCGCGGCAGAGTCGCAGTTTGGCCAGGGCGCGGGAGGCCTGGCTGGCGACCGTCCCCTCCGAGCAGCCGAGGATCTCGGCCGCCTCGCGCTCACTGCGGTCCTCCAGGAAACGCAGCACGAGCACCGCTCTTTGCTTGGGCGGCAACGTGTTCAGGATCCGCTCCAGGGACAGGCGCAGCGCCGTGCGCTCGGCGTGGTCCCCGGCCTGCGGCGCGTCCGGCGGCTCACCGACGCTGACCTCCGGGCGGATACGGCGCCAGCGCCACGCCGACACGAACTCGCGGTAGAGGATGCGCTTCACGTACGGCTCGGGATCATCGATCGAACCCCATCGAATGGCCGCCCGTGCCAACGCCGTCTGCATCAGATCCTCGGCCGCGTGCTGCTGCCCACAGAGCGAGAACGCGACCCGGAACAGCACATGCCCGCGTTCCCGGACGAACGCGGTGAACTCCTCGGAGACTGAGTCGTCCAAACCAGTCACCTCCTCGGATCCAAAGACGCAGGGCGGCCCTGATTCCTTGCCTTGATTTGGGGGTACCGGGACAAGGTGGCAAGCATAAGGGCAGCGACACTGAACCTTTGGTGCCGTCACGGCGAGTGGGAGCGGCGGCGTGAAGTGCTGCGCGAGGGATTCCGCAAGCTGTCACCGGATGTGGTGACCTTCCAGGAGTCCGTGGTCACCGACGACTACGACCAGGTGGCCGACATCCTCGGGCCGGAGTATCACGTGGTGCACCAGGGTGGCCGCAGCGCCGACGGCGCCGGCGCCTCGATCGCCAGCGTCTGGCCCATCGAGCGGGTCGACGAGCTGGCCTTGCCCGCGACGCCGCGGATGGATCCGGCCGAGCCCTGGATAGGCAGCGTCGCGGTCGCGCACGTATCCGGTACCCCCCTGATGGTTGTGAATCATAAACCCGCGTGGCAGTTCGGTTTCGAGCGGGAACGGGAGCTTCAGGCGGTCGCCACGGCTCGTTTCGTCGAGGAGCTGGTGGGGCGGCGCGAGGACGTGCATGTGATCCTGTCCGGCGATTTCGACGCGACGCCGGAGTCGGCGAGCATGCGCTTCTGGCGCGGGATGCAGTCGCTCGACGGCCTGAGTGTGTCCTATCACGACAGCTGGGACGAGGTGGAGCAGCGTTCTGCGGGGCACACCTTCACTCCGGCGAACCCGCTGGTGCGCGCGGGAAGCATGGGGTACGTCGGGCGGCGCATCGACTACGTGATGGTGCGCTGTGACGCGCGCGGCCCGACACTTGAGGCGGCAGCCTGCTTTCTCGCCTTCGACAAGCCGGTCGACGGGGTGTGGGCAAGTGACCACTTTGGAGTGGTGGCGGATCTGGTGACGCACTAGCGATATGACGCATTAGCGATATCGAGCGATATCGAGAGCCAGCCGGTTGCGGACCGGCTGGCTCTGACCGGGGTGAAGGAGGTGTGGGGCCACCGTCTTCCCGGGGGGTCGCCAACCGGGCGGAGGAGGGGCGGTCGGCGACTTGACCCTAACCATTACCCCTTGGCCGAATTTGCCAAACCCTTAAAGTGTGCCAATCTCACCCGCGGATCACGTGTGGCACGAAACGGGCCCCGAGATCGGTGATGAGGCCGGTACTCTCCCGGATGCCCATTCCGGCCGCTTCACCGCAAACCGTCCACGCCCCGATCACCGGACGGTTCCCGTCGAACTCCGGCAGCGGATAGAACGCCTGATAGCAGTGGCCCGGCCCGGCCGGCTGATTGATCAGGATGCCGGCGCCCTCCCGGCCCAGCAACGGCTTTGCCACATAGCCGAAGGCCAGCTCGCGTGGCCCGTCAAGGTAGGCGGGCAGCAGGTTGGGATGGCCGGGGAACATCTCCCACAGCAGCGCCAGCAAAGCCTTGTTGGACAGCAGCATCTTCCACGCCGGCTCTATCCACAGTGGATTGTGGCCGGGCTTGACGTGCCCCCCGAACTTGTCGCCGACCAGCCACTCCCACGGGTAAAGCTTGAAGATGGCCGAGATGGTGCGGTCGGTATCGTCGACGAAACGCGCGCGGAGCCTGTCCCAGCCGATCGCCTCGATCGGCAGCACGTGGGTGCGCAGCCCGGCCTGGCTGGCGGTCTCGGCCAGGTAGGCGGTGGTCATGAAGTCCTCGCCGCTGTAATCCTCCTCGGTGTAGGCGAAGTGGACGAAGTCCAGCAGCGGGCGCTTGCGCCACGCGTCGACGAGCCGTTCGTGCAGCGAGTTCCACTGGTCGTCCGCACCGAACAGCTCCTCCAGCCAGAACCACTGCGCGCTGGCCGCCTCGACCAGCGAGGTCGGCGTGTCCGCGTTGTACTCAAGCAGCTTGGCGTTGCCGTCGCCGTCGTAGCGCAGGTCGAACCGGCCGTAGAGCTCCGGCTCGTCGCGGGATTCGACGATGAGCCGCTGCACCCGCTTGTCGGTGATGCCGTAGTCGGCGAAGCGGTCCGTGGCGATGACGTGGTCGACCGCCTCAAGGCACATGCGGTGCAGCTCCTCGACGACCTCCTCGAGCGCCTCCACCTCGGCGAGACTGAACTCGTAGTAGGCGGTCTCGTCCCAGTAGGAGTGGGCGTACACCAAACCCTGCGACTCTACTTTGGACAGCCAGTCGGGGCGGGCGGTGATGGCGTGACGGCGCATCGCGGGTCAGCTTCCCCCGCCGGTGTTGTGACCGCCGAACCCGGCCCGCTCGTACGAGCCGCCGGTCATGTGGCCGCTGGAGCTCTTGCTGCCGCCGTAGTACCAGCGGGAGCCGCTGCGGCCGTCCTCGCATTCATCGTCGTCGACGACCTGGTTCTGGGAGTTGACGCAGGTACGATCATCGTCGTCGTCGCGGTCACGGATCACGCCGTAAGCGCACAGGCCGGCGATGAGCGTGCCCACCGAGCCCAGGATGACGTACTTGGAGCGCAGCCGCCGCTTCCTGCCCGGTTGCACGGCCGGGCTCGTGACGACCCGCGTCGCCCCCTGATAGGGCGAGACCGGTGATCGTTTCTTCTTCCTGCTGCTCCGGCTATCCATGGCTGGTGAGGGTACAGGCTGTCGGCAACTTGACAGACCCGCTACCCTGACGCCCGTGCGGCTCATGGATCTTCTCACCGGTGTGCTCCACGCCACCGTGTACTCGGCGCTCGGCGTCGCCCTCCTCCTGCTCGGCTTCGTGCTTGTCGACGTGCTCACCCCGGGCGCGCTGCGCACCCACATCTGGGCCGACCGCAACCGCAACGCCGCGCTCTACCTGTCCTCGTCGCTGATCGGCACGGGGGCGATCGTGTTCACCGCGATCCTGACCACCTACGAGAACTTCACCGTCGGGCTCATCTCGACCGCGTGCTTCGGCCTGCTCGGCATGGGCCTCAAGGCGGGCGCGTTCTGGATAGTGGACCTGCTCACCCCGGGCAAGCTCGGCGAGATGATCGTCGACACCGAGCAGCACCCGGCGGTTTGGGTCTCGGCGGCCGCCAACATCGCGATCTCGGGGATCGTCTGCGCCTCGATATCCTGACCCCATGTACATCACGTCGGCGACCCTCAACGACACCCAGGTATCGGACGAGACCTACCCGGCCGGGCAGCTGAGCACCGGGCTCATCGAGGCCCTGATCCGGCGGCTCGACGGGGCACGCCACACGATGGTCACGCTCAGCGCCGGCGAGCAGGCGCTCATGACCATCGGTGGCAAGGCCGGCGAGGGTTTCGTGGTCTACCAGAACAGCGACGCCTCGTACCACGTGCTGAGCGCGACCGACGCCGTCTCGCTGGCAGCGGGCGACGTGCGGCAGCGCGACCGCCTCGTCGACCTCGACCGGGCGGTCACGGCGGCCAACGAGTTCGCGCTGCACGGCAGGCTCGCCGACGGGTTGGTCTGGCAGACCCTCTAGGCGAGGCCGCGCACCATGGCGTGCGCACCATGGCGTGCGCACCATGGTGTGCCTTCTAGGCGAGGCCGCGCACCATGGCGTGCAGCCGCTCGAAGACCCGCGCGTCGGCGCCGAGCCCGTTGTGCGCGAACTCGTTGGTGATCCACGGCTTGAGGCCGCGGATGACCCCGGCGGTCTGCAGCGAGTGGCCGCGGTCGACGTAGAGGTCGTCGAAGTAGACCGCGGCCGCCACCGGGACCGTGTTGCGCGCCAGCCGATCCACGTCATACAGGTTTGGCCAGTCGTCGCGGGCGGCAAGCTCCTGTGCGCACGCCTTCAACGGCACCAGCGCCGGATCCTCGTCGAACATCCACGGGAACACCATCTCGCCGTGCAGCAACGGCTCGTCGCCGATCTCCGTGAGCGTCCGGTGGGCCGCCCAGTCCGACGCCCTGCCCTGACAGTAGATCGACTCGTGCATGATCGCGTAGAGCGGGTAGTGCGCGTGCGTGACGACGTTGTCCACGGCGTGCAGGAAGGCGTCGGACAGCTCACCCCCGGTGCCGGCGGCGAATGCGTCCTCGAGCAGGAAATGCAGCTCGTCGAAGCGCACCGAGTGGCCGAGCATCGTCCCCACCATCCGGAACCTTTGCGCAGAAAGCGGATAATCACCCTCCGCGAGGCGCTCCAGCACCCTTGCCACCACTTCCCTATCCATCGGGTACCGGGAAAAGAAGCGCTCGTTGTGCGACAAGACCCGGGGATAGGCCGCCCGGTAGACATCGTCGGCGTGCGCGGTAAGCCCCGGCAGGCCGCCCGTGATCATCACCTCGCGCAGTCCGTGCGGCGCAAGCGAAAGATAGGTCGTGGCGCAGAAACCGCCATAGCTCTGCCCGAGTACGCTCCACGGCCGGTCAGCACCGAGCAGCTCACCGCGGATCAGCTCGGCGTCGCGCACGATCGCGTCCGCGCGGAAGTGCCGAAGGTAGTCGGCCTGCGCTTTGGCGTCGGCGAAACGGGCAAGGGAGTGGCGGTTGGCGGGCGTGCTGCGGCCGGTCCCCCGCTGATCGAGCAGGAGGACCCGGTACCCCTCTAATGCTTTGGAAAGCCAGGCGCTTGAAGAAGTCGGCCGATCCGCTCGCATGCCCGGCCCGCCCTGGAGGAAAAGCAGCATCGGAAGGTCGGGGCGCGGATCGGGGCCGGCGGCAAGCTCGCGCGCGAACACCTCGATCGTCGGCGAAGCTGGGTCGTCGTGGTCGAGCGGGACCTCGAAAACGTGGTCGGTCCAACTCTGACCGGGCCTGCTAAACCGCATGATCGAGGCTACCAAGATCCCGCGATTTGCCTGGCAATCCCGGGGTCGAGGGGCCCTCTCTGCGCGATTTGCCTGGCAATCCCGGGGTCGAGGGGCCCTCTCAGCGCGATTTGCCTGGCAAATTGCCGGATCTTGGGCGCGCGGGGGCCGGGCTCGCGGGCGGGGAGTCGCAACGGCCCGGCCAGAGGCGATGGTGTCCCAGCGGGCCTGCGAACCCGGCCCGCAAAGCCTGTCACCCGGCCAATCTCCAGGTCAACGCGCCTGTCGGCCGTTATCGGCGGAACTTCAGGCCGGACTTGGACATACCTTTGATCACTTCCGCCGACTCCTCGAAGCCGATCACCAGTACCCCTTCCGGCCGCAGCTGCGTGATCTCCCCGACGATGTCCGAGATCTGGCTCGGCTCGCCGGCCAGACCGTTTTCACCCACGTCGTAGCGGAACGTGCGAAGCTCGCTCTCCGGCACCCCGGCCGCGGCGAGCGCCTTGCGCACCCCGTCCATCAGGCCCTCGCCGTAGGCGTCGCCGCGGGCAACGATGCAGATCCGGCGCACCCCGTCGCGCAGCATCACGTCGGCGAGCGCCCGGGCCTGCAGGATGTCCGACGGCGCGCTGCGGAAATAGAGCCCGTCGTCGTTGACGTCGCTGAGCGCCTCGGCGGTGTTCGACGGCGAGAACATCACCATCCCCGCGTTGATCACCTCCGGCAGGACCCCGAGGCTCACGCCGGAACCGCCCGCGCCGATGATGACGTGCACCCCGTCGGCCTTGTGCTTCTGCACCGTCGCGAGCGCCTTGCGGGGATCGGTGAAGTCGTTGCCGTCGCGCCACTGCACCGGCTGCCCCAGCACCCCGCCCGCCTCGTTGACCTCCTTGAGCGCGAGCCTCGCCCCGGCGATCATCGGCGGGTACGCGAACGACAGCCCGCCCTCGACCGGCAGCAGCCCGCCCAGCACCAGCGGGCGGTTGCGACCGTTGCCCGCCGGCGGTACCGCGGGCGGCTGATCCTTGGCGGCGCCCTTCTCGTCGCCCGCGTTGAGGTACTCGGTCTTGCCGCTGTCGAGCCGGTTGTCCCGGCCGAAGTGATAGATCCCGTAGCTGGCCGTCGACGGTTCACCCGCCGGGGTCAGGCCGTGGCGCAGGGTCGCCCCGCGATACGCCGGATCCCGCCCCGCCCGCGCGAGCGCAAGGCACTCGGCCGGGGAGGAACAGGCATCAACGCCGATCGTCACCCCGTTGATCTGCTTGGCGATCGCCTTCGGGTCGGTCGTGCCGGCCAGCTGCGCCGCGATGCTCACGACCACGACGGCGTCGTAGGTCTCGCCCGCGAAGAGCAGGTCCTTCAGGCCCGGGTCGATCCCGCTGAGCCGCGACTTGAACTCGTTGCCGAGCTGGACCGCGGGCGCCGTACCCTTCATCCCCTCCAGCAGCCCCGGATCCTCGGCGAACCGCTCACCGAACCCGTTCTGCACGTTGCCGTCGGAGCCGTAGATGAACGCCCCGGAATCGGGCCGCTGCGACGGCTGCGCCGCCTCCGGACTCCCCGAGCACGCCGCCGCCCCGAAGGCGACGACCAAGCAGGTGATTACGGCTGGTAGGCGGGTTGTCCGCATCAGTAATGCCTCCATGCAGCAGTCGGTGACCCGCTAGGTTAACCGCGAAGATCACCGACCGCCACCGGGCCCATGGCGGAGTCAGCAGTAGCCGCCAGGGCCGCCGAAGTAGAAGAAGGTCCCCCAGTTCCACCCGGCCGACGCCGGGGTGTAGTTGATTGTGTAACAGTGCGGCACCGTCGCGGTCGGCCACAGGCTCGACCAGTAGCTGCCACCGTTGACCAGGTAGAAGATGGTGTGCTGGTACGCCGCCCAGGTCCAGCCCGACGCCGCGTAGTAGCCGCTGCCCATCTGGGCGAACGTGCTGAACAGCCTTGCCGTCTCACCGCCGAAGTCGGAACGGTTGGCGTAGCTTGCCAGCGGGCCGCCGCGATAGACGTAACCGGGGTAGTAGCCGACGGCCTCCATCGCACCGGCACCCTGCAGGAACATCCACCAGTTGCCCTGGTACCACTGCCACTGCATGGTGAACTGGTACTGCGCCCCGCCCGGCGTGCTGTAGATGGACCAGCCGCCGCCCAGCGCCCAGTTCCGGTTGGTCTGGACGAAGCCCACGCAGTCGAGGTTGTAGCAACCCGTGCTGGTGTAGCTGTCGGCGGTGAAGTAGATGAAGGTCACCGAGCGATCGCCGAATTTTTGGGGGTACCGGATCCAGCCACCCTCCGCGGTCTGGATGTAACCCGCGGTGTCGTTGATGTACCACTGCTGCGAGATGCTGAAGTCGCCGGCCTGGTTGTAGAGCGCAAGCGAGGACTGGCCGCCGTGGTTGCCGACGACCTGCTGCCCGACGGCGTAGTGGTGGACATACGGATCCGCCGCCGCCCGTGACCCGCCGCCGCCTCCAGGCTCCTTCGCAAGGAAGGCGCGAAGGTCGGCGAACTTGGTCAACCGCTCCATCGTGATGCGCTGCATCGGGATGGTGCCCGGCCCGCACGAGATGGCGTGGCCGAACGCGTCCTTGTCGCCGAGCGTCAGTGCCGACGGGGCGCCGATCGCGTCGCCGGGCGCCTTGTCCGCGGCCGGCGGACCGGACCCGGCCGGCGGCGGAGCGGCAACCTCCTTGCCCCCCAAGGCTTTCACGCTCGGCTGCGAGTCGACGGACACGCAGTCGAAGTACCCGTCCGGGGACAGGTACGAGTGCTTGACGTCGACGCCTTTGTACATGTCGAGCACGTGCCCGCGCATCTGTTCAAACGCCGCCTCGCCGCGCACCGCGCCCACCCGGCCGGCGGAAAGCGCCGCGCCGTAATGGGTCCGGGAGACGTCGGCGATGAACTCGGCGAAGGTGACGAACCCGGATCCCGCCGGGGCGGTGCCTGCCGCAACCCGGGCAGCAGCCCCGGCCTCGGCTCCGGCCGGTGCGGCCAGGAGCAGGCCCGCCACCGCGAACGCCGCCAACCGGCGGCCTTTTACCGCTACCACATCCATCCTCCTTCAAGGGGAATAAAGCCAGGGGAATCTATCAGTCCCTTGAAGTCTGGAAAGCCTTGTGCGCCTGGGGAACGGTACCCATTGGTTACATCCGGGCATAGGTGCTAGACAGCGCTCACGCCCGGGACTAAGGTGGTACACATGAGTACACACAGCCTCCGCGCGTTACGGGACAACCTGGGCAACGTCGTGCGCGGCGTCGTGGCGAGTGGCGAGCCAGCCATCATCACCGACAGCGGGACAGAGATCGCCGCCATCGTGCCGATAGGCCAGCTGCCCTCACTCAAGGACGACACCGCCACGCGCCACCGGCAGGTCTCGTTCCTGAGGCGGTTCGCGAAGGAACGGGGCATCCAGACAACCTCTGAAGGCCTGGCATTGATGGGCGAACGGCTCAGGCGATTTGACTCCGCCCGCCGAACCCCGGGAGCAGACACGGCATGACGATCGACATCGTCTTCGCCCTCGACGCCGTCGAAGCAATAATTGTCGATGGAAACCCGCCACAGAGAGCGATGCTCGTCTTCGAGCTGATGGAAAACGTCGCCGAGAACGGGGGCATCGTCGCCATCCCGGGTACAGTGTTCCAAACCCTGGTAGGCCAAGGCAAAGAGCAACGTGACCGGTTGCTGCGGCTCATCAGCGATCCCGACAGCATCGTCGTTGTCCCCCCGCTGCAGGTCACCGAGACGCTTGAGATCGCCGAGATCGCGGCCAGCCACTTGATCACCCCCGATCTCGCGCATGCCCTCATCCTTGCCCGTGACAGCGGCGCCGGACTGGCCACGTTCGACACGCAAACGGCGGAGGCGGTCGGGCTCATCCAACCGGATCAGATCTTCGAGATCTGATCCGGACTCCGCGAGGACTGGTCGAAGTAGCGCTGGCATGGCTTGAGGCGCCTGGCGTCCCACACCATGTAGGTGCCGAGCACGAGCTGGGTAAGGCTGCGCGACACGTCCTCCCAGCGGTCGCGCAGCCGCATCAAAGCCAAGGCGGCCCTTGGCTTCTGGCCGGTGTGGTGGGAGGCGGGGACCAGCAGGCACGGCCCCCGGTTGGGGATCGACCGGATGTGCCCGGCCGAAGAGTGCAAACTGAAGCGGCGCAACGTCTCGCGCAGCACCGCACGCATGGTCACCGGGGCGAGCCGCCACGCCGGGCAGGGACGGTTGGCGGGCATGCCGAACGGGATGTGGTGCGAGTCGCGGTCGAAGCGGCGCTGCGGGTCGAACCGGTCCGGATCGTCGAAACCCGTGCGGTGATAGACGGGATAGTCGAAGCAGACGACGCTGCCCGCGGGGATGGTGAGCCGCTCGTCCACGGCGATGTCGGCGGAGGTTATCCGGTGGGCGATGCCGAACAGGGGGTACATGCGAAACGTCTCGTCGATGAGGCCGCTGACGAACCGGTCGTCGTCGAGCCGCCCGGCGAAGCCCGGGTGGGCGGCCACGACCAGCAACAGGTGCGTCATCGCCTCCGACATCTGCACGATGGCGGTGTTGAAGAAGGCGCCCTGCAAGTAGTACGCGCACTCCTGCGGGGACAGCCCGTCGGGCAGGGGATGGCGGATCCGCCCGTCTTTCAAGGCTTCCAGGAGGTACGCCGTCAGTCGCAGCCGCACGTCAAGGTGGCGCAGCCCGCAACACTTGAGCGAGGTGACCACATCGTTGGCGTTGCCCACGATCAGGTCCCGCGCCTCGCGCGGGCACCGCTCGTCGAACACCACCTCGTAGAAGAACTCCGCCCACACCGGCATCATCAGGTCACGCAGCCGGACCCATTGCGTGCCATCACTTTTCAGCTCGCTCAGGACGCGGGAGGCGCACTCGCCTGCCAGGCTCTCGGCCCGGGCGGTGGGCATGGCGAGGATGGCACGGGTGGTGCGGGCGACCGCCTCGTAGCGCGGGCCTGGCTCCAGGTGCTCCTGGTGCATCTCCGGCCCGGGCGACAGCCAGTACCAGAACAGGTCCGACAGCACCGCCCCACGGCTGCGCCCGTCCGCCGCCGGATGCGAGTAGACCCGGCGGAAGGTTTCACCGTCCGAGCCAAGCACCAGCCCTTCGCCGCCGTTGATCCGGCCGAAAATCCACATCCGAAGCGCCACAACGGCTTTCGGCAGCCAGTACGGCAACGTGACGACAAGGACGGCGGCGAGCGGGACGACGATCAGGAGCAGCATGCCGCCGCCAGCGTCGCCTCGGCCGGGGTCCTGCAGCCACACAAAGTCAACGCCCGCACCAGCTCCGAGGTCAGCGTCTCCAGGACGTCCCGCACACCCTCCTCACCGTCGGTCGCCAGCCCCCACAGCACGGGCCGCCCCACCCCGACCGCCGTGGCGCCCGAAGCCATCGCCTTGAGCACATCGGTGCCGCGGCGCACCCCGCCGTCGAGCAGCACCGGAATCCGCCCACCCACCGCGTCGGCCACGGCCGGCAGGAGCCGCACCGCCGCCGGTTGGGTATCGAGCTGGCGCCCGCCGTGGTTGGACACGATGACCGCGTCGGCCCCGTGCGCGATCGCCAGCTCCGCGTCCTCCGGATGCGCGATCCCCTTGAGCACCAACGGAAGCTGCGTCTTGCCGCGCAACCAGTCGATGTGAACCCAGGCCAGCTCCGGGGAGAACTCGATGGAGCGGATCTTTTCCGGGTCGTCCGGGTCGCGCATGTTCTCGCACACCAGGCCGCCGGGCAGGTCGTGGAAGCCGTTGCGCACGTCCCGCTCGCGGTAGCCGAAGACCGGCGAGTCGACGCTGACGACGATGCCCCGGCAACCGGCCACCTCGGCCCGGCGCAGCACCGCCTCGGTGAAACCAAGGTCGGGCTGGATGTAGAGCTGGAACCAGGTGGCGTCGCCGGCCGCGGCGACCGCCTCGATCGGTGTCGTGGCCGCCATGCTCACGATGTACAGCGCCCCCGCGGAGGCGGCGGCGCGGGCCGTTGCCAGCTCTCCTTCGGGATGTGCGAGCCGGTGAAACGCTGTGGGGGCGATGACCACGGGAGTCCTCACCGGTACCCCCAAAATGGTCTGTGAAATCTCGGGACGCTCGGCGCGCAGCACCCGCGGGATCAGCCCGATGCGGCCGAAGGCATCCTCGTTGGCGCGCAACGTCTCCTCGTCGTCGGCTCCCCCGGCGAAGAAGTCGAAGACCTCGGGCTCAAGCCGAGCGCGCGCCACCACCTCAAGCGCCCGTAGCGAGAGCTTCATGTTGCCATGGTGCTCGGGCCGGTTCCGCGGTCACCATGGGTGGTTCATCCAATCGATTCTGCCGGTTTTCATTGAACCGCCAAGCCTTTCCCTACGTGTTCCAGAAGGGCTTAAATGATGCGATATGTAAGTTCGTTGTAGGGGAGGCACAATGAATTCAAGCCGCATGCGGCTGCTTGCCTTGACTTCGGTCATCGGGCTGGCGGTCGCGGCGATCGGCTCCGGCAGTGCGGGATGGTCAGCCGGGGCAACATCTCCGGCTGCGGCGCAACAGCCGTCCGCCGGGGAAAACACCGAACTTGGCGACAAAGCCTCGTTCTATGACTCACGCAAGGACCCGGCGGTGGCAAAGGCGCTCGGCGCCCGCGCCGCGACCCTGGCGGCAAGCCCCAAGGCGGGCGTGCGCCAGCTGCGTCAGGAGCTGGGCAACCAGGGCATCGTCACGATCGACCCGCTCACCTCGACGGCCCGCGCCGTCGGGCGCCTCGACGGCTTCCTGACCGGGCCGTCCCGCAAGAGCCCGGCCGAGATCGCCCTGTCCTATGTGAGCGGTCACCCCGACGTGTTCGGCCTCGACACCGCCGCCGTCTCGCGGCTGCAGCTGCGCCGGGACTACGTCGACATCGAGGGCACCCACCACCTGAGCTTCATCCAGCAGGCCGGCGGGGTTCCGGTGTTCGGCAACGGCTTGCAGGCCAACGTCGCCCGCAACGGGAGTCTGGTCAACGTCGTCGGTTCGCCCGTGTCCGGGTTACCGGCAGCGGCGAGCGCGCCCGCGCTCACCGCGGAGAAGGCGCGATCCGCGGCGGTGACCGAGATCAGCAAGGACGTCCCGGAGGCCACGGTCACCAAGTCGGCCGACGCCCGCCAGACCGCCAAGTTCAGCGACGGCGACCAGGCGGCACTGGTCTACTTCCAGACCCCGTCGGGCCTGCGCCTGGCGTGGCAGACCCTGACCACCCCGACCAGCCGCACGATGTTCACGCACGTGATCGACGCGGAGACCGGCCGGGTGCTCTACAGGCAGAGCCATGTCCACTCCGACAATGGTCTGGCCTGGGACAACTACCCGGGCGCACCCTTCGGTGGCGTGCAGCAGTCCCGCAACCTGACCCGTCCCGGCTGGCTGCCCAACAACTCGCCGCGCCTGGCCGGCAACGTCGCGCACGTCTACAACGACGCCAACGACGACAACACCGCGCAAGCCTCGGAAGAGGTCGCACCCAGCGGCCGGCGCAGCTTCAACTTCCCGTTCCAGAGTTTCAACTCGATCGGGGCCCCGTGCACGGCGACCTTCCAGTGCTCGTGGGATCCGGCGACGCCAAACTCGTGGCAGACCAACCGCAACCAGAACGCCGTGCAGGTGCTCTACTTCATCGGCAAGTTCCACGACCACCTCAACGCCGCGCCGATCGGGTTCACCCGCTCCGCCGGCAACTTCGAGGCGGTCGACGGCGACGCCATCAACGCTGAAATCATGGACGGATCCAACCTTGCCAACGGTTTCCCCGACAGCCTGCACACCGACAACGCCAACATGGCCACGCCGCCCGACGGCATCGCGCCGCGGATGCAGATGTACCTGTTCCGCGACCCCGCCGACCCGGGCGACCCGTTCCTGCCGAGCAACGGCGGCGACACGGCGGACATCATCTACCACGAATACGGCCACGGCCTGTCCAACCGGCTCGTCGTCGACGCGCTCGGCAACTCCACCCTCGGCAACGTGCAGGCCGGTTCCATGGGCGAGGCCTGGAGTGACTGGTACGCCTTGGACTTCCTGGTCAAGGAGGGCTTCGAGCGGGACACGGCCGCCCACGGTGAGCTGCGCATAGGGCAGTATGTAGCAATCGGGCAGGACCTGATCCGCACCCAGCCGATCGACTGCCCGGTCGCAAGCACCTCGGCCCTTTGCCACGGCACGCCTGGCGCGGGCCCGGGCGGATACACCTACGGCGACTTCGGCCGCATCATCGGCCAGCCCGAGGTCCACGCCGACGGCGAGATCTGGGTGGAGACCCTGTGGGACCTGCGCACAGCCATCGGTTCCAGGCTGTCGGAGTCGCTGGTCACCCGGGCGATGGAGCTGTCCCCCAACAACCCGTCCTTCCTGGACATGCGCAACGCCATCCTCATGGCCGACCAGGTCGTGAACAATGGCAAGGCGCACAAGAAGATCTGGTCCGTCTTCGCCAAGCGCGGCATGGGCTACTTCGCCGGCGCCGTCGACGGCGACGACTCGGCCCCGGTCGAGGACTTCTCGGCACCGCCGCCGCCCGGCACCCCGACCGGCTCGCTCAGCGGCATCGTGACCGACCAGGACACCGACGCACCGGTCGCCGGTGCGGTGGTCGGCTTCGGCGGGCACGCCTCCGGGTTCCCCGGCGACTACACCGCCATCACCGACGCCAACGGGCGCTACACCATCGAGGGCATCGTCGCCGGGACCTACCCGGCCGTCTTCGCCCGCGCCCCCGGCTTCGACCGGCAGGTGACGACGCTGAGCATCGGCTCGCACCCCAACGTGCGGGACTGGGCGGTGCGCCGCGACTGGGCCGCACTCTCAGGCGGGGGTACCATCGCCGCCTTCAACGGTCCGGACTTCACCGCCTTCGGCTGCGGTCCGACCGGTGCCATCGATCAGTCGCTGGGCACAGGCTGGGGCAGCACGGTCGACCCGGTCGGCACGCCGCCGGTCGCGACACCCAAGTTCGTCACCGTGCGGTTGCCGCAATCGGTCAACGTCGCCGAGATCATGATTGATCCCGGAAACACCTGCGGCGACGCGGGAAGCGCCTCAACCGGTGACTTCACGCTGGAGACCTCGGCCGACGGCGTGGCCTTCACGGTCGCGGCGACGGGCACGTTCGGCGTGGCGGACAGGCACCGGCTCAACTCGGTGCCGCTGGCCGCCGGCTCCACGGCCAACGTGCGCTTCGTCCGCTTCACGATGCGCGGCACCCAGGTGCCCGGCGGCCTCGGCAGCTGCCCGGGCAACTTCTCCGGCTGCGTCTTCATGGACATGTCGGAACTCGCCGTATACGGGGCACCGGCTTAGAGCCGTCTTGCGCGGGTGGCCGTCCCTTGTGGACGGCCACCCGCACATTGAGAAATGTATTACCGTTGTGCATGTCATCGCCATGGTTCCTGGCATGTTCTACAAAGCGTTGACAGTGACAGTGTGCGCCGCCGCCGTGGCCGCCGGGCTGACCGGGCCGGCGTCGGCGGTCGCCAGCCGGCCCGACTTCCAGCTTCCGTTCGTGTGCGATGGCAAGGTGTGGCGCGGGGAGACCCGCGCGAACCACAGCCCGCGACTGGCCGTGGACTTCAACTGGGGTTCCGGCTCCGATGACCAGGGCGAGCCGGTTGTCGCCAGTGCCGGCGGCACGGTGGTGACCGCCGGGCCAAGCGGCAGTGGCTACGGCAATTACGTAATCGTCGGCCACGGCGACGGCTGGAGCAGCCTGTATGCCCACCTGAGGGGGATCGCCGTCCAGGTGGGCGACCGCGTCCGCTCCGGCCAGCGGATCGGAAGCGTCGGCATGACCGGCGGCACGAGTTCCGCGCCCCACCTGCACTACGAACAGCGCCGCAACGGCAACGACGTAGCCGCGGTCATCGACGGGTTCGCGGTCCCGTACCCGGCCGGAGGGGACTGGCAAGGGAACTTCCGCAGTCACAACTGCGGAGACGACGGCCCCGACATCCCGGCGGACCTTTCGGTGTCGGGAGTCGCGGACGAGGATGGCACGTTGACCGTGTTCGCCCGCCGCGACGGGCATCTGGAGACCAACAACAAGAGTCCCGACGGGCAGTGGGGCGGCTGGGTCTCCCGTGGCGGCAACCTCGCCTCCGGGCCGGACGCCGTCCTCAGCGCCGCGAGCAACTACCACGTCGTGGCCCGCGGTGAGAACGGCAAGGTTCACTACAAGCGGCAAAACGCGACCGGGTGGGGAGACTGGAACACCGGCTTCTCCGACTTCGACACCCCCTTCGCCCCGGCAATCGTCAGGATCGACAACGACACCCTGATGGCCTTCGCGGTCCGCGCCAGCGACAAGGCGCTGATGAAGCGCCGCTTCCAGGCGGGCTCGGACGGCGGCTGGGAAGACTGGACCGTCCTGGGCGACGAAAAGGGTTTCACCTCGGGACCTGACGCCGCGGTACGGGACAACGGCGCCATCGACATCGTCATCCGCGGCGCCGGCGGCTTCGTCAAACACGCCGCCCGCCGCACCGACGGCACCTGGACCGACTTCCGACCCCTCGGCGATCTCAAAAGTGCCCCCGGCGCGGCCCCAGCGGTAGCCACCCGAGGCAACGTCATCGACATCCTCGCCCGCGGCGAGCACGGCGCGGTGTGGCGCAACATCCACAACGACGACGGCTGGTCCGGATGGCACCTCACCGCGCTGGGCAGGTTCAACCAAGGCCCGGATCTGGTCACAGACAGCCGGGGCGGGGCACTGCTCGCCCTCGGCCGCGACACCGACGGCCGCATCGTCCGCGCGGGCTGGAACCCCGGCGAAGGCTGGAGCGACACCCTGCACATCCCCGCCAGTTGAAAGCCGAGGAGAATCATGAGAATCAATGCCCGTATCGGCGCCGCCGTCGCCGTCGCGCTCGCGGCCGGTACCCTCGCCGCACCCGCCCCGGCAAGCGCCAACGCGCAAGTCAACAACGACCCCAACTTCGTCCAGGTCTATGTCAACAACATCGAGAACCTTGAAAACCCTGGGGAGAACGACTGCCCCGGCGACTGGGAAGACCTCATCTTCTACATGAAGTCCGTCGAGACGCCGGACCTGTTCCTGGTACAGCAGCTGGCCGGGCCCGGTCAGCTGAACACTCTGCTGGACAAGATGAACAACAGGCTCCCCGGTGAGTACCGTGGCGTCCTCGCCGTGCCGGACCCGGAAGACCAGGGCACACGTTGCCCTGGTGAGAAGGAGCGCCAGACCAACGCCATCATCTGGCGGGTGGGCAGGTTCAACTTCGTGGAAGGCTCGAAGATCACGTGGCAGTCCTTCGCCAAGAACGGCAATCCCGAATGTGGCCTCAACAACCAGGACCGCAGCATCAACGTGGCGGCCCAACTGTGGGACCGGATCGCCGAACGGTGGGTCTCGGTCGCCAGCATCCACTGGCCCACCGGCAATGCCGGCGGTCCTGCCTGCGCGTCACAGAACGCCGCCCGCACGGTCGAGAAGGTCGAATCGATCCGTGGCGGGTTGCACATCTGGGGCGGCGACGCCAACGTGGTCTCCAACGCAGACGGTGAATGGCGCGCCTGGTTCGAGGCCACCAACGGCCAGCTGGGAGGCCGGCACAACTACAAGGATGTTGCCTACGCCGACTGCGCGAAGCGCAACGACACCATCGGGATCCGCGAATGCCTGCGCGACAGCCACTGGACCCTCGGCGGTGACAACCGCATCGACTTCCTGTTCGCCAAGCGGGGTGACGGCACCATGCCGCCCATCGGCGCGGCGCACACGGTGACCTTCGACGAGGCCGATGCCGCGGCGGACCGGATCGAAGGCTCCGACCACCGCGGCCTTCACTACTCCGACCACCGCGCCATCCGTGCCCGCGTCCACTACTGACTGAGTTTGCGCAGCAGGAGCGCGTTGAACGTCACGATGATGGTCGACGCGCTCATCAGCAGCGCCGCCCACTCCGGCCGCAGCAGGATGCCCAGGCTGGGGTAGAGAACCCCGGCGGCGACCGGGATGGCCAGCAGGTTGTAGATGGCCGCCCAGAACAGGTTCTGCTTTATCTTGGTACGCACGGCGCGTGCGATGGTCAGCGCGTAACCGACATCGGCCGGATTGTCGCGCACCAGCACGACATCGGCGGTTTCGACGGCCACGTCGGTGCCGGCGCCGATGGCGATGCCGATGTCGGCCTGGGCGAGCGCGGGCGCGTCGTTGACGCCGTCGCCCACCATCGCCACCTTCGACCCCTCGCTCTGCAGCTCCTTGATGCGCTCGGCCTTCTGCTCCGGCAGCACCTCGGCCAGGACCGTGTCGATGCCCAGGCCGGCGGCGACCGCCTCGGCGGTGCGCCGCTGATCCCCGGTGAGCATCACGGTTCGTACCCCGGATTGGTGCAGGGCTTGGATGGCCTCCTTCGCGGATGCCCTGACGGTGTCGGCGACGGCGACGAGGCCCAGCGCCGTGCCGCCGGCCGCCACATACATCGCGGTCTTGCCCTCGCCGGCGAGCTCGGAGGCCTTGCCGCGCAACGCCTCGATCT
The DNA here is from genome assembly GCA_036377915.1 of Candidatus Limnocylindrales bacterium. GTDB lineage: Bacteria > Actinomycetota > Actinomycetes > Mycobacteriales > Micromonosporaceae > Allorhizocola. The sequence goes on from DASUXL010000082.1 coordinate 62,673, forward strand.
CCACTCCTTCGCGCTCCATCAGGCGCTGGTTGCCGATCAGGACCCGCTTGCCGTCGACCGTCGCGACCACGCCGTGCCCCGGGACCGAGTCGAAGTCTGTTGCGGGCGTGACGTTCAGTCCTTTGGCCTCGGCCGCCTCGACGATCGCGCGGGCAAGCGGATGCTGCGACGGCTGGTCCGCCGAAGCGGCAAGGCGCAGCGTCTCGTCACCGCCGGTAACGTCCGTCACCGCGGGCTTTCCCGCGGTGAGCGTTCCGGTCTTGTCGAAGACGACGGTCTGGACTCCGGCGGTCTGCTCAAGGGCGGTCGCGTTCTTGAACAGGACTCCCCCGCGCGCACCCTGGCCCACGCCGACGGTTATCGCGGTGGGTGTGGCGAGGGCGAGCGCGTCGGGGCAGGCGATGACGATGGCGGAGACCGCGGCGGTCATGGCGAACCCGGCACCCTGCGCCCCAAAGGCCATCCAGGCGAGGAAGGTCAGGGCCCCGGCGCCGAGGGCGACGAAGACGAGATACTTCCCGGCGGTGTCGGCGAGCCGCTGCGCCGGCGCCTTGGAGGCTTGCGCGTCGCGGACCAGCTGCACGATGCGCGCCAGCGCGGTGTCGGCGCCGACCGCGGTGGCACGGAACGTGAACGCGCCGGTGGTGTTGATGGTGCCGCCGACCACGGTCGAGTCCGGCTGCTTCGCCACCGGCAGCGGCTCGCCCGTGATCATCGACTCGTCCGCATAGGACGAGCCGTCGGTCACGACGCCGTCGACCGGTACCTTCGCCCCGGGCCGGACTACGATCTCATCGCCGGTCGACACCTGATCGAGCGGGACCTCCACCTCCCGGCCGTCGCGCCTCACCACCGCCGTCTCCGGCGCCAGCCTCAGCAGCGCCTCGACCGCCTGGCCGGTCGCGAACCGGGAACGCATCTCCAGCCAGTGCCCGATGAGGCTCAGCGTCGTCAGCATCGCCGCCGCCTCGAAGAACACCTCCTCGCTGCCGAGCAGCGTCGCGACCACAGAGTAGAGATAGGCCACGAGGATGCCGGTGGCGATGAGGGTCATCATGGTGACCTCGCCGTGGCGCAGCGAGCGGGCCGCCGAGGAGATGAACGGCCAGCCGCCCCACCACACCACCGGCGTCGCCAGCACCAGCCCGAACCAGGCCATGGGGATGCCGAACGGCGGCTCGGAGGGCAGCCCTATCGCCTCGCCGATGGGCGAGAAGACGACGATGGGGATGGTGAGGATCGCCGAGATGACGAACTTGCGCAGCATGCTGGTGACCATCTCGGCCCCGTGCCCCGCGTGCTCGTCATGCCCCGCGTGCTCGTCATGCCCTTCGTGATGCCCTTCGTGATGCTCAGGCATGTCCTCGCAGTCGCACCCGTACCCGTGATGCTCCAAAATGGACGACAATCGCTCCTGGCTCGTCACGTCGGCGTCGTACGCGACATGCGCGACCGAGCGAGTCCGGTCAAGCGACACGGACCGCACGCCCGCCTGGCGCGACAGGAACTCCTCCAGGCCGGCAAGCTCCGTCCCGCAGTAGCACATGCGCAAGGAAACCTCGGTGAGCCGCATGACAGGTAACGCTCAGTTCAGCCGTACGGACATGCAGGTCAGGGTGAACCCGCCCGCGCGGCGGCGCCGACGCAGGGCGAGAACAAGCACGGCCAGCCCACCCAGGACCGCCACGCCCAGGGCGAGCCCGCCTAGATCCATCGCGGCGCCGGAGTCCTCCGGCGCGGCCGTGGCGAAAGTCATCGTGACGGCGCCGTCATCGGCGCTGCGCGCGTGCGTCGGGTCCGGGTGCCCGAACGTGCTCACGATGAACAGCGCGGAGGTCACAAGCAGGAGCATGAACAGGACGGGATGGGTCTTCCAGATCCGCACCGGCCCACACCTCCTCGCCCAAACTACCCTCCGGGGGTATGTAAGGCAGTATACGCGATCCCCGAAACCCCGGTCTCGCAGCGGGTCAGGTACCCGCCCCGCGAGCCCACCCCGACCAGGAACTCCTCCTCGGCCGCGCCCTCGTCCGGCCCGAACCGCATGTCCCGCGGCACGAGCGAGCGCTCCTCGACATCGCGCCGCACCTGCCGCGCCTCGGCGAGCAACTGGGTGGCCCGCTCCTCGTCGTCGATCGCCGCGATCAGCTCCTCAAGCGTGTCCCGCACGCTGGCCAGCTGGCCCTTCAGCGCGTCCCGGTTCTCCGACATCATGTCGACGATCACCTGCGTGGGCGTGCCCGCGACCCGGGTCGTCCCGTGGAAGCTGCCCGCGGCGAGGCTGAGCACCGCGGCGCGCAGCCGCGAGCGGGCCACCGTGCTCGCCAGCGCCCCCGCCAGCACGTGCGGCACATGCGAGGACAGCGCCACCACCACATCGTGCAGGGCCGGGCGCATGGGTACCACGCGAGCCTCAAAAGCGTCGATGAGAAGCGTTGCCACCAAACGGAAGGCGTCCAGCGGCTCACCCGGGCACAGCACCCACGCGCAGCCGCGCAGCAGCGAGGCGGACGCGGCGGCCAGACCGCTGCGCTCGGTGCCGGCCATCGGATGCCCCGGCACGAACCGGTGCCCGAGCCCGTGCCGCGCGGCATGCTCGGACAGGCTCTGCTTGGCTCCCCCGACGTCGGTCAGGATGCACCGCTCGCCGGCGTGCTTGGCGACCTCGACGAGGCTGTCCGGCAGGACGCTCTGCGGCGCGGCGAGAAACGCGACGTCGCGACCGCGCAGGGCCTCCTCGAGGTGGGTGGTGAAAGGTAACCCGCTGTGCACGGCAAGCGCCGCCGTCGCCGGGTCGGGATCCCAGCCCATGACGTTGTAATCCTTGCCGCGCAAGCGAAGCAGGATGGAGCCGCCGATCAGGCCGGTGCCGATGACGGCGATGCTAAGCCGTTGCACTTCCCGCGCTCCCGTCCGCCTCGGGCCGCCACATGTTCAGCACCCCGCGGCTCGCCTCCTCACCCATGATGTCGCTCTTCCAATAGCCTTTCATGGCGGTGGGCGACAGGGGAGACAGAGTCAGCATCCCGCTCCTCGGGGCGTACCCCTCCTCGGCATTGCTGATCTTATAGACCAGCTCGACCTGGCCTTTCTCGTAGGTGACCCCGGCGGAGGTGACCGTGGCGAAGCAGCGTGACACGAAACCCGGCTCCTGCCTGACCGCCGCCATCGTGTCCTGCTCGGTGCGGTAGAGCTGCACCGAATAGGTGAACTCGCCGCCGCGGATGCCGATGTCGGCAAGGCCCCAGTTGCCCGACGACGAGATGTAGACCCACTGGCCCAGCACCGGCCGCGCCCACGACACCAGCAGCAGCCGCTGGATGCCGCGCACCAGCACCGCCAGGCTCAGCGCCGAGATGATGACGGCCGGCACGATCTGCCACAGGCCACGCGGCTCAAGCACACCGAGCACCGCGATGTTCAGCCCGCTGAAGATGACCGCGCCGATCGCCAGCGACGCCTGCCGGATACCGTCGATGTTGCGGTCGCGAAGGATGGTGTGCAGCAAGCTCACGCGGGCATGCTACCCACCGATGAGTTTTCCCGGCGCCTTCCGTCTTACTGGCAACATCGCGAGACAGGAGAGAACAATGAGCTTCGACTACAAGGTTTCCAAGGTTGTGGACGCCCCCGTGGGCAAGGTGTGGGCCGCGTGGACCACCGCCGAAGGGACCGCCGGCATCTTCCGGGCACGCCCCGAGACCGTCACCGTGCAAGCCAAGCCCGGCGGCAAGTTCAACGTCACCATGACCGGGCCCGACGGCAGCGAGGAGGAGATGACCGGCACTTACGTCGAGCTGGCGCCCAACAGCCGCATGGTGACCACAATGGACATCCCAGGCGGCAGTACCCCGCCGATGGTGATGGACCTGGAGGAGGTCGAGGGCGGCAAGACCCGGGTGACCTTCACGCAGGACTGCAACAGCTCCGAGGAGCGAGATTTCTCCAAGGAGGGCAGCGAGATCCTGCTCGAGTGGCTGAACGACTACGTCAAGACGGCATGACTCCAGCAGTCACGGGCGCTTAACAGTTGGGCGCCCGTGATTGACCTAGATCTTGTATACAGGATAGTTTCGGGACGCACTCACCTGTTATGGGAGGCGCCCAATGCCATATAAGTCATCCCTCATCACTCGTTGCGCGGCAACAGTTTGTGCGGCCCTGCTGGCGACGGCGTGCAGCCCGATCGCCTCGGGTCCGACTCAGCAACCCTCCGGCGACACCCGCCCAGCGCGCCAGGGCGGGACATTGCGGGTGGCGCTGTCCGCGGAACCCGACCGGCTCGACCCGACACTGGCCCGCACCCTCGTGGGCCGCACCGTCTTCAACGCCATCTGCGAGAAGCTCTACGACGTCGACAGCAAGCTGAACCTTGTGCCGCAGCTCGCCGCCGCGCTGCCCGAGTTCTCGTCCGACGGCCTGACCGTCACCATCCGGATCAAGGTGGGCCTGAAGTTCGCCGACGGCACCACGCTTGACGCCGCGGCGGTCAAGACGAGCCTCGACCGGCACCGCACGCTCGCCGGTTCGGCCCGCACAAGCGAGCTGACCAGCGTGGACAGTGTCTCGGTCGTGGATACGGCGACGGTGGCCATCAAGATGAAGACCGCGTTCACCCCGCTGACCGCGGTGCTCGCCGACCGCGCCGGCATGATTATGTCGCCCGCGGCCTTGACCGCCCAGGGCGAGAACTTCGCCACCAGCCCGGTCTGCGTGGGGCCGTTCAAGTTTGCCAGCCGGGTGGCGCAGGACCGCATCGAGGTGGTCAAGGATCCCAACTACTACGACGCCGCCAAGGTCCATCTCGACGGCGTCACCTACAAGATCATTGCTGACGCCAACACGCGCTTCAACAACCTGCGCTCCGGCGACGTCGAGGTGCTCGACGCGGTCGCGGCCACGGATGTCAGCGCTTTGCGGGCGGAGCAGTCACTGCGCCTGATCACTTCAGATTCCCTTGGATACCAAGGAATCACCATCAACCTCGGGAACGTCGACGGTGTCGGCAAGGCGCCCAAGACGCTCGCCGCGCCGTATGCCGGCGCGCTGGCGACCGACAAGCGGGTCCGCAAGGCGTTCGAGCTGAGCCTCGACCGGGCCGCCATCAACCAGGTGGTGTTCCGCGGCGAATTCAGCCCGGCATGCGGCCCGGTCAGCGCCGCCAGCCCGTTCTCCTCCGACCCCGCGCAGGCGTGCCCCAAGCACGACCCCAACGAGGCCAAGTCCCTGCTGCAACAGGCGGGTCTGACCCTCCCGGTCAAAACCAGCATGGTGATCGGCAATACAGCCGACGCCCGCCGTCTCGGTGAGGCGATCCAGGCACAGGTCAAGGAGGGCGGCTTCGAGCTGGAGCTGCAGCCGGTGGAGTTCGCCGCGTCGCTGACGCAGACCGACGCCGGCAAGTACCAGGCGTTCCAGATCGGCTGGTCGGGGCGCGTCGACCCGGACGGCAACATCGCCAACTTCGTGCGTACCAGCGGTTCCCAGAACATCTGCGGGTACAGCAACGCCGAAGTGGACGGCTGGCTGGACGAGGCGCGCAAGACGCCCGACGTGGCGAAGCGGCGCGAGCTGTACGGCAAGGTGATCACCAAGCTGCACGACGACGTGCCGCTGATCTACCTGTACCGGCAGAAGAACCTGACCGGTGTCTCCTCGAAGATCGTCGGCGTACAGGTGTACGGCGACGGTCTGATCCGCCTGGCCACCGCCGGTTTCGCCGCCTGAGGCCGGGCAGTCATGGGAAGGTATGTGCTGCGCCGGCTGCTGGAGTCGGCGGTGACGCTGATCCTCGCCACCATCGTGGTCTTCCTGGGGATCCGGGCCCTGCCCGGCGATCCGGCGCGCACCCTGGCCGGTGAGGAAGGTGACAACCCGGCGGTCATCGCCGCGATCCGCCAGTCCTACGGGCTGGACCAGCCCCTTCCCGTGCAGTATGTGCGCTACGTGCAGAAGGCGGTGACCGGCGATCTCGGCCGGTCACCGCGCACGGGCCTGCCGGTCGCCGAGACCATCGGCCATGCGCTGCCGGTCACGCTGCAGCTTGCCGCGTTCGCCATGATGGTCGCGATCCTCATCGGCATCGGCGCCGGTGTGATCGCGGCGGTGCGGCGCCGGCGGCCCGCCGAGTGGGGCGCCAACGCCGTTGCGCTGATCGGCCTTTCGGTGCCGAACTTCTGGTTCGGGCAGATGGTGATCCTCGGCTTGGCGATCGCGTACCCCATCCTGCCCGCCTCCGGCTTTGTCTCCATCTTCGAGAACCCGGTCGAGAGCTTCCGGCACCTGCTGATGCCGGCTGTGGTGCTGGGCTCCGGGCTTGCCGCCGTCATCATGCGCCAGACCCGCTCGGCGATGCTCGACGCGCTCACCGCCGACTACGTGCGCACCGCGCGGGCCAAGGGGCTCAGCGGCGGGCAGGTCATCTTCGGGCACGCGCTGCGCAACAGCCTCATCGTGGTCATCACCATCGTCGGCCTCGAACTCGGCGCGCTCATCTCCGGCGCGGTCGTGACCGAGCAGCTGTTCGTGCTGCCCGGCTTCGGCAAACTCACCATCGACGCCGTGTTCACCCGCGACTACCCGATGATCCAGGGTGTGGTGCTGGTGACGGCGAGCGCCTACATTCTCATCAACCTCGCCGTCGATCTGCTCTACTCCGTCATCGATCCGCGCATCAGAGTGGGAGGGAGGGCGCTGTGACCACGGTTCCGGCGACGATCCCGGTGGCCCTGTCGACCCGGCGGCGGGTGGCCCGGCGGGTGCTGCGAAATCCGCTGGCGGTGCTGGGCCTGGTGGTGGTGTGCGTGGCGATGCTGGCCGCGCTGCTTGCCGATTTCGTGGCACCTTTCGCCTCCGACCAGGTCAACTTCGCCGAGCCACTGCGGCCTCCGTCCGGTACCCATATATTCGGCACCGACAGTTTGGGCCGCGACCAGTTCTCCCGCGCCATCTTCGGGCTGCGCGCCTCGGTGGCGGTCGGGTTGCTCTCGGTGGTCCTGTCGCTGGCGGTCGGTGTCCCCTTTGGACTGCTGGCCGGGTTCTACGGCTGGCTGGATCCGCTGGTGTCGCGGTTCACCGACACCCTGCTGGCGTTCCCGTTCCTGGTGCTCGCGGTCGGCCTTGCCGCGATCCTGGGACCGTCGCTGTTCACCGCCGTCATCGCCATCGGCATCGCCCAGATCCCGAGGGTGGTGCGGGTGACACGCGGCGAGACACTTCGCTTGCGCCACATGGATTTTGTGGCAGCGGCGGTGGCCGGTGGGGCCAACGACTTCGTGCTGCTGCGCCGCCACATCCTGCCGAATGCGATAAACGCCCTGATCGTGCAGGCGACCGTCGCGGTCCCGGGGGCGATCATCGGCGAGGCGGTGCTTTCATTTTTAGGCTTGGGGGTACGGCCACCCATTCCCTCGCTCGGCATAATGCTCGCCGACGCGCAGGCCGACGTGCAGGACGGTCCCTGGATGGCGGTGTTCCCCGGCGTCACCATCGTGATCCTCACGCTCGCCCTGAACCTGCTCGGAGACGGCCTGCGCGACGCGCTCGACCCCCGGGAGAGCCGGTCGTGACCCTGCTTGACGTGAAGGATCTGACGGTCCGGTTCCGCACCGAGGACGGCCCGGTGCTCGCCGTCGACGAGGTTTCCTTCGAGGTGGCGGAGCGGGAGGTCGTCGCCCTGGTCGGGGAGTCGGGCTGCGGCAAGTCGGTGACGGCGCTCGCCCTGACGGAACTGTTGCCGCGCAACGCCACCGTCACCGGCGCGGTGGAGTTGCAGGGCTCGCAGCCGTCGCGGCAGTCGCGCGGGCGCGACATCGCCTACATCTTCCAGGAGCCGATGACGTCCCTGAACCCGGTGCTCACGGTGGGCCACCAGATCGGCGAGGTGCTGCGCAAGCACCAGCGGCTGCACGGCGCCGCCTTGAAAAGGCGCATCATCGAACTGCTCGAACTGGTCGGGATCCCCTTGCCGCACAGGCGGTTCAGCGAGTACCCGCACCAGCTCTCCGGCGGCATGAGGCAGCGCGTGATGATCGCCATGGCGGTGGCGTGCCGGCCCAAGCTGCTCGCCGCCGACGAGCCCACCACCGCCCTTGACGTGACCATCCAGGCCGGCATCCTCGACGTGCTGCGCAACCTTCGCGACGAGATCGGCATGTCGGTGCTGCTGATCACCCACGATCTCGGGGTGGTCGCGGACATCGCCGACCGGGTGGTCGTCATGTACGCCGGGCGCGTCATCGAGCAGGCCACCGTGACCAACCTGTTCGCCCACCCGACCCACCCCTACACGCGCGGCCTGCTCGACGC